>JARRQO010000169.1:0-6675 GCA_037381685.1 Deltaproteobacteria bacterium | reverse complement strand
AAGGGCGGGGAATGCGAACTCCAGGATTTGACCCATGCCCTGGGCGTGGACACGGTGGATTTGGACGCGGTCAAACTCGATCCCAATCCGGACTACGTTTCCCAGTTGGTGGAGCGCCACCCGGACCGCTGCGTCACCTGCGGCCGCTGCGTCCGCATCTGCCGGGACCGGGTGGGGGCCATGGCCATCAACTTCACGCTGCGCGGCTATTTCACCGAGCTGTCTAGCGGCGCCCAGCCCCTGGACTGCGAGTTCTGCGGCTCCTGCATCGACATCTGCCCGGTGGGGGCCCTGATCAACAAGCAGTTCAAGTACCGCTCCCGGGCCTGGGAGGTGGAAAAAACCGAGATTGCCTGTCCCTTCTGCGGCGGCGGCTGCACCTATGAGTTGCACGTCAAAGACGGCAAGATCATGCGGGCCTACAACGGCGACACCATCCTGTTGTGCGGCAAGGGCCGCTTCGGCGGACCGGTGGTGGAAGCGCCGGATCGCCTGACGACTCCGCTGATCCGGGAAAAGAAGGATTTCCGGGAGGCTTCCTGGGACGAAGCCCTGGACCTGGTGGCCGATAAGTTTAAGGAAATCATGGAAACCGACGGCGCCAAGGCGATATATGGGGTGGGGTCGCCCCGAGCCACCAATGAAGCCAATTTCGCCTTCCAAAAATTCTTCCGGGCCGGGCTGACCACCAACCAGATGGACAACCCCGGCCGCGCCAACTATGTCCGGGCGCTTGCGGCCCTGACCGAGGTCTACGGGCCACCCAAGCTGGAAGGTGTGGAAGCCAGCAGCGCCTTGAAGCCCCCTTACAACTCCACCCTTGAGGTCAAGGAAGAAGCCTCGGGCAGCGGTTTTCCCTTTGTCCTGGGGAAACTGGAAGATCTGGCCCAGGCCGACGTGGTCCTGGTGGTGGACACCGACGTCACCCCGGAGATGCCGCCCATGGGCTGGAAGCTCATGGAGGCTAAGGAGCGGGAGAATTTCAAGCTGATTGTGGCCAATCCCCGCAAGACCAAGTTCGACCGCTATGCCAGCCTCTCTCTGAGATACAAGCCCGGCAGCGAACGCATTCTCATCGCGGGCCTGATAAAATTCTTCCTGGCGGACAACCCGGAGTGGACCCCGGCGATTGCGGCCAAGGCCCTGGACGAATTCAAGGACAGCGTCAAGATCACCCCCAAGGAAATCACCACCAAGACCGGGGTGGAAGACAGTGAGCTCAAGGAAGCTGCGGCGCTTTTGGCCCAGGCCCAGGCCCCGGCCATCATTTTCGGCACTGAACTGCTGGCCCAGGATAAGGGGCAACAGAACGCCCTGGCCCTGGCCGACCTCTTTCTTTTGGTGGGCAAACCCGAGGTCCCCGGTTCGGCCCTATACCCCATAGCCGAAAAGAACAAGACCCGGGGGGTCAGCGAAGTGGGCGTCCTGCCGCCTTCCTGACGGATACCGCCAAGCTGGCCCAGGTGGTGCTGCCGGTGGCGGTGCACGCCGAACAGGAAGGGACCTTTATCAGCAGCACCGGCCAGTTGGGGTTGATACAACAAGCCCTGCCGGTCAACGGGGTGCGCCCCGACTGGCAGATCATCAGCGATCTGGCGGGCCGGATGGGGTTTGCCGGCGTCAAATACAGCGCTCCCAAGGAAATCTTCCGGGAGATGGCCAAGCAAATGCCCCTGTGGGCCGGCCTGGCGCCCAAGCTGAGTGCGCCGTGTCCTGACATCAAGGCCAATCACAGCGGTACTTTCGTGCCCTTTGATGTGGACCTCAGCCTGCCCGGCCGGCGGCCTTACACCCTGATCATCGGCAAGTCCCTGCAGCACTCCGGCTCTTATACCACCCACCACCCCTGTGGCACCCTGGTGGTCACCAAAGGGGCAGTCTTAAAGATGAATCCCGAAGACGCCCAGAGCCTGGAAGTGGAGCCGGACGAGGTGGTAAAAGTCATTTCCTCCCACGGGGAAATCACCGCGCCGGTAAAATTGACCAACGAGATGCCTGCGGGTGTGGTGTTCCTGCCGGAGCACTTCGGCGACCCGGCAGCCCATGATTTAACCCTTAACTCCAACCTGGTGCGCGTGACCATCCAAAAGGGTTGAGAATATGAATCTGCCCCTCCTTGTAATTATCAGCGTTCTCAAGATCACCGTGGTGCTGGTGATCCTGCTCACCTGCGTAGCCTACACGGTACTCATGGAACGTAAGATCCTGGGTTTTATTCAGTTGAGGTACGGTCCC
Organism: Deltaproteobacteria bacterium; assembly: GCA_037381685.1. Classification (GTDB taxonomy): domain Bacteria; phylum Desulfobacterota; class Desulfobaccia; order Desulfobaccales; family 0-14-0-80-60-11; genus 0-14-0-80-60-11. The sequence continues at coordinate 4,440 of JARRQO010000169.1, read as the reverse complement.
AACCGGGTGGGCCCCTGGGGATTGCTCCAGCCCCTGGCTGACCTCCTCAAACTGATGTTCAAAGAGGACTTCACGCCGCCGGGCGCCAGCAAGGTCCTGTTTGTTATGGCTCCGATCATCACGGCCAGCGCTGCGTTTTTGCCCTTTGCGGTGATCCCCTTCGCCCAGACCCTCCTGCCGCCGGAAATCACCATCTACGGCTATACTTTCAACCTGACGGTGGCCCATTTGAATCAGGGGGTGATCGCGGATACCAACATCGGCCTGCTCTACATCTTCGCGGTGGGTTCTTTGGGGGTGTACGGCGCGGTCCTGGGCGGCTGGGCCTCCAACAACAAATACTCCTTGCTGGGGGGCTTGCGCCTCAGCGCCCAGATGGTCAGCTATGAGCTGGCCCTGGGGCTGTCGGTCATCGGCGTGATCATGCTGGCCGGGACTTTGAGCACCGTCAAGATCGTGGAAGCTCAGCAGACCATCCCTTTTGTGGTTTACCAACCCCTGGGCTTTCTGATCTTCATGATTGCGGCCGTGGCCGAGTGCGGCCGCACGCCCTTTGACCTCATCGAGTGCGAAAACGAACTGGTAGCCGGGTACCAGACGGAATACAGCTCCATGAAGTGGGCCCTGTTCATGATGGGGGAATACACCCACATCATCGTGGCCTCGGCCCTGGCTACCACCCTATTTTTGGGCGGCTGGCAGGGGCCGGTTCTGCCCCCGGTCATCTGGTTTGTCATCAAGACCTTTGCGTTGGTCTTCCTCTTTATCTGGCTAAGAGGCACCTTCCCCCGGTTCCGGTTTGATCAGCTCATGCAGTTGGGCTGGAAGGTCCTGTTGCCCCTGGGCCTGGTGAACATTATGCTCACCGGGGCAGTAATCTTATTTCTCAAGGGTTAATCCATGATTATTCCTTTGCTAAAAGGGTTGGCGACCACGTTACGGATGGTCTTCACCAAACACATCACCCTGCAGTATCCGGAAGTCAGACGGCAGGTCTCCCCCCGCTGGCGGGGCCATCCCGAACTCACTATCAACGAGGACGGTAGCCGACGGTGCGTGGCCTGCACTCTGTGCATGGCGGTGTGCCCGTCCAATGCCATCAAGGGCATCGTGCCGGATGAAGGCCCGGACCATGAGAAGTATCCGATTGCCTTCACCATCGACCTGCAGCGCTGCATCTTCTGCGGGTTTTGTCAGGAGGCCTGCCCCAAGGGGGCCATCAAGCTGAACAACCTTTACGAACTGGCCCAAGAAAACAAAAAGATGCTCATTCTCGATATCGAGAGGGCAACCCAGAGCAAGTCGCAACTGCGCTTGGGGGATTGGCTATGAACTGGTTATCCAGACCCCATTTGCGGCGGCAATCATAGGAGGCCCGAGGGATGCAGACAATCTTTTTCATCCTGGGCGGCATAGCCCTGATTTCCGGAGCGATGGTGGTCTTTCAGAAGCATCCGTTGCGCAGCGCCCTCTGGCTCATCGTCAACTTCTTTGCGGTGGCGGGCATCTACCTGTTGGCCCACGCCGAGTTCATCGCGGCCATCCAGGTGATCGTTTACGCCGGAGCCATCATGGTGCTGTTCCTGTTTGTCATCATGCTCTTGAATATCCGCCAGCCGGAAGAGACGCCCCCGATCCCCTTTATCGGGCAGAAACTGGTGGGCTTGGTTTTGGCGGGTTTCACCGGCCTGATCCTGATATACGGCATCACCCGGAGCACGCTGACCGCGGCCAAGGAAATGGCCCCGGGCCTGGGCAACACCGAATCCATTGCCCATAGCCTGTTTACCGACTATCTGCTGCCCTTTGAGGTCACCTCGGTCTTGCTCCTGGTGGCCATCGTGGGCGCGGTGGTTTTGGCGAAAAGCAAGCTGAAGTGATGGACCCGCAAAGGCGCCGGGCCCGTAAACCAAGCACGTTGCGCCCCTGGCGTCGGCGCGAGAGACTGTTAACCGGAGAGCATTTATGGTAGTGCCTGTCAACTATTTCCTGGCCTTGAGCGTGGCCCTGTTCGCCCTGGGGGTGGTCGGGGTCCTGATCCGGCGCAACGCCCTGGTCATCTACATGAGCATTGAAATGATGCTCAACTCCGTCAACCTGGCCTTTATCGGCTTTGCCGATTATTTCAAGGCCGTAGACGGCCAAATGTTCGTGTTTTTTGTCCTGACCGTGGCCGCCGCGGAAGTGGCGGTGGGCCTGGCCCTGATCGTGGCTATCTTCCGCAACCGGGGCACCGTTTACGTAGACAATCTCAACATCCTCAAGTGGTGAGGCGAACCCCATGATGGATTATGTCTGGCTGATTCCATTCTTGCCCTTCGTCGGCTTCTTGATTAACGGCTTGGTGGGCAAGAGTCTCCCCAAGAAAGTAGTGGGAACCATCGGCTCCGCCACCGTGGGCCTGAGTTTCCTGCTTACCGTGGTGATCTTCCTGGAATTCCTCAAACTCCCGGCAGATGCCCGGTCGGTGGAAAAGGTGGTCTATACCTGGATCGCCTCGGGCCCCTTCCAGGTTTCGGTGGCCTACCTGATCGACCCGCTCTCTTTGGTTATGATGCTGGTGGTCTCTGGGGTGAGCGCCCTCATCCACGTCTACTCCATCGGCTACATGTATGATGACGAGGGGTTTTACCGCTACTTCTCCTTCCTCAATCTCTTCGTCTTTGCCATGCTGACCCTGGTGAGCGCCAACAACTTCCTGCTGATGTTCGTAGGCTGGGAAGGCGTGGGCCTCTGTTCTTATCTGCTCATCGGGTTCTGGTACGAGAAACAGTCGGCCTCCGACGCTGGGAAAAAGGCCTTCGTGGTCAACCGGATCGGGGACTTCGGTTTCCTGCTGGGCATATTCCTGCTTTTCTGGACCTTTGGTTCCTTGAATTTCAAGGAAGTTTTTGCTCTGGCCTCCAAGTATCCAGTGGGCTCCGGCGTCATCACCGCCATCACCCTGTTTCTCTTCCTGGGAGCCACCGGTAAGTCGGCCCAGATTCCGCTGTACACCTGGCTGCCCGACGCCATGGAAGGTCCCACCCCGGTGTCCGCCTTGATCCATGCGGCCACCATGGTCACCGCCGGCGTCTTTATGGTGGCCCGCTGCAGCACCCTGTACGTGCTGGCACCCATCTCGTTAACCGTGGTGGCCGCCGTCGGGGCGCTGACCGCCATTTATGCCGCCACCATCGGCATAGCTCAATTCGACATCAAGCGCGTCCTGGCTTATTCCACCGTGAGCCAGTTGGGGTATATGTTCTTGGCTTGTGGCGTGGGGGCCTTTACCTCCGGCATCTTCCACCTCATGACCCACGCCTTTTTTAAAGCCTTGCTCTTCTTGGGGTCCGGCTCCGTGATCCACGGTATGCACGGCGAACAAGACATGCGTCATATGGGGGGCCTGAAGAAGTATCAGCCCATCACTTACTGGACCTTTATTCTGGCAACTCTGGCCATCTCCGGGATCTTCCCATTTGCCGGGTTCTTCAGTAAGGATGAAATCCTCTTCCACTCCTTCGCAAGCGGCCATTACGTCTTCTGGGGCATTGCCACGGTCGCGGCCTTTATAACTGCGTTCTACATGTTCCGGGCGGTGTTCATGACCTTCCACGGCGAGGAGCGCTTTGACCCTCATCATGTGCATCCCCACGAATCCCCGCCGTCCATGGCCATCCCCCTGATGGCCCTGGGGGCTTTGAGCGTGGTGGGCGGCTTCATCGGCTTCCCCATTATCGAGGGCGCCAACAAGTTCAGGGATTTTCTGGCTCCGGCCATCACTCCCATGGTCCACGAAGCGCACGCTCCGGCCTGGTTTGAAGTCACCATGATGATCTTTTCCATGGCAGTGGCCGCGGCCGGCATCTTTCTGGCCTACAAGATGTACATGAAGCAGCCCGAACTGCCGGAGAAAGTCACCGAGAAAATCCCGGTCGTCTACGACCTGGTATACAACAAGTATTACGTGGACGAAATTTACGACGCCGCGGTAGTCGAGCCCATCAAGAGCGGTTCCGACTTCCTGTGGCATGGCATGGACGAAAAAGTGGTGGACGGCGCAGTGAACGGCAGCGCCACCACCGTCGGTTGGCTGAGCAGCCACCTCCGCAAGCTGGAGACCGGGTTTGTGCAAAACTATGCCCTGGCCATCCTCATCGGCGTGGTGCTCATCACCGGCTACCTTATTGGGCGTTAGGGGGGGCTCAATGCAACTACCAATCCTCTCCATTCTGATCTTCCTCCCCGTCGTGGGGATAGGGATACTGGTGATCCTGGACCGCAAGCGCCACAAGGAGCTGAAGATCGCCACCCTGATTATTTCCGGGGTGGAGTTTCTCGTCTCCTTGCCCCTCTGGTTTAATTTCAACAGCAGCACCGCAGCCATGCAGTTCGTGGAGCGCTATAACTGGCTGCCGACTTACGGGATCAGCTATTATGTGGGCAACGACGGCTTTT
>JARRQO010000168.1:0-5255 GCA_037381685.1 Deltaproteobacteria bacterium | reverse complement strand
CGGGCCGGGCGCGTACCGTCGGGCTTGCCGGCCCTCCAGGCATTACTTTGCCGTGTCTAGCCTGGGGCATCGGGTGCACTGCATGTCCTGGCTGGAAGCCTGCGACGGGCTGAACTTTGGGGAACTGTTTTTTCAACGCCGGCACCTGCCTGGGGGCCGGCAGGACATTGGGTTTATAGAGATTAGTCTGGGCCAGGCGGTAATTCTTGACTCTGCGGGGCGGCGGTAGCGCTCGTCCCCGGGTCAGGGCCGGGGGCATGATTTGCTTGACGTACCTGTAACGATTGATCACCCGCCTCGGAGGAACCACGCTATGGAGCCTGGCAATATAGGCGGAGTTGCGGTAAAGGGAGCGATTAAAGACCGCTCGGTTGATCCTGGCGGCTCTATAAAGGTAAGCCGGGGGAGGCCCCCAGTTGTAAGCGGCAAAGGCCAGGCGTCGACCGCGGAAATAAGCCGGGGGATAATAGGCCGGGGTGTAATATCTGCGGACCATCACCGTCTGCGGATAAAACACCTGCACATAAGACGGGGGCACCAGCACCCCGGCGTTAACATAGGAATAGGCCGGGGCATAGGGTTGTCCCAGACCCAACAGAAAGCTGACGGCCTTGGCGAAGACCCAGAAGGGGGCCGTCAGGGCATTTACAATAGGGTTGCCGGGACTATAACCCGGCGCGGCATAGGCCGGCGGCGGCACATAGTTGGGCGGGGGGATGGGAGCCCAGCCGACGTAAGCGTCGTTTGGCGGCGTGTTTTCCGGACTGGTGCGCCATTCCACGGTAGAAGGATACCAGGTGCGGCCCGGCACCCAGACCCAACCGTAACCTTGAGTGGGCATCCAGTTGCCGTAATGATAGGTGGCCCAGCCCCAGGGTTCCTGGGTCTCGAAGACATAGCCGTTGTTGGTGGGCACCCAGCGGCCGTTGGTGTAGGGGCGCCAGTTTTCCGGGACCTGGCTGGGACGCCAGACCGGGCCGTAATTCTCATACTCCGCCCATTGCCCGTACTGGGACAGTTCGTCGTAAAACATGGCCACATCTTCGGACGCGGCTCGGGCCATATCGGTAAAGCCGCAGTTCAGGATCAGGGCGAGAGTCAAGGCCAGGGCGGCCATTAACCCCGCAGGCTGTCGAGATATTTTCATTACGGTTCTCCTTAGTTGAGGGTGTTGAGTCAGGAGAGTGGTCGGCCGCATGGGCCTGGCTTGTTGAAGATGGAACATTTGCGACCCGGGAACCCCTGATCAACCTGAAAATAAATCAGCCTCGCTTTCACCTTTTGGCTCTCTGCCGCCTCATGGAACCAGACGCGTTTTACGATATTAGACGGATGGCTTTGCCGATTCATTAAGACATTTCTTAACTTTTTCCAAAAAAGCCGATAGGAGCGCTGCCGGGGAAGGGATTGCTTAATTTGCTCTAGTCGGGGTGCCGTGTCGCTTCCGGCAAGCAGCATCGGAGGGGAGTTTGGAGGGGAGGGGCCGATTTGTATGGTTGTTGGCCTCTCCCCTGCAAAAATTATCCGGCTGCCACCGTGATTTTGGTGCCGACGCAACTAACCATAAAGTTGTCGGGCAAGGCGGCGGCGAGTTGGGTAAGGGCCCGGAAGCCGGTGCAGTGGCCGGCCATGATCAGTTCCGCGTTGAGTTCTTTCAAGCCCTGGATAGTGTGTTGAATGGTTTCGTCGCCATGGGGGGTGAGGTGGAAGCCCCCCAAAACCACGGAGACCTTCTGGATGCCCGTAAGTTTCTGGGCGTATTTCACCATGTTGACGATGCCGGGGTGGCTGCAGCCGCCAATGACCACCAGCCCTCGGCCTTCCACGTGGGCTACAAAAGCCTGCTCGTCGGGGAAGAGGTCCTGCTCCTCCTGTCCGCTTACTTGGCGCCGGAAGCTGGGCAAAGGTTTCTCGTAAGGGGTGATGGTCTCCACGGTTCCGGTCAGGAGGGCCTGGTCCAGGATCAGTTCGGGTCCTTGGTTCTCGTGGAGTTCCACGCCTGCGGCCAGCAACTGGTCCAGCTCCAGGACCCACGGACCGATGCGGCCCTTAGGGGTTACCAGAATCTTGGGGAAAAACACATCTCTATGGAGATAGACCGGGAGGGGAGGGCCGGTGCGTTTGGCCAAAAGCTCGAAGAGCCCGCCGTAGTGATCGGGGTGCCCATGGCTCAAGAGCACCGCGTCAATATCGTTGACGTCATGTTCCAGGGCTTCCAAATTGTTGAACAGGGGCAAAGGGGAGTTGGCGGCATCCATGAGGATACGGCTGAGGCGGCCCTGGTGATTCAGGGTGATGAGATAAGCCAGCCCGTGGGCCGCCACCAACGGCTTCTTGAGGCGGCCGGGCACCACCCGGTCCACGAAGCCGGGGCGGGAAGGCTCAAACACATCGAAAAAGTTGTCCACCAGAACTTCTAGAGTAACGGATTGGAGGGCGGGAATTTTCATAGAAGCCTCCTTTTAAAATCAATAGGCAAGCCACGGTGATCTGCGCTTGGCCTGGGGCAAAAATTCTGCTGAGATATAAACTATAGTTATAAAATTACCGTCCTGGCGAGGGTCTGTCAAGCAATTAGGTAAGGGCTAAAAGGGGGTGGCCGGTCAAAACAATATGACTATCAAGAGGAAACCGGGTGGTAAAATGAACCTGCCGGTCCCTCCTCATTTTCCGGTGGGCAAAAAGGGCGCACCGATATGCGCCCTGGGGTTTGCAGTGACAAAAGGAAATTACTATCAGCGGTTCATGGCCGCCAGAAATTCGGCGTTGTTCTTGGTTCCCCGCAGTTTTTCCAGGAGGAATTCCATGCTGTCCACCGGGCTTAAGGGCGACAGGAGCTTGCGCAGGATCCAGATGCGGTTGAGGTCCTCTGTCGCCAGCAGCAGTTCTTCCTTCCGGGTGCCGGAGCGGTTGATGTCAATGGAGGGGAAGATGCGTTTTTCGGTGAGCTTGCGGTCCAGATGAATCTCCATGTTGCCGGTGCCTTTGAATTCCTCGAAAATAACTTCGTCCATGCGGCTGCCGGTTTCGATGAGCGCAGTGGCGATGATGGTGAGGCTGCCGCCTTCTTCGATGTTGCGGGCGGCGCCGAAAAAGCGCTTGGGCCGCTGCAAGGCGTTGGCATCCAGGCCGCCGGAGAGGATTTTGCCGCTGGCCGGGACCACGGTGTTGTAGGCCCGGGCCAGGCGGGTGATGGAATCAAGCAGGATAACCACGTCCCGCTTGTGCTCCACCAGGCGCTTGGCCTTTTCCAGGACCATCTCGGCCACCTGAATGTGGCGCTGGGCGGGCTCGTCAAAAGTGGAGCTGACCACTTCGGCCTTGACGCTGCGCTGCATGTCCGTCACTTCCTCGGGCCGCTCGTCAATGAGCAGCACAATGAGCACGACTTCGGGGTGATTGATGGAAATGCTGTTGGCCAGATTCTGGAGCAGCATGGTCTTGCCGGTGCGGGGAGCGGCGACGATGAGACCCCGCTGACCCATCCCCACAGGGGTCATCAGGTCCATGATCCGGGCCGAGAAGTTGTCCAGGGCTGTTTCAAGTTTTAGACGCTCGTCGGGATACAGGGGGGTCAAGTTATCAAACAGGATTTTGTCCCGGGCCACTGAGGGGTCTTCGAAATTGACCAGCTCCACCTTGAGGAGGGCAAAATAGCGTTCACCTTCCTTGGGAGGGCGAATCTGCCCGGCAATGGTGTCTCCGGTGCGCAGATTGAAGCGGCGGATTTGGGAGGGTGAGACGTAGATGTCGTCAGGGCCGGGGAGATAATTATAATCCTGGGCCCGAAGGAACCCGAAGCCGTCGGGGAGGATTTCCAGGACGCCGCCGCCGGAAATGACTCCGTTTTTCTCCACCTGGGCTTGCAGGATGGCGAAAATCAGCTCTTGTTTGCGCATTCCGGCCGCGCCCTCCACGCTGAGGTCCCGGGCCAGCGAAGCTAAGTCACTTATTTTTTTGTGTTTCAAATCAGATAAATTCATTGTTACCTCTTGTCCACGCATATCAATGCATCCCACACCAGAGCTGTTTAATGGTAAATACCGGAATAATTGCCGTTCGATATTATATGACCCGCGTCTGAACGGCCGCTACCCGCGGCTCAAAGCCGCCATGGGGGATAGAAATGCAGATAGGTTTCCACTAACGCCAGGGGATAAACGGGATTTTTCCTTAACTTTTTTAATCAGGCCAGTAGATTGCTCTAAGGAAGGTTATTTTGAACGCTAACCTTTTTATTTCCCCCTGTCAAGCGGATTTTTGTAATTTTTCCCAGATTTTCTTCACCTGCTTTAGGGTGGCATTCAGGTCACCGGAATTATCCACCACGAAGTCCGCCCGGGCCGCCTTGTCGGCCAGGGGCCATTGGGCCTGAAGAATCCCCCGAATCTCCTCGGCCCCGCGGTGGTCCCGGGACTTCAGGCGGCGGATTTGGTGGGCTTGGGGGACCGCGACCACGATGATCCGGTCGTAACTCTGCTCGCGGCCGGTTTCAAACAGTAGCGGCACTTCCACCAATACCAAATCTACGCCCCGGCGCTCCAGGTCTGCCATTTTTGCTTGCAATTCCTGGGCCACCAAAGGATGAATGAGGGCATCCAGACGGCGGCGGGCCTCGGGGTCAGCAAAGATGCGTTGGGCCAGTTTAGACCGGTTCAGGGTGCCGTCGGAATTAAAATACTCCTGGCCATAAAGACGGCGCAATTCCTGCCAGGCCGGGGCGCCCACGGCCACTGTGTCCCGGGCCGCGGCGTCAGCATCCAGAACTTCCGCGCCCAATTCCTTGAACATCCGGGCCACGGTGCTCTTGCCGGAGCCGGCTCCCCCGGTGATGGCGATTTTGAGCATTACTTCTAGTCTTCTATAATGATTTTACTGCTTAGTTCCTTTTAGTTCCTTCTTTGCAAGTTCCTCTTTATATTCAATGACAACGTGCTGGAGGCCATAGGCGCTTACAAAAGCTAATATACTCCCAATAATAATGGGATATATTTTAGTAACACTGTGATTTTCAATATCAAAAAATCTACTCCAAAGGATGAGGGCCACCAAGGCAGTAATAATAAGGCTGTTTAATGCTGCCACGGCATGGGCCAATCCACCGAATTTACGTCAATACTCCGTATTTTGATCTTTGTCAGTTTCTTTTTTGGCCGTTTTAAATGGATCGTAATCAATAAGACATTTATCCTGGTCAAAATATTTTTTAATAATATTCCGGATATGGTCCATACTAGCTTTATATTTGTCAGTAA
>JARRQO010000167.1:0-8790 GCA_037381685.1 Deltaproteobacteria bacterium | reverse complement strand
GTGAAAAACGCGGTTGAGGCGGGCTTCCAGCTCCAGGCGCCGGGCCTCCAGGGCCGGCCCCCGCTCATCGCCCCGCACCCGGAAGGGCGCCCCCACCAGCAAAGCCAAACGGCTGCAGGCCAGGGGCAGTTCAAAGCGGTCCCAGGTATTGAAAGTCAGTTTATGGCGGGCGGCCACGGCCAGGGGTACGATGGCGCTGCCCGTCAGTCGGGCCAGATACAGGGGCCCTTTCTGGGCCACCCGGGCCGGTCCCCGGGAGCCGTCGGCAATCATGCCGCAACTGTGTCCCCGGTCAAACCAGTCGGCCATCTGGCGCAAGGCCTGGACCCCGCCCTTGCGCCGAGACCCTGCCAGCACCATGAAACCCAATCCCCGGGCCACCGTTGCGATAAACTCTCCGTCCCGGCTGGGGCTGGCCATCAAGACTATAGGAAGTCGCGACCTTTGATACCGGCGGGCCAAAAACAGCGGGGCCAGTAAATGGCAATGCCAGGTGGTATAGATGACCGGTGCGCCCGAAACGATGAGCTTCCCCGCCTCCGGGGCCGCTTCCAGCTCACAGGGGCAGGTCTTAAGATAAACCTGCAACAGGCGGCGGGCTAGGGCCGGGGCCTGAGTGCGCCACCAAGGATGGTCGAAACGAAGTTTCATACAGCATAGCGATGAGGCACGGCGCTCTCAAAAAATGCTGGGCCCCAAAGGCCTTATTTTTTGGTCTCCAGGCGTTCCAGGACCTTGGGGGTGTAAAGGTCGTGCTCCAACAATTCGGACGACACCGGCCGCATCATGTTCAACTTCATTATCAGGAAGTTGAGCCGGCGCATCTGTTTGAGCTTTCCGGCTTCATCCGGCATGGCCGCCACCAGATCCTGCAACTGCACCACCTCCCGGCGCAAGACCAGTTCCTGGGGCAGGCAGTCGGCGTTTTTCAAGATCTTATAAGCCATGCGCAGCTCAGGAGGGATGTGGCTGTCATCTTCCAGATTGAGGGGTCGGCCCTGGCCCTCAAGGTTGTCGAATTCACCGGCCTCAATGGCTTCCAGGATGCGGTTCTCGGCCAGTCTGGCAAAAAATTCCATGCGCGATTCCCTGAATTATCTGCTGGTGCGGTCCGGGGGAGCCCTCAGGTCCGCCCTACCACTTATCTCCGCTTGCGGGCCCGGTCCATCTCCCGCTGCTCCTCCCGGCGCCGGATGGTCTCCCGTTTGTCCACCTTCCTTTTGCCCCGGGCCAGGGCGATCTCCACCTTGGCGTGTTCATTCCTGAAATACATCCGCAGGGGAATTAAAGTGAAACCCCGCTCCTGGGTTTTGCCGTACAGGCGGCGCAGCTCCCAGCGGTGCAGCAGCAACTTGCGGGGTCGCTCCGGATTGTAGCTCTCCTGGGCCGCCGGGGAGTAAGGGCTGATATGGGCATTGTAAAGATAGATCTCGCCATCCTTGAAGCGGGCAAAGGCATCGTTGATATTGACCCGGCCCTGCCGCAGAGATTTGACTTCGGTCCCCTTCAACACCAGGCCCGCTTCATACAGAGCGTCGATGGTGTAATCGAAATAGGCCTTCCGGTTACGGCAGATGATCTTCAAATTGTCTTCTTTCATGAAGTCCGATTGGCGGCCAGGGGCCGGCCGAAACGAAAAATATCTGGAAACCGGTGATCCATCTCCCGGCTGACGTAGTCGTTGACTTCCTCCACGGTGGCCCTTTTCAAGGCCCGGCGGGCGATTTCCCGGGCTTCGCCCAAATGGGTCATCCGCACGATCCGCTTGACCACGGGGATGGAGGTGGGGTTCATGGAAAATTCTTCCACTCCCAGGCCCAAAAGGACCGGGATATAGAGCGGGTCACCGGCCATTTCGCCGCACATGGCCACCCGGATGCCGAACTTGCCGGCATGTCCGCCACCGACTTGTTGCCCCGGTCAATGGCCAGGGCATACTGGATCAGATCGTTGGTGCCGATGCTGAAAAAATTCACCTCCCGGGCCAGCAAGTCCGCCAGGGTGACGGCCGCGGGCACTTCGATCATGGCGCCCACGGGGAGCTGGGGGTCAAACAGAATCCCTTCTCTGGCGAGTTCTCCTTTGACGGATAACAAAAGCAGCCGGGCGTCGTGCAATTCCCGGGGACTGGAGATCAAAGGAAACATGACCCGCACCTTGCCAAAGGCCGAGGCCCGCAGGATGGCCTTGAGCTGGGTGCGGAAGATGTTCTGCTCCCTGAGGCAAAAACGGATAGCCCGCAGCCCCAAGGCCGGGTTCATCTCAGGGGCATATTCCAGGGGCGAGAGAAACTTGTCGCCACCGATGTCCAGGGTGCGGATGGTGACCTCCCGGGGGGCCATGGCCTCCACCACCTGGCGGTAATTCTGGAACAGTTCCTCCTCCGTCGGCATCTGACGCTGACGCAGATAGAGGAATTCGGTGCGGTAAAGCCCCACCCCGTCGGCCCCGTATTTTTTAGCCAGGGAGACCTCCTCCGGCAACTCGATGTTGGCCAGCACCCGGTTGGGGTAGCCGTCGCTGGTCACCGCCGGCAGGGAACTGCCCTTGGCCACCTCCCACTTGAAGGTCTCGAATTCCTCCCGGCGGACCTGGTAACTCCGGCGCAAGGCCTCATCCGGATCGATGATCACCCGGCCGGTCAGGCCGTTGATGATGACCAGGTCCCCGGAATTAATCTCCAGGGTGGCGCTGTCCAGCCCTACCACCGCCGGGATCTCCAGCGAATTGGCAATGATGGCCGTGTGAGAGGTCTTGCCGCCCCGCTCGGTGATGAAACCCAGCACCTGGGCGCTGGACATCTTGGTGGTGTCCGCGGGGGACAGGTCCCGGGCCACGATGATCACCGGCTCGGCGAACTCAAAGGTTCTGCTGCTGCCGCGGCCGCTCAGGTGCTCCAGCAAGCGGTAGTAGACTGCTTCCACGTCCTGGATGCGCCCCCGGATGTGTTTGTTCCCGATGCGCTGAAACACTTCCTTGATCTTCAGGAACGCCTGATACAGGGCCCGCTCGGCGTTTAAGTTCTGCTCCCTGATGAGCCTTTGGGTCTCCAAAAGCAGCATCCGGTCCCGAAGAATGAGCAGGTGCAGCTCCAGGATGTGGGCGTGTTCCTTCAGGTCGTCGGCAATTTCCTCCCGAAGACTGGTAATTTCCTCTTCCGTCTGATCCACCGCCCGGCTGAAGCGCTGCAGCTCTTCAGCCACTTCCTTGTCGGTGTACAGCAGGCGCGTCGAAACCTGGCCTTGCTGGGTCATGACGAACGCCGTCCCCATGACAATGCCGGGTGAGGCGGGAATGCCCTGAATGGTGAGATTCTTAGGGCTCATGTCTCCTCAAACTTGCGGGCGAACAAAGAAGCGATGCAGCCGGCCGCCTCCCGGGCCTGGGGGCCCCGGGCGCGCAACACCAGCCTGGTGCCCTGGGGGGAATCCAGGGCCAGAACGTCCAGCAAATCCCGGGCGTTGACTTCCAGGCCGTCTTTTTCCAACATAACGTCGGCGTCGAACTGCTGGGCCGCGGTGGCGATTTTCGCCGCGGGGCGGGCATGCACCCCCAAACGGTTTTCCACCCACAGTTCCTTTTCAATGGGCCACAGCTTGGATTCTGGTTTATTCATTGTATCATGGAATGTGGTTCAGATAATGTAAACCTTTGAGACCAAAACTGTTTGGTGGCCCGGCGGCTTATTCTGAAGATCTTGCCCTAGCCGGCGCGCCAAGAATTATGATTACCTTTTCCCGGTCTTGGCCGGATTTTATACCAGCCGCCCCTGCTTTTTTAAGGCCAGATAGGCCTGGTAGGCCCGCCGCCGGGAAACTTGGAAGGTCTCCGCCACCCGGTCCGCCAGCCGCCGCCCCGCCAAGCCTTCCTTTCGGGCGGTTTTCAGTAAGGCTTCCTCCAGGTCCTCCGCAGAGGCCGCCACCTCCGCCGCCGGGCAGGAGAGCACCAGGGTGCATTCGCCTTTGATTTCCAGGTCTTGCAGTTGCCGGGCGATATCCGCAACCTGGCCCCGCCAGGTTTCCTCGAATTTCTTGGTAAGCTCCCGCACCACCAGGATCTGCCGCTGGGGCATGGTCCCGGCGATTTCCCTCAGGGTGCGGGCCAGGCGCCGGGGAGATTCATAAATAATGATCACCCGGACCTCTAACGCCAGTCCCTGGAGCATTTTGAGCCGCCGGCCCTCCCCCCGGGGCAGGAAACCAACAAATATTATATCCCCTTTGAACCCGGAAAGCGAGAGCGCGGCCACGCCCGCGGCAGGCCCGGGCACCGCTTCCACCTTCACCCCCGCGTCCCAGGCCCGGGCCACCAGGTCGGCCCCGGGATCGGAAAATCCCGGAGTGCCCGCGTCGCTCACCATGGCGAGGTTTTCCCCTGTTTTAAGGCGTTGGATCAACTCCGGGCCGCGGGACCCCTGGTTGTGGGCGTGGTAGCTGATCAGCGGCGTCGCGATCTCGTAATGGTTCAACAACTTTTTGGTGCGCCGGGTGTCCTCCGCCGCGATGAGGTCCACCTCTTTGAGCACCCGCAAAGCCCGCAAGGTGATGTCCTCCAGATTGCCGATGGGCGTGGCTACGATGTAAAGTTTGCCCATGCTGCTCATCTTAAAAAGCGTTCGCAATAATCTCTATCCGGGGAGCTGCATCCGCCAGAGTCACGGCCACCACATCAAACCTTACCGACGCGCCGGTCAGGCGCTTGTCCTTCAGGTAATAATCCGCCAAACGCCGCAACTTCGCCTGCTTGGCCGCCGACACCGCCTCCTGGGGGCTGCCGAAACGGGTGCTTTTCCGGGTCTTGACCTCCACGATCACCAGGGTTTTACCCTGCCGGCCGACAAGGTCGATCTCCCCCAAAGGCGTCACATAATTGCGCTCCAGGATTTTATAGCCCTGCTTTTTCAAAGCCGCGGCTGCCAGGTCTTCGCCGTAATTGCCCAGTTGCCGCCGATTATCAGAGGGCGGACACGCAGGTCCGCCCCTACGGGTTGCCGATACCGGTCTGGTTTTAAATTTTGACAGCCAGCGATCAAAATCATCTTTTCCTTGGGCTCGGGGATTTTCCCGGTCTAAATCCCATCTCTGCGGGTTGTACCTGATATATTTTCGGATACGATTTAATGCATCATTATTGTGGATCACATGCTCATAAAAGTTGCGTTGCCAGAGTTGACCTCTAAATGGCTTCCAGCCATGCTCTTTTACGCCGTGAATATACTCATTGGTCGACATGGTCTTAAACCACTGCACCATCTTCTGTAGGGGCGGACCTGCGTGTCCGCCCTCCACCGAGACGCCAGGCGGCGGTTCAGGAATAAACACAATCCCATGAAAATGGTTGGGCATGACCACATAATATTCATCTGTTTTGATTGAAGAAAACTTTCGTTCTAATTCCTTCCACCATCTTTCGACTGCGATTCCGGCCTGGCTCAACCGCATCTCACCATTAAGAATTCTTCCCAATAAACACTTTCGGTCTTGAACGCAGAGCGTGACAAAATAGGCCCCCTGTTGGGAATAATCATATTCGGACAGACGAGGGGTTTTCCGCTTCCAGATCATTCCTCACCCCTCCCCAGCCACTCCTTCACCCCCCGAAAGGTGCGGCGGTGATGGACGCAAGGCCCCCAACACCGCAGGGCTTCCAGATGTTCGGCGGTGGCGTAGCCCTTGTGCCGGGCGAAATTGTATTGGGGGAAGCGGCGGTGCAGCTCCTCCATGAGCCGGTCCCGATAGACCTTGGCCACCACGGAGGCCGCGGCAATGGAGGGGCAGCGGCCGTCGCCCTTGATCACCGGTTGCTGGGGATAGGTCAGGGGCAAGGGCTGGTGGCCGTCAACCAGGATCATCTCCGGGACCGGGGACAGGTCCCGGATGGCTTGGGCCATGGCAAAAAGCGAAGCGGCCAGGATGCCCTGGCGCTCAATCTGGCGGGGTCCCACCTCTCTAAGGCCCAGGGCCTGGGCCTGGGCCCTGATCTGGCCGTCCAGCTCTTCCCGCACTTCCGGGGACAGGAGCTTGGAATCCTTCAGGCCGGGCAAAGCAACGCCGGCAGGGAGGATCACGGCCGCGGCCACCACCGGGCCCGCCAGGGGGCCCCGGCCCACCTCATCCACGCCGGCAATTAAGGTTAAACCCTGGAAACGCCAAAAACCTTCCGGGTCAGCCAGCACGTCGACGCTGCCCGGAGCTCGGCTCATAGCATCGGGGTCCGCTTTTCCTTGATACGGGCGGCTTTGCCTTTGCGCTCTCTCAAGTAATAAAGTCGGCTCTGCCGGACCTTACCCCGAAAGACCACCACCACCTGTTCAATATTGGGAGAATGAAGGGGAAATATGCGCTCCACCCCCACGCCATAGGAAACCTTGCGCACCGTAAAGCTGGCCCCCGTGAGGCCGCCCCGTTTCCGGATAACCACCCCTTTGAAGACCTGGATGCGCTCCTTGCCTCCTTCCACAATGCGTACATGCACTTCCACGGTGTCCCCGGGACGAAATGCCGGCAAATCCGCCCGCATCTGTTCCCGGGCCAATTGGTCTACTCGTTCCATATCCTCACCTATCTTCTGCCTGACCCGAAGCCAGGGATTTAATGAATTCTCGATCTGCTTTGCTGAGCACGGCTTGGGCCAGCAAGTCCGGTCGCCGGGTCACGGTCCGGGCCAGGGCCTGCTGCCGCCGCCACCGGGCAATGCGCTGATGGTCGCCCTCCAGCAAAACCCGGGGAACCTCACGGCCCTCGAACACCCGGGGGCGGGTGTAATGAGGGTATTCCAGGAGGCCCTCCTGGAAGGACTCCTCTTCGGTGGCCCCCTCGCCTCCCAGCACCCCGGGAGAGACCGAACCGTGTCCCCCCGCTGCGGCAAGCATCAGCGGCGTGGCGCCTGAGTTGTCCGCCGGCTGCCGCACCGCCCGGATCGCCGCCACCAGAGGCTCGATCTTCATGACCATGCCAGGACCGCCCCCAAAGGGCCGGTCATCCGTCACCTGGTGCTTGTCGGTGGTATAGTCCCGCAGATTGATCACCCGGTAACTCACCGCCCCCTGACTTTGGGCCCGCTTTGACATACTCTGGCTCAAGGGAGAGGTGAAAAACTCGGGAAACAGGGTCAACAGGTCAATCTGCATCAGCTTCCAAGGCTCTTTAACAGAGGCCAAGCCAGCCGGACGATTTTTTTCCGGCTGCGGCCGCGCCGGCTCTTCTTTTACAAAAGCCCTTCTAAAGGCGCGGCCCTGATCAGCCCTTCCTCCAGGCTGATCTCGACGATCACCTCCTCCACCGCGGGAAGCAAAACTTCCTGCTCGCCGGCGCGCACCACGTAAACGTCATGAGCCGGGGTGGGGATGATTTCCTCTAAGTACCCCAACAGGGACCCGTCGGCCACGTTGACCACCGGCAGCCCCAGAACCTGGAACCAGTAGTATTCCCCTTCCGGGAGCGGCGGAAAACGCCGCCGGTCCCCCTGAACAGCCAGTCCCACCAGGGTCTCCGCCCGGCTCCGGGTGTCCACCTCAGCCAGCTGCAGGACCACCTGGCTCTTGTGACGCCCGGCTTCGAGCACCCGGAAGCTTTGGCCCCCGATCCAGACTTCCCCCAGTGCGGCGAACACCTCCGGGTCAGTCGTGGCCGCCTCGGCATCCGCCCGAACCTTGACGGCGCCCCGGATGCCGTGGGCTCCCGAGACCCGTCCCAGACCGACCAAGTGGTTTTGGGCTGCCGTGCTCCTACTCAATGATCTCCAGGACCGCCCGCTTGCGAATCTTGGTGGACGCGGCGCTGAGGATGGTGCGCATGGCCCGGGCAGTGCGCCCTTGCTTGCCAATCACCTTGCCGAGATCTTCTTTGGCCACCTTCAACTCGATGACCGAGGTCTGCTCCCCTTCGATTTCCTTGACCTGCACCTGATCAGGATTATCCACCAGCGACTGGGCGATGAACTTCACCAATTCCTTCATAGTAGCCACCTCTGTCAAGGGCTGGGGCGATCAACCTCCCTGGTGTTCCTGGGCCGCGTTCAGGCGTCGGCTGCCGCCGTAGCTTTGGGCCGCTTCAGCAGGCTGGCCACGGTATCAGTGCAGGTGGCGCCCTTGCTCAGCCAATCTTTGAGCAGGTCCTCTTTCACCGAAACCGCCGCCGGCTCCTGGCGCGGATCATACGTGCCAATAATATCCAGGAATCTACCATCCCGGGGAGACTCACTGTTACTCACCACAATGCGATAAAATGGGCGCTTTTTGGCGCCGTAACGGGCCAATCGGATTCGTAATGCCATTGACGCTGCCTTTATCCTCCTGAGATTTAATGGGTCGTAGGGGCGGACTTAGGTGTCCGCCCGCAGGACGCACTCTTAGGTGCGCCCCTTCAAAAAAGTTATTGCAAGAAATTCATGGGGAGCCGCATCTTGCCCTTCTTGCCCCCCTTGGCCACCTGCTTGATCATCTTCTGGGTCACGGCAAAATTTTTCAGCAGCCGGTTGACGTCCTGGACCGTGGTGCCGCTGCCCGCAGCGATGCGCCGCCGGCGGCTGCCGTTGATGATGGTATGGTCGGCCCGCTCTAAGGGCGTCATGGAGCTAATGATGGCCTCCACCCGTTTCACCTCGCCTTCGTCCGGCTGCATGCCTTTAAGATCCTTGATCTTGCCGCCTAGCCCCGGAATCAGGCCCATGAGCTGTTCCATGCTGCCCATCTTCTTGATTTGCTTGAGCTGCTCCCTAAAATCGTCAGGGTAAAGGCCTCCTGGCGCAGCTTCCGCTCCAGGTCCTTAACCTGGTCCGCGTCAAAGGCCT
>JARRQO010000166.1:0-7200 GCA_037381685.1 Deltaproteobacteria bacterium | reverse complement strand
GATAAAGCGGTAAGCCTCGGCGGGGGCGTAAAACACCGAGGTCAGCTCGTCCATCAGGGTGATGACCCCCACCGACAGCCAGGTGAGCCACCAGCGCCCGTTGAGATAATACGAGAGCCGCCCCGGTTTCCGGAGAAGATAGATGAAAACCCCCACCAGCGCCAGATTGACGACGATGAGGAGAATGCCCTTCAGGTACAACGCCTTGGCCTCGCCGATGAGGGATACACAGACGACTTCCTGGAGCAGAGAACCGGGGCCAGCCGGCCGGATGCCACGGCGCGGATTCTATCATTCATGGGTTGCGGGCGACAATGCGCTCTCATGGAGAAATTTTCCCTGGGTACCGCCCAGGCATCCTTCATATGTAGGAACCAAGGGGCCGACAGCCGCATCCGAGGCCCAGGAGCAGGCCCTTGGGGCCGCCTGCGGCGCCTTACAAGCCCTTGCAAAACCTCCTTGGGGTTCTCTTGGCTCTCACCGGGACGAGGGAGTTGGAAAGATGGGGGTAGGATTTTTAAAAGATTACCCGCACTCCTCCTAAATCTTCCAGGGAAAAATGGTGCTTGGCTTCCGGAGCGCCGATGAACATATAATTTTTCGGCACCTTTAGTTCCTGGGACAGGGTTTCCACCATCTTAGGGCCAAAATAACCGTGCCGGGTGACATACTCCATTTTCAAATCAGGATAGAGCTCTTCCAGGATTTTCAGGCTGCGCAGAATTTCTTCTTCCTCTTTGGGGTCATGCTCCTTATATAAATGCACTACCAGGATATTGCGGCTGGATTCATTACGCTGAATGTAATCAAAAGCCTTGCTCAGCCTGGACAAGGCGCCGCCGCGAATAAATAACACCAGGCGGATATTGGTGATATCCATGATTTCTTCAATGACTTTTTCCCGCCACATGAAGGCCCGTTGCAGCATTTCGTTGATCAGGGTAAGAACGGCCCTCAAGATGGCGATGCGGGTATACATCAGACCCACCAGCAGGGCCGCGGGAATAAAATAAATGGCAAAGTACATCAGAAAACGATAATCGATGCTGGCATTGCCGACAATCCCCACCGAAGTGGCCAACACCCCCAATACCACCGTAGTCCAGCCCGCCCGATAGGTGCGCTTCAGTTCTTTGCGATGGATCTTGAGCAGGATATTGCCGATTCCGAACAGGGTCATGACGCCCAAAAAGGAAATGGTATAAACTCCCGCCAATTGGAACAAATTGCCCCCGGTCAGATAAAGAATGGAAATGCATAAAACCATGAAGGTCAGAATGATGCGATGGTGCGAGCCCCGGCGGTTGGTCTTGAGGAGAAACTGCGGGAAACACTGGTCCAAAGTCATGCGATGCACCAGACCGGTTACCCCGATGAAACTGGTGAGGACAGCGCCGGAAAGCACCAGGCCGGCATCCGCGACCACCACCGCATGCAGCAAATTTCCGCCGGTCAGCAGGCCCACGAAGGAAAGCAGATCGTCATGATGTTTGACGATTTCTCCCACAGGGAGGATTTGCAGGGCCATCAAAGAGATGAGAGGATTAAAGATCAATACCGCCAGCCACATATTGCGCAAGGTGAGACGAAAGACCCCGGGTTGCTGCTGCTCCACGAAGTTGGCGGAGCTTTCAAAGCCGCTGACTCCCAGCAGAGAGGCCGAGACCCCGAAAAACAGGGCCGTGGGCCAGTGCACTTCCTGGGTCAGGGAATGCCAATTTTGCGTCCAAACCCCTCCGTACTGGACCAGAAATACCAGGCCGGAAACTATGAGGATGGTCAGGGCGGTTAAATGAAAAATGAAAATGACCAGCGCCACCCGGGACGATTCGGTGATGCCGGCGATGGTGAGTCCTGCGAAAATGATCATAATTGCCGTGGTTACCTCCATGGGAGGCAACACCGGCACCAGGGTTTCCAGATATTCCGCCGCGGTTTTGGCGGAGATGACCGCGGTGGCCAGATAAGACAGGATGGTGAGACAGGCGGCCAACGCGGCGGAAAATTTCCGGGTGCTGTTCAACAGGCAGTTGTAAGTCCCGCCGTTAAGCGGCAGGGCCTCGACCACCTCAGTGTAAATTTTACGGTAAAGATAGAGAATCCCCGCCACGATGAGCAGGGCCAGGGGAGCCAGGGCATGGGCGTAAACCGTGGCAATGGCCGCCACATAAAGGCAGGAAGAAGTGATGTCGTTGCCGCAAATGGCGGTGGCGAACCACTGGCTTAAACGCTCTTTTTTGGTTTCCCCTTCCAGTAATTCCTGGGGAGGAGTAACCAGCGGCGTCGCGGCCTGGGGCGGAGAGTTCATTCAGTCGGCCTCATAAACTCTGGCTCAGGGTAGACAAATTTTATCGGGCCCCGAAAGAAATCTTCCTCGATTAAATCTTGGGGAAAAACCGCACCAACACCAACTCAGCAGAAACGTAAAGGCAATGGTAAACTCTGCGGCTTGCTTTTGCAAGGTTTTAGCTTAAGGAGCCGGCTTTGGAGGCCAAGAAAAAAACTATATTCTACGTTTATTTAGCCGCGGTTGTGATAGACTTGAAACTCGGTAAGTTCAAGCGCAGCCAAGGTTTGGGCGTCGGCAGGCAACTTGATGGCAAAGATGCGCGGCTTAAGTCCGCAGTTACTCTCGAGCGGTTTCGTCAAATTTTTCGGCTTACCCGAAGCCATCCTGGTGGCAAGTTTCGGGATGACCATTCTGGTCGGGGCTTTCCTGCTGCTGCTCCCCTGGGCCCACCTGCCGGGCCGGGTAACTTTCCTGGACGCCCTGTTTACTTCCACCTCGGCCGTGTGCGTCACCGGGCTGATCGTGGTAAATACCGGCAGCGACTTCACCCGGCTTGGCCAGATCGTCATCATGCTGCTGATCCAGGCCGGCGGTCTGGGCATCATGACCTTCGCGGCTCTCATGTTCCAGTTTTTGGGGCGGCGCATGTCCTTGAGGTCCCAGGCCCTGCTGCATGGTTCATTTTTTCAGCAGGATATCGGCGTCAACTTCCGGACCATGTTTCGCCGCATCCTGTGGCTCACGGCCGTGACCGAAATCCTGGGCGCCGCCCTGTTGTTCGTGGCCCTCTGGCCCCGGGCCTCCCGGCTCAGCGAAGCCTTCTTCTCCGCGGTTTTTCATGCGGTGTCCGCTTTCTGCAACGCCGGTTTTTCCATCTACGACGAAAATCTGTTAGGGTTAAAATACAATTATCTGTTTACCACCACTATCATGGTCCTCATCATTATCGGTGGCGTGGGCCATACAGTGGCCCACGAAGTCTGGCAAAAACTGGAAGGCCGGTTGGCCGGGCCGGGATTCCGGAGTAATCGCCGTTTCTCGGTCCATACCAGGTTGGTCCTGATCGTGACCGGTATCCTGATCGCCGGGGGAACCGTCGGCCTGCTGTTTCTGGGGCCCACTGCAGCCCGGGCTCCGTGGGGGGTCGAGCTGAATGCGGCGTTGTTCCAGTCCGTCACGGCCCGGACCGCGGGATTCAACACCGTGCAGGTCGGCTATCTCTCTCTGGGATCGCTGATGCTGTTGGTTATCTTGATGTTTATCGGCGGCTCTCCCGCCTCCTGCGCCGGAGGCATTAAGACCACTGCGTTTGCCATCTCCTGGGCCGAGGTCCGGGCCAGGATCCGGGGAAAATCCGAGGTCAGGTTGCTGAACCGGCGGATTTCTACGGAAAACTTGTGGCGGGTCTCGCTTTTGATTCGTTTGGCCCTGTTGTGGAATATTATCGGGATCTTCCTGCTGCTGGCTCTCGAAAGAGGCCGGCCGGGCATGGGCCTGGAAAACGTGATTTTCGAGCAAATCTCCGCCTTCGGCACGGTGGGGCTGTCCACCGGCATCACCGCCAAGCTCTCGTCGGTGAGCCAGTTATGGGTTATCGTCACCATGTTCGTCGGCCGGCTGGGACCCTTGACCCTGGCCATGTGGTTTTTTCACCCCAAGCCGAGTCACGTTCAGTACCCCGAAGGGAAAGTGATGATCGGATGAAACACAAAAAACACATTTGCGTCATCGGCCTGGGCGAGTTCGGTAGCGAGCTGGCTCTGGAATTGTCCCGGCAATGCGAAGTCCTGGCCCTGGACCGGGATGAAAACCGGGTCAACGCCGTGGTGGACCAGGTGCAGCGGGCCCTGATTCTGGACGTTCGGGATTTTACCAGCTTGAGCTCGGTGGTCACCACGGATTTTGATGAGGCCATTGTCAGCATCGGTGAAGACCTGGAGGCCAGCATCCTGTGTGCCTTGCACCTGAAGAAGATCGGGGTGCGGTCCATTCAGGCCAAAGCTAAGACCGAAGACCACGCCGCCATTCTGCGCTCCGTGGGAGTCAGGGAGGTGATTTTCGCCGAGCGGGAAACGGCCCGCCGGGTGGCGGCCCAAATCGTCAACCCCAATCTCCTGGACTTTGTGCCCCTGGAGGCGGATTACCGGGTGATGGACGTGGCCCCGCCCGATGCCTTTTACGGCTCCAGCCTGGAAGCCCTGGACCTGAGAAAACGCTTCGGGGTGTTTGTCATCGCGGTCCGGGAACTGGTGCCGCCCCGTTTTGTCATACTGCCCGCGCCCAGCTTCGTCATTAAACCCAGCGACATACTGGTGGTGATCGGCCGCGAAAAGGACCTGCTGGGAATCAGAGACTGGAAAGGACCTGTCGCACCCCGGGGGGAAAACCAGCGGTGAACTTCTCAATACTGCTGCTGGCCCTGGCGGGATTGGGGGCCGTGGCCGGAAATGCCGCGCCCCTGTCCGTCCGGGTGGTCCCGATGGGGTCCCTGCCGCCGCCGCTGTTGGGCTTTCTCCAGGAAGGACTGGCGCAGGAATTGGGCGCCGAGGTGAGCCTGACAGAGAACCTGCCCTTGCCGGACTTCCGCCACGAGGGCTTACGGCAGTATCGCGGGGAGCCGTTCCTCCAGGCCCTCGCGGACGCCCGCACCTCCGAAGCCGGGGTGATCCTGGGGGTCACCAACGTGGACCTCTTTGTGCCGGGCCTGAACTTCGTCTTTGGCCTGGCCGACCCGCGCCACCGGGTGGCCGTGATCTCTTTAGCCCGCCTTTACCCGGAATTTTACGGCCAGCCCCGCAACCCGCAGTTGTTCAAGGAACGAGCCCTGAAAGAGGCCATCCACGAAATCGGCCATGTCCTGGGCCTGGGCCACTGCCCCGATCCCGCCTGCATCATGCATTTCTCCAACACAAATTAGTACATGGTTGACCGCCATAATTTCACCTGTTAGGTTGGGGCCGAAGGAGGAAATTATGAGTAAGCGGCTGGTGGTAATCGCGGCACTGGTGGCCATGATACTGGGCTTGGCGCTATGCCAGGCGGGGGAACAGGCCTGGGCGAAGGAAATCAATGTTCTGCCTTATTATGGTGCCAACAATTTCAAGGTGGGAGATTATTGGACCTATGCCTATGACGAGCCTCCCGGAGCCCCTGACTTCACGGTTGCGGTGACCGAGGTAACCTCTGGGCCCTTTGCCGGCGATTATCGCTTGGGGAATTACGAAATAATCGGCAGAGGAACAGATTGGCGCATTTTGAATTGGGATGCTACTGGCATAAGCGTATATGAAACCGCCTTGGAAGGGGTCTTGTGCCCCCCTCTCAAAATCAATGCAGAGCAACCGCAACCGCTTGAGGAACTGGTCAATGTTCCCGTTTACGGAAGCCTGAATTATGATCCGATTAATTACTGGTATTATCAAAAACTAAGCTCCAGCCTGACGGTGCCTGCCGGTACCTTCAATGATTTGCTGCTGAATTTGGTTTTTGACGAACACTATGGGCCGAACAGCGCTAATACTTACTTCGGCTTGGACCCGGCCACAGTCCCCTATGCAGTAACCGAAGCAAATTGGAGTGCTCGGGGGATCGGGGAAATTCAAGTCGCTGAAATTGACGCCGAGTCAGGTGAACTGATTTCCCTGTATCAATTAAAGGCCACCAATGTGCCGCTGCCCCCTTCCCTGGTTCTGCTGGGCTCGGGGTTGCTGGGTCTGTGGGCGGCGAGGCGGCGGTTATCTTATTAATTCCGCTTGAACTGACATATGACTGAAACCTGCCTAAGGGTGTTCATTCTTTTTTATCCCCTATCCGAAATCTGAAACATCTATGGCCGCAGTGTCTCTCAAGAAAGGAGGTGAAGCGCAAAAATTAAACAGAAGCAAATGTAATAGAGCTATGGAGGGAGAAGATTCATTAATTAATCAACATTTTTTGGGGAGGTTGCTTTGAGAAAAATAAGGCTAGTAATTCCGACAATTATCTGTTGTGGAGTATTACTCTGGGCTGCCGGGGCGGCACTGGCCAGCACCATGACTTTCGCGGTGGACGTGCGTTATGCGATCACGGTAATCGACGAGAATGGGAACGAATATAAACCGGATAATAACCCCGACGCCACAGGATTCCGAGCCAACGACGCCGTAGTCTCGGGTTATGCCTATTCCCCCGTGGAAACGGGGAATGCAGACCAGCACACAGACGCCTTTCCTCCCAATTACTCAGCCCAGGCCCAAGCCCAGGCCAGTTATACGGGCGGTACCTATCTTAGCAAGATGGAGACCAGCAACTCCTATGGCGCTGGCCCCTATCCTCCGATTTTTCCTGCAGATCCCGATAATCCTACGGACGCCCGCATGTATGGTTACCTGGAAGGTCATGGGCCAGACGGACCTGGACATGAGGGGTATCTGGTCCAAAACGCTGAGGATACCGCGACTCTTGCCATCCGTGGTTTCAACGGGAGCGTTATTCTGCAGATAGACGTGCTCTATAACTGCCAGTACAGTTTGCTGCAAGGATCGGATAATCCATTTACCCGGGCTGATTGGAACGCGGGTTTCTATGTCTCTACCGGCGACGTTAATCAGTACTTGCCTATCGTGTCCTATTCCGCCTACAGCAAATCTGCCTTGGGGGACATTGCAGACCCGCTCTATCCTCAGGTGGGGAGCATGAATCTGGATTTATATATTCAGGGCCCCGGTTCGGATTATAATTACGTCCCAATATATGTGTCCTTTTTCATGAAGCAGGAAGGGTATACCTGTGATCCATCGGCGGTCCCGATACCCCCCAGCGCAATCTTGTTGGGCACGGGCCTCGTGGGACTCTAGGCCTGCACGTGGCGTCGATTTCGTTAAGACTCCTTTTTTCTTAAGGAAGGTAATTCTAGCAGGGTCTCCCGTGGC
>JARRQO010000165.1:0-5273 GCA_037381685.1 Deltaproteobacteria bacterium | reverse complement strand
GGATTGACCCGGGTTGGTTTTTCCTTGAACTTGAATTGATCGCCCTTAATAAAAAGCACCCGGCCCAAAAGCGTCGGTCCCATGTCGCCCAGGATGCGCTGAACTTCCAGGGCCTGCAGGGTCCCCATGATGCCAGGCAGGGGGCCAAAGAGGGCTGGGCGGAGGGTTGAAGGGGTCTCTAACAAGGTGCAGGCCAGGCAGGGGCCGCGGCCGGGCCAGAAGGTAGTCAGTCTACCAGTCATCTCCCATACCCAAGCCTGGACCAGGGGAATTTGCTCTTTGGCTGCGACCAGATTGAGGAGAGAACCCGCCTTGGGGTTATTGCTGGCATCGATCAGCAGATGGCAGCCTGCGGCCAGGCGAAAGACGTTATGGGCCGAAATACCCCTTTCCTGGTGTTCGACCACTACAAAGGAATTGATCTCTTTGAGGCGCTGAGCGGCCACGGTCACTTTGGGCTTGCCCAGGTCTCGTTCGCGAAATAGCACCTGGTGGTTCAAGTCGGCGAGGCTCACCCGGGTTTCATCCACCAGACGAATGGCGCCGATACCTGCGGCCAGGAGATAAAGGGCGGTCGCGGTTGCCAAGCCTCCGGCTCCGGCAATGAATACCTGAGAAGATTTTAAGCGTTCCTGGGCCTTCCGTCCCCAGCCATCCAGGGCCAGCTGGCCGGCATAACGCGTCAATTCGGCAGGGCTTAATATTGAAATAAGATTACTCCCTCCGGAAGGCTAAAGGATGAACACTATTAGATATTCATCGGCTGCCCGGCTCTTGCCGCTCAACCAGCATCCCTGCTCCGCCCCGAAGTACTTATCGGCAGGGCGCCAGTCTAACTTTAAATTGCCGGTAACGGCAGGTATAATGAAAAAATTGGCCGGCGCCGGAGATTCTTGTGATTAGATTAGAGCAGGTAAGCAAGGTTTACCATCGGGGGTCTGAAGCGATCCAGGCCCTCAAAAACCTTAATCTGCTGATCGAGTCGGGGGAATTGGTAGCCATTACCGGCAAGAGTGGCTGCGGCAAGAGCACCTTGTTGCATATCATTGGGGGTCTGGAAGCTCCCAGCGCGGGCCACGTTTTTCTGGACGGCTGCGATCTGGCGCACCTGGAAGAACCCAAACTGACTGAATTCCGGCGGGACCGGGTGGGGGTGGTATTTCAATCTTTTAACCTGCTGCCCCTTTTAACCCTGGAAGAAAACGTCGCCCTGCCCCGGGTACTCCAGGGGGCGGCTTATCACCAGGCCCGGCAGAAAGCGGCGCAATGGTTGCGGGAGGTGGGTTTAAGCGCCCGCCGTGACCACAAGCCGCACCAGGTTTCGGGCGGCGAGATGCAGCGGGCCGCCATCGCCCGGGCCCTGATAAACCAACCCGCGGTTATTTTAGCCGACGAGCCCACCGGGAACCTGGATTCAGTCACCGCCGCTCAGATTCTAGAACTTTTCTCTCACCTGCACCGCCAGTGGCGTAAAACCATTATCCTGGTGAGCCACGCCCCGGAGGCCGGCCAGGCCGCCGATCGGGTGTTGCGGTTGCAGGATGGTCGCTTGCTGGCATGAGGCCCTGGCTCTTCCGCATCTCTTTGAGCCACCTGGGGCAATATCCCGGGCGCACCCTTCTGGGAATCCTGGGCATCGCCCTGGGAACAGCGGTCTATCTGAGCATTGCCTTGGCTGCGGCCAGCGCCTTACAGAGTTTTCAGAACGGCGTCGCCGCGGTGGCCGGCAAAGCCCAGTGGCGCATTCAGGCCCCCGGCGCCACTCTGGATGAGGCCTGGTTTGTCAGGGTGAAGCGTCTGCCGGCGCTGAAGGCCGCAGCACCCGCGGTGGAATCCGTGCTGGAACTCACCGGCGGCAAGCAAGGCCCCATCCTGCTGTTGGGCATTGATCCCTTCGCCGCCCGGTCCTTCCAGGATTACGAATTCTCCCAAAATGACCGAGTAAGTGATCAGGTCTGGAGTGATTTTTTTACCCGCCCGGATGCGGTCCTGGTGAGCCGGCCCCTGGCGTCGCGTTTGGGGCTCAAAGCCGGGGAGCCGCTGGCGGTGATGGTGGGGCCGCGGCGGCATGATCTGCGTATCGCCGGCATATTTAGCTCCAAGAGCGGACTCTATCCCTTTGACGGCGCTGTGCTGCTCATGGATATAGGACCGGCCCAGGAACTCCTGGATAGGGTGGGGCGCCTCAACTATATCGACGCGATCGGCCAAGGGCCTGCCGCTACTCTTCAGAAAGATCTTCGCAAAATGCTCCCAGCCGGGATGGAGGTAGTGCGGCCCGGGACCCAGATCAGCCGCACCGAGGGTCTGGTGGCCTCCTATCGCCTCAACCTGGCGGTGTTGAGCGCCATCGCCCTGTTTGTGGGCATGTTTCTTATTTACCAGTCCGTCACCCTGTCGGTGGTCCGCCGGCGCCGCGAAATCGGGCTGCTGCGGACCCTGGGCATGACCCCGGGCCAGGTGTTGTTCCTGTTTTTGGCCGAGGGATTGGCCAGCGGGCTGGTGGGAGGCTTCCTGGGCCTTATCTTGGGCGTCGGCTTGGCCCGCGGCGTCTTAGGGGTGATGACCCAGAATCTCTCTTCCCTCTATATGCCGGTGGTGGCCCATGAGGTCGGGATTAAGGGGGGGCTTTTGCTGCGGGCCTGGGGCTTGGCTGTAGCAGCCACCCTGGTGGCGGCCCTGTTGCCGGCCCGGGAGGCGGCCCGGACGCAGGTCAAGGCTGTGTGGCACCGGGAGGAACTGGAAGAAAAAATCGAGAGCCACGCAGGAATTATCTTCGGGTGGGGTTTCGTGGCTCTGGTTTTAGCCGGGGCCGGGGCGTCCTGGAAAATGGGCACCGGCCCGCCCTATCCCGGATTTGTGGCGGCTTTCCTCATCCTCCTGGCCTTCGCCCTGTTTACTCCCCTGACGGCTCGAGGGCTGGGACGAGGTCTGCAGCCGGTCTTGCGAAAAATCTTGGGTCCCGCGGGTGATTTGGGTTGCCGCTACCTGGCCGGCTCGTTGAGCCGCAGCGCGGTTTCCATCGCCGCGCTGGCCTGCGCCCTGGGGATGCTCATTGCGGTGACGGTGATGATTGGCTCTTTCCGTCAGACCGTAGATGATTGGGTGACCCGGGCCATCAGCGGGGATATTTTTTTCGGACCCGCGATCTTTTCCACGGCGGCCTATGATCAATACCTGCCGCCGGAGGTCCTGCCGGAGTTGCGCCAGGACCCGGACATCAAGGACATTTATCTTTACCGCTGCATCCGGATTCCCTTCAAAGATCGCTATATTTTGGTCATCGGCGGCAGCTTCAACGTGCTGGCGCGGCATGGCGGCCTCTGGTTCCGCCGGGGGGATACCATGGAGATCATGCAGGCGGTTGCGACGGGAGGTCAGGGATCAGGCGAAGAGAAGATGGCTCAGACCCGGTCTGCTTACCAGAACGGAAAAGCGGAAACCGCCGGCACGGTGGTGATCTCGGAACCCCTGGCCGAGACTTTTAAGTTGCAGGAAGGCGGCGTGATTAACTTGCCCACTCCTTCGGGACCGCAGAAATTTAGGGTTGCCGGAGTTTTTTACGACTACCGCACCGACGGCTCCAGCGTCTGGATGGATATTTCCCAGTTCCGGCGCTTCTGGCAGGATAACCGTTTGAATGCGGTGCGGCTCTATCTCAAGGACCCCGCCAAAGTCCCTCAGATGCAGGCGCGGCTACAAGCCCGCTACGGCCAGCGCTATCATCTCCTGAGCCTGTCCCATCGGGACATGAGGAAGGGCATCCTGAAGATCTTCGATAATACCTTTGCTCTGACCTACGCCCTGGAGGGGGTGGCGGTGGTGGTGGCGGTCTTTGGCATCATCACCACTTTTCTGGTGCTCATCATGGAGCGGGAGCGGGAATTGGCCCTGCTCCAGACCCTGGGCGCGGCCCGGCGGCAGATCTTGGGCATGGTCCTGGTGGAATCGGGTCTGGCCAGCTTCCTGAGTTTTGCCTTGGGCGCGGCATGCGGCTCGGTGCTGGCGCTTCTGCTGATTTTGGTGATCAACAAGCAGGCCTTCGGCTGGACCATTCAACTGCACCTGGTCCCCGGAATCTATATCCAAACTTTTTTCCTCGTGATTGGCCTGGGCCTGGCCGCCGCGGCCTACCCGGCCTGGCGGGCCCTCAAGCCGCACTTGGCGGAGATATTGAAGGAGGAGTAACAGCATTGAATGACACTAAAAAAGTTCACCAGAATTTAACTTTCTAGCAAGGTGCGACCCCTCAGAATTTGCATCTGAAACAATCTCTGAAATAGCCAAGATTGTATAATTGAATGTGGTTATAGATTGATCTTCTGTTAATGTATCAATTTCTGGATGAGAAAGAGGGTCCCTATAAGTTTTACAAAGAGCTTGAATTATAGGTGCTATAATGGATAAATTACCACTTAGTTTTTTCTGAGATTTCATAGAAAAATATTTATCCATTAGTTCTTGGGCTATACCGCCAAACGTTTTAAAAATATCTTTTCGATTTTTATCTTTATAAGGGGGAGAGTTGCCAGTAATTAATTCATAATATTTTCGCACCACACATTCAACCGACCTCATTGCATGAAAACCAACTGCTGTATATCTATCTAATAGCAAACATTTAGCTGCTTCATCTATATTTATCTTAACAAATTCGGATAAATATGGCGAAATGTCGCTTGCAAAAAGACTTTGAGAATTATTCCATAATGCTCGTACTCCAAATCCACGCTTATCTTCAATAACAGTAGTATGAACTTTTCCTAATTCTGACATTAACATTGCCCGAAGATGCATTATATATGAAAATAAATTGCCAGTAATTTCAGGTGTGATATTTAATTCTTGTTGATGTAATAATTTCTCTAAATTCAATATAATATTGTTTGCAGTTGTTACAGAATCAGGTAAATCTTTTTTATTATATTCATCTTCTACGAATGATCTTAAAATATAAAGAGAGTTACCAATTAATGCAGGATAATATTCAGAAAAACCTGGCTTCATTTGAACAAGCTGCCAAATAAAGCCAAGTTCGAATAAGAAAAAACCATTAACTGAACGCATATTCCCTCCGATACTAGAAAAATTAAATAGATCAACAACCTATCCTATTTTCCATTAAAGAATCTCTTTGTCAAATTCATAATTGCTTACAGGGCCGTCCCCACCCTGCATTTTCATGCGACAATATATTGCCACATAAAAGCAAGAGATTGAGATCAAGATATATGACGAACTTTTGCCGAGGGTTCCCGTCGCCGGGGTGACAA
>JARRQO010000164.1:0-11875 GCA_037381685.1 Deltaproteobacteria bacterium | reverse complement strand
AGCAGGTCGCCGTGGGCGAAGTTGATCAGCCGCAGGATGCCGTAGACCAGGGTGTAGCCGATGGCAATGAGAGCATAGAGACTACCCAGGGACAGGCCGTTGATGAGTTGCTGGAGGAAGGTGAGGAGATCCACGGGGCTATTATACAAAAAAATGGCGCTGAGGAAGGGGAAAAGGCCATGCCAAGCCGGGTTTACTGGAGAAGCCGCGCCGCCGCCGGCCTAATCATAAGAAAACCCTTCGGCAATGATGGCCCGGGAGGAGGTGGAGCGCTGCCGCAGCGGGATCAAGGCCTTATACTCGGAGCTGGAAAGCAAATCATGCACCAGGTCCATGGATTCGAATTGGACCAACACCAGCCTTTCCGGACGCCAGTCGCCTGAGACGGGAAAGATTTCGTTGCCCCGCACCAGGTAGCGCCCGCCGTAGCGTTCCACCAGGGACATGACCTGCACCGTATAATCCGCGTACAGTTCATGGTCTTTAACGTCAATTTCAATAATCAGATAAACAGGCATCTTTGGGTTTATCCTTTATCAGTCTGGGGCTGATTTTTCCGGGGCCGCGGCCGGTTCCCACTGGCGGGGCTGATTATCTACGGTCTGAAATTCGGGCAAGGCTTCCGAAGACCCTCGCAGTTCCTGGAAACGCCGGGCTTCCGGCAGCAGCCGGCTCTCAAAGGAGCCCACCGCCTCATTGAATTTATCCACCGCGGTGCGCAGGCCCTTGCCGATTCCGCCGAAATGCGAGGCGAATTTATAGAGCCGGTGGGATAATTCTTTACCATGGGCCAAAATTTTCCTGGCGTTTTCATCGATGAGATATTGCTGCCAGCCGGTGGCCACGGTTTTGAGCAAGGCAAAAATTGTGGTGGGGGTAGCCAGGATAATCTGCTTGTCAAAGGCATATTCCAGCAGATTATTATCCGAATCCAGGGCGCCGATCAAACAGGCGTCGCTGGGCAGATACATCACCACAAACTGGGAGCCCTCCGGCAGGTGGCGGGTGTATTCCTTGCTATTAAGATTATCCACGTGCTGCTTGACCCGCCGGGCGTGCTCTTCCAGCTTTTTGCGGCGGGAGGCTGCATCGGTGAGGTCTTGCGCCTCCAGATAGTGGGCCATGGGCGCCTTGGCGTCCACCACGATGCAGCCGCCCCGGGGGAGCCAGACCACCATATCGGGCCGGACCCCGTCCACGCCCTTCTGAAAGTTGAAATCCACCCGCTCCTTCATGCCGGCCAGTTCGGCCAGGCGCTGCAGTTGGAACTCGGCCCAGCGGCCCCGCTGCTGCGCCCCGGCCCGCAAGGCGTGGCTGAGCTTGCTGGTTTCTTTTTGCAGTTCCTGGTTCATCTGGGAGATTTGCGTCAGGTTGGCCTTCAGGTCGGAGTAAGCCCCTTCGCGCTTGCCCTCCAACTCCCGGACATGTTGACTCATGACCTTTAAGGCCTGATCCAGGGGCTGCACCAGGTTTTGGATTTCGGCCTTGTGGGTCTGCCAACCGCCTTTCATCTGATCATAAAAATTTTGCACCGCATCCCGGGTGCGGCTGAGAAATACCTCCGAGTTGGACGTCAGGGCCTGGGCCGCCAGGGCTTGAAAGGCCTCCCGCATGGCTTCCTGGGCCCGGGAGAGCCAGGTCTCTTTTTCGGCGGCGGCCTCCAGGGAAGTCTCCAGGGCCGCAAGGCGGCCCACGAGCCGCACTTTTTCCTCCTGGAGGGTCCTGTTCTCGGCCTCCAGTTGGGGCAGGCGTGCCATTTCCGCCTCTAACCTTTCCCTGGCAATGAGGAGGTCCTGAAACTGCTGGGCGGTTTCGGCCTGGCGGCTTTCCTGGGACTTGAGCCGGGCCCGGAGAAACAGCCAAATGAGGGCAACTCCCAAGAGCACCCCCAACGCAAAGGCCCCGCCCAGGGCCAGATAAAAGTTGGTGGTCATTAATTCAGTCCTTGAACTTAATCGGATGGAAGGTAACCGACCTGGAACCATCTTGAAACAATCATACCAGTTTTTCAATGGGATTTCTTATGGCGGCCTTCTTTCGGGGAAATATTTCAGATCATCTCTCATAATCGCCTTCAGGGATAATCCGCTCTTGTGCCGGGTCTTCCCGGCAAAATGCGTCCTGAAATTGTCAAAGACCCTGGCGCGGGCCTGAATGAATCATTACAATAAAACCGTTTCCAGAGAGCCTCTGGCCAGATTCATGGGGACGACGGCTGCCATTATGATCGGGAAGGAATTTTCGAAAAAAATTACGGCCTTGGGCGGTTTGTGCGGCATAACCTCCCGGTACTGGGATAATTTCGGCCGCGGCCACCGCACTTCCCAGGCTACTTACCGGGCCCTGCTCAGCGCCATGGGCGTGCCGTGGGAGGAGTCGGAAAGCCTGGACCAGGAGATCGCCCGGCGGCGTCTGGGGCCCTGGGGGGCATTGGTGGAGCCGGTGGAACTCATTTCCCCGGCGCCGGCAAAATCCCGGGCCACGCTGCGGGTCTGGTCCCCGGCACCGGAGCCCCCGGCGGCGGTGGACGTCCAGGCGGAATTGGTCGGCGAAAGCGGCGAACGCCGCCATTGGGAGACCCGGCTGGCTTTGGGGTCGCCTGAGAGGCGGGAGATCCCGACAGGATTCAGGTTCAGCTTAAACCTGCCCCTGCCCGCGGACCTGGAGTTGGGGTACTATGACCTGACCCTGAGGGCACATAGTCGCGGCCGTAAGGAGACCGGGCGGACCAGGTTGATCGCGGCGCCGCCCCAAGCGTACGCTCCCGAATGGCTGGAGCAGGGACCGCGGTTTTGGGGCTTCAACCTACCGCTTTACGCCATCAAGAGCCGCGATAACTGGGGGGTGGGGGATTTTGCCGACCTCATGGCCATGATGCGCTGGGCCGGGGATTTGGGCGCGGCGTTTGTGGGAGTCAATCCAGATCCCTTCGTGCCTTACAAGGATATCTACCGGTGGAAACGCCGGGTCCTGGAACGCTTGTATCAGGCCTTTTGCACCCGGCATGGCGGTCTCAGCAAGCCCCGCACAATCCGGGGGCAGGAGTTTGCCAGATTTGCCGCGGCCAAAGGGGACGTCCTGACCAGATTCGGACATTTCTGCGCCCTGGCGGATCACCTGCAGAAAGGCGACTGGCGGCGCTGGCCCGAGCCCTACCGGGACCCGGACAGCCCGGCGGTGGCTGAGTTTGTCCGGACGCACCCCGAGGAAGTGGGGCTTTTCCAATACGGACAATGGCTGGCCGAGACCCAATTGACCCAGGTGTGCCAGGCCGGCCGGGAACGGGGACTGCCGTTTACTCTCTATGAGGACCTGGCTCTGGGGGCCAACCCCGGAGGCTTCGATACCTGGGCCCACCAGGACCTGTTTGCCCTGGACTGCGCCATGGGCGCGCCTCCCGACGCCTTCAACCCCAAGGGGCAGTATTGGGGCCTGCCGCCCATGATTCCGGAGCGCCTGCGGGCCTCGGGCTACCAGTTGTTCATTGACACCCTGCGGGCCAACCTCCGCTCTGACGGCATGTTACGGATGGACCACGTCATGGGACTGTTCCGCCTGTTGTGGATTCCCCGGGGGGCCGAAGCTGTCCGGGGGGCTTACGTCCGCTACCCCCAAAGAGAACTTTTGGCCATCCTGGCCCTGGAGAGCGTGCGGCGGCGCGCCCTGATTATCGGGGAGGATTTGGGCACCGTACCGCCCCATATTCGGCGGAAGCTGGCCAAATTAAAGGTCTTTTCCTACCGGGTGTTTTACTTTGAACGGGACGGGAATCGCCACTTCCTGCCGCCGGAAGCCTACCCCTCCGGCGCCATGGCAACGGTCACCACTCACGATCTGCCCACTCTGGCGGGATTTTGGCAGGGCAACGACCTGGCCCTGAAACAAAAGCTGAAGCTTTACCCGACGCCGCGTCTGGCTGAAGACGACGCCGCGGACCGGGATGAGGCCCGCCGCTTTATGGTGGCGGCTTTGAAGGCCCGGAGACTATTGCCTGAAGGCGCCGCGCTGAACCCGGAAAGCCGCGGTGCCAACATGCAAAACCTGCGGGACGCGGTCCTGACCTACCTGGCCGAGAGCCGGGCTGCGCTCATGGAGGTCCGCCTGGAGGACATTTTCGGGGTGGCCGAGCAGCAAAATCTGCCCGGCACCCAGAAGGAACACCCCAACTGGCGGCTCAAGCTGCCCTTGACCCTGGATGAGATGACCCGGGACCCGGAACCGCCCTTGATCGCGGCCCGCCTGAACGCGGCCCGGAGCCGGGAAAAGTAGGCGCAGGCGCAAGCCCGCGCCAGCATAACGGGCTCCTGCTCAATTTTTAGGGCTTTTACTGATTTCTAACTCCTTGTTCTAAGAGGTATGAGATGCCTGAACCGACGCTGATTTACAATCTCTTTCCGCCCCTGGCGGGAACCATCCCCCGGTGGGAGGAGCACCTGGACCACATCGCGGACATGGGCTTCACCTGGATCTTTTTGAACCCCATCAACACCCCGGGCCTGTCCGGCAGCCTTTATGCCGTCAAGGATTACTTCGGCCTCAATCCCCGCTTTTGTCCCGAAGCCGGGCAGGACCCGGAAGCGGCCCTGGAGCACTTTCTCAAGGCCGCCCGGGGCCGGGGCCTCAAGGTGATGCTGGATTTGGTGATCAACCACACCGCCATCGACTCGCCTCTGGTCAGCCAGCATCCCGAGTGGTACGCCAAAGACGAGGCAGGCGAGATCAAGCATCCCGGCGCCATCGATCCCGCGGATGCCACCAAAGTCACGGTGTGGGGCGACTTGGCGGAACTGGAGTATTGGCCGCCGCCGGACCCCGAGGGGCTGCTCCACTTCTTTGATACGGTGGTATCTAAATATCTGCGCCTGGGTTTTATGGGTTTCCGGGCCGACGCGGCCTATAAAATCCCGGGCGAGTTCTGGGCCCGCCTCATTGGCGAGGCCAAAAAATTAGAGCCTGGGTGCCAGTTTTTCGCCGAAACCCTGGGATGCCGCCTGGAGGAATGCTCCCAATTGTCAACTTCGGGATTCGATTTTCTCTATAACAGCTCCAAGTGGTGGGATTTTCAGGAACCCTGGTGTCTGGAGCAGTACAATACCTTCCGCCACCTGGCGCCCTCGGTGAGCTTCCCGGAGTCCCACGACACCGAGCGGCTGGCGGCCGAAAGCCGGGGCGCCCCGGAAGTGGCCCGGCAGCGCTATCTTTTTGCGGCCTACTTTTCTACTGGGGTGATGTTGACTATGGGTTATGAGTACGGCTTCCAGAAACGCCTCAACGTGGTGAAAACCCGCCCCCAGGATTGGGAAACCCCCACCTACGACCTGACCCCTTTCGTCAAGGGAGTGAATCGCCTGAAAAAGACCTGTCCGGTGCTCCTGGAGGAGGGGCCTCAGGTCCGGCTAAACCCCGAAGGAGAGCCGGTGGCGCTTTTGCTCAAGTCCCGGAACAAGGGCCGGGGCCGGGTTCTGGCGGCGATCAATGCCACGCGTGAGACCCAGGAGGTCGCCATTGCCGATTTGGCTGAGTCTTTGGGTGAGCCGGCGCGGGCCTGGCAAGATCTGACCCCCGACACCATTCCTTTGAAACTGGCGTCGCCCCTGAATTTTACCCTGTTCCCGGCCAGGATGCGGATTTTCTATAATCCCGAGGCGGCGCCGTTGCCGGAAGTGACCGAGCCGGAAGAAATGTGAGGATTCCGTGTCTTTCTTGCACCTGGGGGAAACCCTATGACCCAGGCCCTGGCAGGATTAAACGAGCATGGCATTGCCTTGGCCACGGACAGCCGGGCCACCCGCTTTGACGCCGCCGGGCAACCGGAAATCTTCAACGTCAACAAGCTGTTGGCCCTGGACCAGCGTGCGGCCATGCTCAGCGGCGGCGCCGGCGTGAGCGTGCCCCTGTCTTTCGCTTTTCGCCGGCAGATCGCCCGCCATCCCGGCCTCCTGGAATTGGAGGAAATAGCGGAGTTTGCCCTGCCTTTCCTCTCCCAAGGATACGAGCGCCACCTGGAAAAGCACGGCCCCGAAGCCCCGGGCTTCCGCCGCATCTACTTCATCCTGGCCGGTTATACTCCCGAGGAACCCCCGCCGCACTTCAAAATGGTCCTTTTGGGCAGCGAAGAAAATGAACTCCCCCTAAAGCGGATTCAGGTCGGCAACGTGGTGGTCATGCCCCGGAACCTGGGGATGGAGATGCGCCTGTTCAAAGCCCTGAGTCAGGGTGCGGCCCCCGAAGATATCCTGCGCCTGAGCCGGGACTTCCTGGAAAGCATGGCCGCAGCCCAAAAAGAGGTGGGGCCGCCTTTTCACTATGCCATCATTACCTCCCAAGGCTATCAGGCCATACACCTGTGAGAACTTTTTGGGTGGGGATACTCAGGTTGCCGCCCTGGGGGAGGGCACCCACGTGGTGCGCCTGCGGGAGGAAACCTTAGACTCCACTAATCTTGTGGCGTTTCCTGGTGGGTTCCGCCCGTAGGCAGGGTGACAAAAAAGGTCACGCCGCGGCCCAACTCGCCTTCAGCCCAAATCCGGCCACCGTGCCGGAGAATAATGCTCCGCACCGTGGCCAGCTTGAGGTCGGATCCGGAAAAGTCCCTGGCGGTGTGCAGCCGCTGAAAAGACCGGAACAGCAGGTGGACATAGTTGGGGCCCAAATCGCTGCGGTTATCCCGGACAAAGAAACTTTGGTGACAATTGTTGGTGGGCAGGGCCCCAAATTCAATCCGGGCCCGGGGCAGGTCCTTGGTACATTTCCAGGAATTGCCCAAAAGATTCTGAAGGACTGAACGGAGCAGGGTAGGGTCGCCGGCCGCACTCAGGCCGGGCTCGATGATGAAGTCTGCCTGGCGGTCCGGGGCGGTGCGCTGCAGCTCGGCCGCGATTAACCGGGCCTGGTCGCTCAAATCAATCCTTTGGCGGTGCATTTCAGCCTGGGTCAACCGGGCCTGTTGCAGCAACGCCTCGACCAACTCTCCCATCTGCCGAATCACCTCTTGCATCTTGCGGAGATATTCCCGCCCCTTGGTATCCAGACGAGGGGCGCTGTGTTCCTCCAGGGCCCGGCAGTAGCCGCGTATCCACCGCACCGGCACCCTGAAGTCATTGAATATTTCAATGTTGAGCCTGTCCAGTTCCCGGTCCGTAACCGGCAATGGCGGATGCGGTTCGGGTTCCTTGCGAATCTGCTGCTCCAGTTTGCCGTTGAGCTGCTGGAGGCGTTTTTCCACTTCCCGCTGCTCGGAAATGTCGATGCCGGTGCCGATGACATATTCCACCGCGCCGTTTTCCCGGGGAAAGGCGGTGTTGGACCAGGCAATCAGACGGCGGCGGCCGTTTCTGGTTACCCATTCAATCTGCCAGGACTGGGAAAAATCCCCGGCGATGAGATCGAAGAAGGCCTCCTGGACCCCGGCCACTTCTTCCGGGGCCGGAAAGACTTCCCAAAAAGGGCGATCTTTCACCTCGGCCAGAGTGTAGCCGGTGATGGCTTCGCACCTGTGGTTCAGGCGCAGGATGCGTCCTTTGGCGTCCAGGACCAGCACCATCACTTGGGCCATTTCCATGAGGCGGTCCGCGAAATCCTTCTCCTGCTGGACGACGGCTTCGCTGAGCCTCAGATTATGGAACAGGCGATGATAGGGCTTGATGAGCTCCGCTACGATCAGGGCCCGATAAATCAGGTATAACGAAGCAATCTTAAGCAGATGGCCTGCCAGACCGGCCTGGGCCGACATTGCGGCTATAAAGGTGAGCGTGACCTCCGAGGCCAGGGCCAGGGCCACGGCTGCCAGCAGCAAACGCAGCACCCCGGGATCGAACTCCTGCCGCCAGCGCCACAGCATAACCAGGGCTCCCGCGAGAATGACGCTGTTGACATAGTCGCCGGTCTGTTTGAACGCGGCCCAAACCGGACCTGCCGTCAGCAGGGGGGCAGGAAACTGGGGCCAGAAAAAGATAACCAGAATGATGGCGGTGAAGGCCAGGAGATAACCGGCGAAAACCACATACGGCCGCAGGCGGCGGCCGATAAACTGCGGCGCCAGAAACAGGGAAAGGCTCTCCAGGGTGCGGGAGGCGAACCACAGTTGGGTGGGCAGATGCTTGCCGAAGCCGGGGAAGACCCCCATGCCCCGGTAGGTCAGGGTATAAAGCAGGTCCAGGGCGCCCACGAACAGGTAGGCAATCCCCACACACAGCAGGTAATTGATGGCAAAGACACCGGTGGCGATGACCACGCTGAAGAATCCGGCCAGGCTGTGGAACAGCAGGTAACTGAAGCGGCTGGTCAGAAACAGCCCCAGCAGCAACAGGGCCCAGAAGACATAAGACACCAGGGCGCGGGGAGTGAGAAGTCGTTCGTCCATGTTCTCCTGGAAGACCACCCCCTTTACCCGATAACCTGAAAACCTCGCCCGGCCTCAACTGCCGCCAACCGGTCCGCTTACTAGGGAAGCCAAGAAGATTTCCGCAGATTACCTGCATCCGCGGATAAATTTCCAGACTATATTGGCAATATTTTATGTCCTTGTAAAGACAATTAAAGTTAAATATATCTTTATGATGTATTTCCTTTAAATTACTAAAGTGAGTCCATCAAATTTATCAAGCAAATCCCGGCCCGGGGTGAGGAAACGCCACTTTAGTGCTTTTGGCGCAGTTGTGATAACTTAACGTTAACAGTGGTTTTCCTCTCTAAATGATGAGAGGCGGCCGGGGGAGACACCGGAAACCGGGCAAGAAAAAGGCCCTGCTGGAGCGCTACAACCCCGCCCGGGTGCACCCCACTGCGGGCAGCCGGATTTATCCTCCCCCCGCGCCCGCCGATCAGGCCCGGGCCGCAGGGTAATCTCCCCCGAGGATAACCTTTTGTGGCCGCATTTCTGTCTGCCGGAGGACGCGGCCGCCTGGATCTAAGATTACCTCCATGACCTGACTTGACGGCATCCCAACTGGATTTTTTGATATATTAAATAACTATCAGGAATTATTCAGGTTTTGGTAAATTTTATTTAAGGCATTTCTGAGGAGATCGATTTCCGCGGGGGGCAGATTTTGGGTGGCTTTTAAGCGCAAAGTTTGGGTCAGGGGCAGGAGGCGGTCATGGAGCTGCTTGCCTTCCTTGGTGAGGTAAATGCAATATTTCCGCCGGTCCCGGGGGTCGGGTTGGCGAAAAATCAGGTGCTTCTTTTCCAGGGCATCGAGCATCCGGGTGATATTGGGCTTGTCTTTGAAGGCCTTCTCCCCGATTTCTCTCTGAGAGAGGCCGTCTTCCTCCCCCAGATGGCGGATGATGCCCCACTGCTCCGCGGTGATCTCATAGCCGTTTTCCTTGAAGCAGCGCTGCAAGGCGGCTTTGAGAGTCAGGGCTGTCCGGTAGATGATGAAGCCCAGAGAAGCTTGAATGGGATAATGGCCGTTGTCCATAGGATTTAGTTATAACCAATAACTACTAAATATATAACCGCGCCGATTTTCCTCTACAAATTGGTTAATATAATAACGATTAGATTGTTAACAACGTTGACAGGGATGCGGATACCATCCATAATGAACCTAAATCAGCCATCCGCCCTTCTTTAACAGGGGTACAGGCCTTAAGTAAAAGATGAACCTACAGATATTGCATTCCCACAAACGGACTGTGATCGGGGCGGCGGTGATTCTGGTCGCCCTCCTGGCGATCATGGGTTTCCTGCGCCGGGGTGGCGATAACGAAACGGCGTTTCGCACCGTCCCGGTCAAGCGGGGGGACCTCTTGGCCACCATCAGCGCCACCGGCACGGTGGAACCCG
Organism: Deltaproteobacteria bacterium; assembly: GCA_037381685.1. Lineage (GTDB taxonomy): Bacteria > Desulfobacterota > Desulfobaccia > Desulfobaccales > 0-14-0-80-60-11 > 0-14-0-80-60-11. The sequence goes on along the minus strand of JARRQO010000164.1, from coordinate 2,085 downwards.
AGGAAGTGATCGACGTCGGGGCCCAGGTGGCCGGGAAAATCGTCTCCTTCGGCCAAGATAAAAACGGCAAGACGGTGGACTATGGCTCCGAGGTGGAGAAAGGCACGGTTTTGGCCCGGATTGACGACGCCCTTTATGCCGCGGATGCGGCTTCGGGCCAGGCCCAATTGGGTCAAGCCCAAGCCGCGTTGCAGCGGTCGGAAGCCGACCTGGGCCAGCTCAAGGCCAAGCTCTACCAGGCCCGGCGGGACTGGGCCCGGGCCCAGAAGCTGGGTCCGTCCGATGCCCTGTCCCAGGCTGATTATGATGCGGCCCAATCGGCCTACGAGATCGCCAAGGCCAACCTTAATGTGGGCCAGGCCGCGGTGGTCCAGGCCAAAAAGAACGTCCTCCAGGCTCAGGCCGTCTTGAGACGGGCCCAGCAAAACCTGGATTACTGCACCATCATCTCCCCGGTCAAAGGGGTGATCATCGACCGGCGAGTCAACATCGGCCAGACCGTGGTGGCCAGCCTGAGCGCGCCCAGCCTGTTTCTCATCGCCAAGGACCTGAACCGTCTCCAGGTGTGGGTCTCGGTCAATGAAGCCGATATCGGCCATATCAAAGCGGGCCAGCCGGTCACCTTCACCGTTGATGCCTACCCCGGCGAAGTTTTTCACGGGAAAGTGGGGAAGGTGCGGCTCAACGCCACCATGACCCAAAACGTGGTCACCTATACGGTGGAGGTGAATACCGATAATCCCGGCGGCAAGCTTCTGCCCTATCTGACGGCCAACGTCAGGTTTATCGTGGGCGAGAAGCACCAGGTCCTGATGGTGCCCAACGCCGCCCTGAGGTGGACTCCCAGGACTGACCAGGTAGCGCCCGAGTATCTCGCCAGCAAAACCGAAAAGCAAGGCGCGCCAGCGCGCCGCCAGTCCCCGGCCGCGGCCGGCAAAGCGGAGCAACCAAGGGGGACCGTCTGGGCGCCTCAAGGGTCCCAAGTGCGCCCCATCAGGGTGCGCCTCGGGTTGAGCGACGGCTCCCTGACGGAAGTTGCCAGTGCTCAGCTTAAGGAAGGCCTCCCTGTGGTCGTGGGCGAAGTCCAAAGACAGGCCAGCGAGGGCGAACCGGGCGGCAGCCCCTTTACGCCGCGATTCTTCCGAAAACCCAAAAACGGCAAATAAAAACCTGGGCCTTGCGGGTGGATGACGAGAGCCCCCATGGAATTTATCAAACTTCGGGATCTTTATAAGACCTATCACCTGGGCGAGATCGATGTGCCGGTGCTGAAAGGCATATCCCTCACCATTGCGCGAGGCGAGTTTGTCGCGCTCATGGGCACCTCCGGCTCCGGCAAAACCACCCTGATGAACATCCTGGGCTGCCTGGACCGGCCCTCTTCCGGGGAATACTGGCTGGAAGGCCGGGATGTGGTGGCCATGTCCGCGGATGAGTGGGCCCAACTCCGCAACCAGAAAATCGGCTTCGTCTTTCAAAACTTCAATCTCCTGCCCCGCACCTCTGCCCTGGAAAATGTGATCCTGCCCCTGTCCTACAATTCGGGGCATCTCTCCGACCGCCAGGCCCGCCAGCGGGCCGAAGAGCTCCTCCGACAGGTGGGCTTGACCGGACGCCTGGACCATGAGCCCTCCCAACTCTCCGGCGGCCAGCAGCAGCGGGTGGCCATCGCCCGGGCCCTGGTCAACTCCCCTACCCTGCTGTTTGCCGACGAGCCCACCGGCAACCTGGATTCCCGCACCAGCATCGAGGTCCTGGAACTTTTCCGGCAACTCAACGAAGAAGAAGGCATGACCATCATCCTGGTGACCCATGACGAAGAGGTGGCCCGCTGGGCCAAACGGGTGGTCCGGATAGCCGACGGCGTCCTGGAAGTTGAGGCCCCGCCCCTGTCGGAGCCGGAAGCCGCCGCGGTCCCGGCCCCGGCCCCGGCCGCCCGACGGGCCGGCTGGGCCTGGCAGCGCCTCCAATGGATGGTCTGGACCGCCCTCAACGGCCTGCGCCGCAACATCCTCCGGGCCGCCCTCACCACCCTGGGAATTGTCATCGGGGTGGCCGCGGTCATTGCCATGATGGAAATCGGCC
>JARRQO010000163.1:0-6520 GCA_037381685.1 Deltaproteobacteria bacterium | reverse complement strand
CCACCAGGAGGTGTTTGAGACGCCAATCCAGGCGCAGCATGATCTCGGTGGGGTCCGCCTCGCTGAGCAGATTCAAAGTGGCCTGCTCCAAGGCCACGAAATCCAAGACCCCGCGCCGGGCGCAAAGCTCCTCGTAAACCTTCAGGGCTTCCCCCACCAGCAGCACCAGGTCCTGGAGGGCCGCGGCTTCCTCCGCGGAGGCTCCGCGGGGGGCCAGATCCCGGCAGCGCTTCAGGGTCCGGGTTACCGCTGGCGGCAGGTCCTGAATCAGCGGGGACCATTTTTTCTGATCAAATCCCTCCGGGAAACCATCTTTGACGGAGAGGCGCTTGCGCGGCTGTCCCTGGCTGGCGGTCAGCAGCACCTGGCTGATGGCCTGCCAGCCGGACAGATCCCCGGGCGCGGCGCCGGGGAGCGCCTCAGGGAGGATGGCGCCGTGGGGCGAGCCCTGCACCTCCCGCCAAAACTCGGGCCAGGCCTGTCCCAGAGGGCTGTCCGCCAGCCCGGCTCGCAGCCCCTCCAGGGCCGGTGCCAGCACCATCTGGAACCGGGTCTCCAGCAGACGCCGGTAGGCGGCGGGGTCCAGGCTGACTCGGGCCAGGGCCAAAAAATCGCCCAGGCTGTCCCGCCGGGACAAAAGCCCGTGTAGCTCCTGGGCCAAGCGGCGCCAATCGTTGTTAAGGCGCACCAGACGGCGCACCAGGGCCAGCCGCACCGGGTCGTTGACTTGACGGGCATTCAAGCCGGCCCGCAGCTCCTCCAGGGCTTCGGCCTTGAGCCAGCGGTCGTCGTCTTCTTCCAGGAGGGTGAAATTGAGCGGCACCCCGGCCTCCTGGGGGGCCTGCTTCCAAATTTGGGTGCAGAAGCCGTGAAAAGTCATGATGGGCAGACGCTCCGGGGACAGGACTTCCGAGAGGGACTTGCCCATATGATCATAGTGCCAAAATGCCTGACCAGCTAGTTCCACCAGCCGGCGTTCCCATGATGGGGAATCCGGTCTAAGATCGTCCTTGCGCAAAATGAGGTTCATGACCCGGGCCCGCAACTCCCCTGCCGCCTTGCGGGTGAAAGTCAGGGCCAGCATCTCTTCGGGGGTGTCCACCCGGGCCAGCAGGGTAAGGAACCGGGCCAGGAGCACCGAGGTCTTGCCGCTGCCTGCGGGGGCTTCCAGATGAGTGGGGTCGGGGCGAAAATCCCCCGCAGCCAAGCGCCGGCCCAGGGCCGCCACCCGCTGGGCGAAGGCCGCCGCGGCGGCCTGCCAGGTTTCCGGGGTGGCTTTAAAGTCCTCATGCTTCATATGCTGAGGCCGGGGCGATTTGAGGCCGATGAAGCCGGCCCGCAAGTTCGCCCTCGCCTGGCTAACCGGCAGCCGGCCCTGCTCCACGGCCAAAAGGTAGCAGGCCAGTTGCGGTTCTGCCAAATCCTCCAGAACCTCCCGCTTTTTGGGGATTTCGCCGCTCTTATAATCCCAGACCAGCAGGTCACAACTCTCCGGGTGAAAATCCAGGCGGTCGATGCGGCCTTTCAGGGTAAAGGGCCAGTCAGGGGCGCGGAGTCCCTGGAAGGCCACCTCCAAATCCAGCCAGCGCCAGCCCTCCTCAAAGCGCTCCCGTTCCAGCCGCAGCCACTCCCACAGCAGGCCGGCCTCCCCCAGCCAGCGGTCGGCCTCCGCCTGCCAGTGAAGATCAAAGCTCAAAGGGGCCAGGACCTGGCGGGCGGCCTCCTGCAGCAGTTCCCCGGCCCGCTTTTGATCCCAGGCCCGCTCTTCCACCAGAATCTCTTTAAATTCCGAAGCAAACCGGGCCAGCACCGCATGCAGCAGCCGGCCCCGCTCCCGGGGGGGCAGGCCCGCCTCAATCTCCGGCAGTTCCTTAATTTTCAGCACCTCTGCCAACAAGAAACGGCAGGGGCAGCCCAGGGCGGTGCTGACCTGGCTCAGGGAGATTTCGCCGGGCACCGGCAAGCCCACGGGGTGATCGGCAAATTCCGGTGGGCCCGGAGACGTTGCCGCCTGAAACGCGGCCCGGACAGCCGGGGAGCGCAGCCAGGCCGGATGCGGCGCGGTCAGGACCGCCATTTCGGCTTGGCGCCACCGCCCCTGATAAAGCGGCGTGCTCACCTGCTCTTCCTGCTCCACCAGCCGGGGCCGGGTAAAGGTAAGGTGAGGGGCGGTGCCCAAGAGGCCCGTATAGAGCGCCGCGGCAAAATGGTGTTGGCTCTGATAGGTTCCCCCCAGGACCTGGCGTTTTTCGGTGGCGGAGAGCAAGGGTAGAGGGCGGGGCGGCGCGGGCAGGACCCCGGAGTTCATACCCAGGCAGAAGACCCGGGAAAAGTCCAGACCCCGCATCTCCAAAAGCCCCAAAACCTGGATTCCCGCGGTCTGGAGGCCCGGGCCGGCCAGGATGATCCGGCGGGCCCCGATTTCCAACCACTCCAGGAATTCCCGCGTCTCGACCGGTCCAGAACCCAGGGCGCTTGCCACTTCGGCCAGAAGCTGTATAAGGCGCTCAAAAGCCTCTGATTCGGCCTCCTGCAGCCCCCGGGGAAAACCCAGTTCCCGCCAGGCGGCCTGAAGCTGGCGGCACCAGTGCCGTGCCGGTGCCGGGGCATTTTTGAGCAAATCCCAGGCCCGGTCCAGCCGCGCCAAAGCCGCAGTCTCGCCCTCAACGCTTAGAGACCCGCTCACCGCCTGCCGCAGACGGTCCCAGCCCTGGTCGCAGCCATGCTCCCGGAAGATTCGGTCCCAGTGGGCCAGGGGCCGGCCGTGGAGCTGTAGTTTGCCGTAATAAGGGGACAGGAGCAGGGAAGCCAGGTGGACGCGGCGCTCCCGGTCGGCCAGGAATTGCAGGGGCAGGAGCCCGGCTTGAAACAGGGGCACCTCCGCCAGGCTGGAACCCTGGGAAAAATTATAGGCCCAGCCCCCCGGGGCCTCAGGCGGCCCCAGAATTTCGGCCAGAACCCGTCGCAGTTGGGGAGCGTAAGTAGTGTCCAGGTCCATGGCGGTGACGGCCAGGCGATGCGGAGTCCAGCCATCTTTCCCGGCCAGTTCCACCAGTTGGGCCGCCACCCAGTCCAATTCCTGCCGGGTATCGGGCAGACTCACCGCAGCCCGGACGTTTTCCTTGTCGCCGCGCACCTTCAGGTCCATCACTTGGATGCGACGATTGACTTCCTGAAGCCAGAGCTCTTCCACAGGCGCCGGAGTGTCCAGGCAGGCTATCAGGACCTTGGGGGGCAGCTTGATCTGACCGTTTTTAAGCGCGGCAATTAGAAAAGCCGGAAGTTCACCGGGACTCAGCCAGTTATGGCGGCGCAACAGGTCGATGTAGACTCGACTGACGCGGCGGCGCCAAGCCACCAGAGGCGCATCAGCGGGCCCCGGCTCCTGCACCGGCAGCCCATGACGGCAGAGAAGGATATGGATTTCATCCAAGGCCTGAGCCCAGGACAACTCGGAGGTGGGGCCGGCGGGGGGCGTCACCTCGGTAAGAGCTTGCCGCCACAGGGCCAGGCGCACCAGAAACGGAGCCACGGTCTGCGAAGCCCACAGTCCCTGGAAGAGTTCAGACCACCAGGCTTGCAGGGTGCGCAGGGCCGGAGGTTCCCAGGCCGCGCCAGCAGTTGGCAAGACCCCCAGGCGCTGCCGGTGCCAGATTTGACGGGCCAGGCGCTGGTGGGGCACAACCGTCAGGGTGCCGGAGCCGGTCTGCGCCAGCAAGTAATCTTGCAGCGCGCCGCCGGAAGAGAAGATTTTTTGAGAGGAGCCGAACGACATTTAGCGTCGAGGAGTAAAATAAACCCGGTTTAATCAAGTCTCAGTGTATCACAACTGGCGGGCCAGGCGGGCAGATTAAATCAGTTTTAGACCAATTTTAAAAATACCGGATGGGCCAGCGATGTTTGTGGGCCTTAAGCCTCAGGCGCCAGGAAGGGTTGACCGCCACCGGGTGCCCGATGGACCGCAAGATATGGGCATCCTGGATATGGTCCCCGTAAGCGTAGGAACTGGACAAATCAAAGCCGTGGTTATGGGACAACTCCTGCAGCAGACATAACTTGTTGGTGCCCCGGGGGTGTAGCCCGGCGATTTCTCCGGTAAACCTGCCCTCAATGCGCTGCAGTTCCGTGGCAATGAGCCAATCCGCCCCCAACTCCTCTTTGAGAGGGTTCAGAAGCAGGGCCAGGGAGCCACTCAACAAGGCCACGGCATGGCCCCGGGTCTGGTGCTCCAGAAGACAGGCCAGCCCTTCCGGGCTCACCCGGGGGGCAATCTCTTCCTGGTAGCACCGCGCGGCCAGGCGGGCCACTTCCGCCACCTCCAGCCCCGCCAGGTAACTCTTGTCCTCAAAGCGGTCCTGGGGCCGCCTGGCCAACTGGCCCAGAAAAGCCAAGGCCTGGGCAACGCTGATCTGGCCCCGGCGCACCAAATACCGAAAAAAGACGCGTTCGGTGTTCCCTTGCACCAGGGTCTGATCCACGTCAAAAATAGCCACCACCCGGTTCATCACGTCCTCCGGCGGTTAAATCAATGGGGTGGGTCAGGCTGGGGTCTCTCGGTCTGAAAGAGGATGCGGCCATCCAGGATTACCGGAAGGCCCCGAATCAGGCAAAGTCCGGTTGTGAAAAATATAAGACTTTGATTCAAAGGATGCAAGGTTATGAGGATATTGGGGTCCTTGAGGGCCAGGGCCCAGGTGAAATAAAGCAGACCGAAGATCACCCCCTTGGCCAGGCCGTAAAGGCCCCGCATAAATCGGGAAGCCACCAGAAAACGGCCCACCGCGGAGTGCATCATGCCAAAACCGGATTTCCCCCGGGTGAGGGCCACACCCCGAATGCTGTCCACGATAAAGGAGCGGATTAAAAAGACAATGGGAACCCATAAAGGCACCAGCCCCAGATACATAAAGGTGATCCAGAGGATGTTTTCCACGGCGCGGTCAATGGCGATATCCAGCACCGCCCCCAGTTCAGTAACCTCGTTAAGCAGTCTGGCAACGTAGCCGTCGAACCAGTCCATGAAAAACAGGGCGATCAGCAGCGCCAGGCCGCTTAGCCGCACGGCAAAATCCGGCACGAACAAAAGACCCACCACCAGCAACAGGAGCGGCAACCGGGACAGAGTGATGAGATTAGCTAAGGACATTGTCAATATTCCTACATTATATCTGTAACCTGAAGTTATCAGAATACGTTTTGCCTTTCAATTCCACCCCCGTTTAGGGGGCTTCGGACCCTGCCCGGCCGCGCCGGGGCAAAAAACTTTTTTGCCGAAAAGTTTTGTGTTATGTTGGGTTAGGCTGATAATTCAGGCTGATTTTACCACCCAAGGAAGGCCTCAAGATGACCGAGATTGAGACCAACGAGGTGATCGGGCAAAGATATCTTGTCCTGCGCCGGCTCCGGGAAGAACCCTGGGGCGAGGTGTGGCTGGCCCAGGATAATCTCCTGCGGACCGAGGTCGCCCTCAAACTTTTAGCCCGGGACGATCCCAAGTGGGCTGCGGCCCGGGACATGTTTGAAAACGAGGCGATCCTGGGGCTCAAGTTACGTCATCCCGAGATCCTGGGGGTCTTCCATGTGGACAAGGCCGAAAAGTTTCTCTACCTGGTGGAAGAACCTTTTTCCGGCCTCAGTCTTTTAACCCTCTTCACCCAGAAAAAACGGGGTGGCATGACCCAGGTCCTGGATCTGCTGGAACGTTTGAGTCAGGCCCTTGCCCACGCCCACCAGCAGGGTGTGGTGCATCAGTCCCTCAGCCCCGACAATATCCTGTTGCAGGAAGGAGACCTGCGCCTGGCCAACTTCGCCTTCGCGCCGGTCTATGACGATAAGCCGCTGCATCTGGAACTCAAGGCCTATGCGCCTCCCGAAGTCATCCAGGGGGATCGGCTCAGCCCCGCGGGCAATGTCTTTTCCCTGGGGGTCCTGGGTTTCCGGCTGGTGGCCGGCAGCCTGCCTTATCCCTTAACCTTTGACGAGCCCTTCCCCTACCGCTTGGAATACCCCCCGGTGGACCTGGAAGAAATTCCCATTCCTTTGCAAAATGTGCTGTTGCGCTGCCTGTCGGAAGACCCGGAAGACCGCCTGCCCCATGCCGGCGCCTTGGTCAGCCAATTGCGCCAGGCGCGGGAACTTATGCACCGCCCTTCCAAGAAACTGTACAACTCGGCCCGGCCGGAAAGATCCGGGACCGTCTGGGCTTCTCTGCCCCAGGCCGGCCCACAATTAAAAAAGGTTTGGGAGGAGCAAAAACCCCGGCTCCAAAAAGCCCGGGATGCCGCCCTGACCCAGTGGAACAAGTTAAAACAGGTACAGGTACCCCGGCGTCTGTGGTGGGGGGTAGGCCTGGCCGCTTTGGTTATCGCCCTCATCATCGGAGGCCTCAAGCTGGGCAACCTGACGGCGTCGCGGCCCCAGCCCGTCACGATGGCGGCGCCGGCCAAGTTGCCGCCGGCGGGCGGGGGCCCGCCTATGATGGACACCGGTGAGGCCGGGGTTTCCCGGAAAGCTTCCCCGG
>JARRQO010000162.1:5503-12987 GCA_037381685.1 Deltaproteobacteria bacterium | reverse complement strand
ACCGAACCATCCGGGGGCTCCGACATTTTGGGGCTGCAGTCTGTCGCCGAACTTAAAGGCGACACCTGGATTTTAAACGGCAGGAAATGCTTTATCACCAATTCCCATACCTCGGATTATTGGGTGGTGGTCGCCAGAACCGCCGAAGGCCCCAAAGGTCTCACCGCCTTTATCGTCGACAAGGATGCCCCCGGCGCCGGAACCGGCCGCGCGGAGCACAAATTCGGTCTCCGGGGCTCCGTTACCGGCGAACTGGTCTTCGACAATTGCGAAGTTCCCCGGGAAAATATCTTGGGCCAGGAGGGCGGCGGCCTGGGCGTGGCTTTAAAGACTGTCAGCGAGACCGGCCGAACCGGCATGGCCGCCACGGCCCTGGGGATTCTCCAGGCCGGTTATGAAGAGGCCGCCAAATTTGCCAGCGAACGAGTCCTGTACGGCAAACCCATCAGCGCCCTGCAAGCCATCAGTTTTTATGTCGCCGAAATTTATACCGAACTGGATATTTGCCGGCTTTTGTGTTATCGGGCCAGCTGGATGAAGGACCAGAATATGCGGTTTGACACGGAAAGCGCCATGGCGAAATCCTACACCTGCGACGCCGCGGCCCGCTGTGCCAAAAAAGCCATCGAAATTCACGGCGCTTACGGCATTATGAAGGAATACCAGGTCCAACGCCTCCTGCGGGATGCCATGGTGACCATTTCCGCGGGCGGCACCGGAGAAATCGGCAAGGTGGTCATCGGCAGGGCGGCCTTGGCCCCGTTCCAAAAGAAAAAATAGTCGAGCCATGGAAAAAATAATTGTTTGCCTCAAGCCGGTCCCGGACCCCAAAGCCTGGGACCGGCTGGCGCTGGACCCCGTAACCAAGACCTTGATTCGAGAGGGCATCCCTAATATCATCAACCCCTTGGACAAGCATGCCCTGGAGGCCGCCCTGCAAATTAAAGACGCCCACGGCGCCGAAGTGGTGCTTTTGGCCATGGCCCCCGCTTCCACCCTGCCGGTGTTGCGCGAAGCCCTGGCCCTGGGAGCCGACCGGGCGGTGCTGCTGTCGGATCAGTATTTCGCCGGCTCCGACACCCTGGCCACGGCGCGGATTCTGGCCGCGGCGCTCCGGCGCCTGGCGCCCTTTGACCTGATCTGCTGCGGCAATTTCACCCTGGACGGTTCCACCGCCCAGGTCCCTTCCCAGGTCGCGGAACTTTTGGCGATTCCCAATATCATGCACGTCAGCCATCTGGAGCTCGGCGACGCCAGCCGGATGGTGGTAACCCAAAAGATCGAACACGGCTATGTCAAATGGGCGGCCGCGCCTCCCCTGCTGCTTTCTTTCACCAAGGAGGCCAATGAGCCGCGCTACAGTTCTTTTCTGGAAATCCTGGCCGCAGAGTCCCGGGAGATCGCCGTGTGGACCAATACCGACCTACAATTGGGCGCCGGGCTCATCGGTTTGGGGGGCTCCCCCACTCAAATGGCTGATCTGCTGGTGCGCCCCAAGACCCGTCAGGGCTTGTGGCTGGAGGGCAGTCCCCCAGAGATTGCCCGGCAGCTGGCGGATAAGATAAGCCAGATAGGGATAATTTACCCGGAAAGTGTGACCATGGAAAAATCACACATCTGGGTATTTCTGGAACAGCGTGGCGGTATCCTGCACGAGGTCGGCCTGGAGCTTTTGGGCAAGGCCCAAGAGTTGGCCCAGGCTTCGGAAAGCACAGTGACCGCCCTGCTTCTGGGCGCCAAGGTGGCGCCTCTGGCCGAGCGCGCTTTCGCCCACGGGGCTGATACGGTTTTGCTCGCCGAGCACCCCGGCCTGGAACCTTATCGCTTATTGCCCTATACCGCAGTTCTGGCCCGGGCCTGCCGGGAGCATCAGCCGTCCATCCTGCTGTTGGGGGCTACCAGCCTGGGGATGGAACTGGCCCCCCGCCTGGCGGCGCGCCTGCATACCGGCCTTGCCGCTCACTGCATTGATCTGCAGTTGGCAGAAAACGGGGAGCTTTTGCAGATGGTGCCGGGCTGGGGCGGCGGGGTGGTGGCCACCATCCGTTGTCCCCAGCATCGCCCCCAGATGGCCACCGTGATGCCGGGAGTGATGAAGAAAATCCCGCCGTCCCCCCGCTCCGGACAGGTGATTAACCTAAACGTGAACGCTGACCTGGACGCCCCGGGCCCCCGGGTCCTGGAAGTCCATCGGGAGGAACCCCAGGCCATGCCCCTGGAGCAGGCCGAGGTGGTGGTGGCCGGCGGCTGGGGCCTCAGGGGGCCGGAAGGCTGGCAGTTGCTGGAAGAGCTGGCCCACCTGCTGGGGGGCGCGGTGGGCGCCACCCGGCCGCCGGTGGACGAAGGCTGGGCGAGAGAAGACCAGATGATCGGCCAGAGCGGCAAAACCGTGCGGCCCCGGCTCTATATCGGGGTGGGCATCTCCGGGATGTCACACCACGTGGTGGGCATGGACGGCTCCGAGGTGGTGGTGGCCATTAATACAGACCCCAAAGCTCCCCTGTTCGAGATGGCGGACCTCTGCATCAAGGGTGATTTCCGGGAGATTCTCCCGCCTCTCTTGGAGGAGCTGCGTCAGCGGCTGGGGAGCCATATGTCCAAGTGATCCGGCGCCTTGTCGCAGTTTTCGCCTTTTTTACGAAAAGTTCAAAGTCCGGTGTTCAAGGTGCAAAGTTAATGGTATGTTTTAGGCGGGACCGGCGGCGGGCATTCCAGCCAGCCACCGGGGTGGGCAATATATGACCGACAAACTTCCCTGGCTGGGTTTAAGAAACATTCCCGGGGTGGGGCTGGTGCTGGCGCAGCGCCTGCTCCAGCGCTTCGGCAGTCCCGCGGCGGTCTTTGAGGCCTCGGTTACCGACCTGGTGGCCCTCAAGGGGATCAGTCCGGCCATCGCCCAGGCCATCCGCGATTTCAGGGATTGGGACAAACTGGAAGAACAACTGGCGCGTCTCAAGTCTGCCGGAGTCGAAATGATCACCCGGGACGATCCCCGGTTTCCCGCGCCTCTCCAGGGGATCCCCTATCCGCCGCTGTATCTCTTGGTCAAGGGGACGCTGATCCCCGAGGACAGTCTGGCCGTGGCCCTGGTGGGGACCCGGGGCGCTTCCGATTATGGGCTTAAGGCCTGCCGGCGCCTGGCCGGGGCCCTGGCGGCCCGGGGCGTGACCGTGGTAAGCGGCCTGGCCCGGGGCATCGACAGCGCGGCGCATCAGGGAGCCCTGGAAATGAACGGGCGCACCCTGGCGGTGTTGGGCTGCGGTCTGGACGTGGTCTATCCGCCGGAAAACCGCAAGCTCTATGAGGAAATCCCGGAGTGCGGGGCCCTGGTGAGTGAGTTTTTCCTGGGCACCCCGCCGGAGGCCCGGAATTTTCCCATCCGCAACCGCATCATCAGCGGCCTGGCCCGGGGGGTGGTGGTGATTGAGGCCGGGGTCGCCAGCGGCACCGGCATCACGGTGCGCTACGCCCTGGACCAGGGCCGGGAGGTCTTTGCCGTGCCCGGCCCCATCGACTCCCCCACCAGCCTGGGGCCGCACCGCCTCATCCAGGACGGCGCCAAGCTGGTACAGGAGGTCGACGATATCTTCCAGGAACTACCCACCCTGAAAAAAGCTCCCGCTTCCCTGGCCGGTGCAATTGGAGGAGCTGGTCCAGACCTCCCACCTCCCCGTCAAGGACATCCTGACCCGCCTGACGCTCCTGGAACTCCAGGGCCTGGTGAAGGAGTTGCCGGGAAAGTGTTATGTGCTGGATAGGTAGATCGGCTTTTGCCTTATTAGGCTCTCGATAAAGCATTAATCAAAGGCGGGCAAATATAGCGACACAGGTCTTGGGCCAAGGAAACTTCCTGATCTAAAATAAGATATCCTTAGCCGGCTGGAAACCTGTGCCAGTAATTCCTGGCCTGGACTGTTCTATTTTTATTATAAAACTGGACTTTCCCGCTGGCATTATTATTTTCTCTCCAAAAGACCGCAGAAGCTTTGCAGCCCCCCCTGTTATGGGCAAACTAGGAGGACAACTCACCTGCCTGTCCCGGGAAGAATCCCCGCGGCGGAATCTCGCCGGGACGCCTTCTTGCTTTCGGTGGCCGCCCAAGTAGCCGGAGCCGCGGTCTGAGTCTCTATCCAGCCTAAGAAATAAGGCTTGAAGGAGAGCCCAAGAAGAGAAATAAATGGACTCCGGGCGCCTTCGCCTTTTTTTAAAGAATTTTCCCGGTTCCCCGTGGCTATTCCACTAAGAATAATTATGTTGAACCTGACCGGATCATCAAAATGATTTAAGTTTGAGGGCGAAATGGCCGACCTAACCGGAAAAACCTTGATCGTCACCGGAGCCTCCCTGGGGATCGGGCGAGCGCTGGCTTTGGAGTTGGCCGGTCTCGGAGTTAAGCTGGTTTTGAACGCCCGGCACGCCCCCGCCTTAAAGGACGCTGCGGCCGCGTGCGCCTCCCTGGGCGTTACGGCGCGGCCGGTGGCGGGCGATGCCGCCCTCTCTGAGACGGCGGCGGCGCTGGTGGCTGAGGCCAAGACCTTGTGCGGCTTTTATGGCTTCATCCATGCCGCCGGAGTCCTGCATCCCGGTCCTTTGTTGTGGGAGTTGAACCCCCAGGCGTTCCGGGAGATCTTGGACTCCCATGTCATTGCGGCTTATCAACTCGTTCGAGCCGCGGTCCCGGAACTGCTCAAGCAAGGGGAAGGGCTGGCGGTTTTATTCGGCTCCGGTGCGGCTGACGCCTTTATCCCCGGCATTGGGGCCTATTGCCTCGCCAAGGCCGCGGAAGAGCACCTGGCCCGGGAACTGGCTGCCGAGGCGCCGGGCATCACCAGCTTCGTCTTCCGGCCCACTGCCACCGAAACCCGGATGCAGCGGCAGGCCCGAGAGGCTGCCGGCGGCGGAGCCGATAATGTCCACCGCATCTTTAGGGGCTACAAAGACCAGGGCAGACTTAGCACCTCCGAGATCGAGGCCCGGAAACTAATCGGCATTTTGGCCCGAAATCCCCGGCCCTTCCATGGAAAAATTGCCGACTGACGGCCCGGCGAGTTGCCGTGAAAAATCTCAACCTATTTGACCTTGGATCACCAAATCGTATATAACCATAAACCTATGCCTAAATCATTACTCATCGTTGAATCGCCCACCAAGGCCAAGACCTTGCAAAAATACCTGGGTTCCGAGATCCAGGTGGTCTCCAGCAAAGGGCACATCAAGGACCTGCCCAAAAACGAGCTGGGAGTGGACCTGGAGCATGATTTTCAACCCAAGTATGTCACCATCCTGGGAAAGGCCAAGGTCATCCAGGAATTGAAGAAAGTGGCCGCGGGCACCCCGGAGATCTATTTGGGGCCGGACCCGGACCGGGAAGGGGAAGCCATCGCTTGGCACATCGCCGAGGTCCTGGGCCAGGAAAACCACCACTTCCACCGGGTGCTGCTTCTGGAGCTGACCCCCAAGGCCATCAAGGAGGCCCTGGCCGCTCCGGTGGACCTGAACCGTCCCCGCTACGATTCCCAGCAGGCCCGGCGCATCCTGGACCGCCTGGTGGGTTACCAGATCAGCCCGCTGTTATGGCAAAAGGTGAAAATGGGCCTGAGCGCTGGCCGGGTCCAGTCCGTGGCCCTGCGGTTGGTGTGCGACCGGGAGCGGGCCATCATGGCCTTTGTGCCCGAAGAATACTGGACCCTGGATATCTGCCTGGAGGCCGGCGCGCCCCCGCCGTTTGTGGCCCATCTTTTGAAACGCAAGAACAAGAGCCTCAAGCCCGGCAGCGTGGTCGAGGTGGAGCGCATCATGGAGGCCCTGGATCCGGCGGAGTTTCGGGTCGCCAAGATCGAAACCAAGCCCCAGCGGCGCTACCCCGCCCCGCCTTTTATCACCAGCAGCCTCCAGATGGAGGCCAACCGCAAGCTCAGGTTTGCTCCCAAAAAAACCATGAGTCTCGCCCAAAACCTCTACGAGGGCAAAGAGTTGGGAGACGAAGGTCCCGTGGGCCTGATTACCTATATGCGGACCGACTCGACTCGAGTATCGGCCGAAGCCCTGAAGGCCGTAAGAACGTTTATTGGCGCAACTTACGGCGACGCCTATCTGCCCCAGACCCCAAACCGGTTCAAGAGCCCCAAGGGGGCCCAGGAGGCCCACGAGGCCATCCGGCCCACCGACGTAAACCGCCGGCCCCAGGATGTCAAGCCCTATCTGAGCAAAGACGAGCTGGCCCTGTATGATCTGATCTGGCGGCGGTTTTTAGCTTCCCAGATGACGCCCGCGGTCTTTGACCTGACCACAGTGGACATCAGCGCCGGGGATTACCTGTTCCGGGCCAGCGCTTCGGTGCTGAAGTTTCCGGGTTTCACCAAGGTATACCAGGAAACCGTGGAAGCTAATGAGAACCAAAAACCGGCCACGCTGCCGCCCCTGGCCCAGGGCGATATTCTCCGGTTGCGGGATTTTGATCCCCAGCAGCACTTCACCAAGCCCCCCGCCCGCTACTCCGAGGCCTCCCTCATTAAGGAACTGGAGGTCCAGGGCATCGGCCGGCCCAGCACCTATGCCACCATCCTCACCAACCTCCAGGACCGCCTCTATGTGGTGAAGGAGAAAACCGCGCTCAAGCCCACGGATATGGGGCTGGTGGTGAGCGATCTGCTGGTGGAAAACTTCCCGGACATCATGGACCCTAAATTCACGGCGGGCATGGAGGACAGGCTGGACGGGGTGGCCGACGGCAAGATCCCCTGGCAGCAGCTCATGCGGGATTTCTATGGCGGCTTTGTTCAGGAACTGGATGCGGCCAAAAAAGGGATGCGGAAGGTGAAGAGCGTGCCCACCGGCCTCAAATGTCCGGAGTGCGGGGCCGAGCTGGTGGTGCGCTGGGGCAAAAACGGCGAGTTCATCGGGTGCTCCGCCTTTCCCGAGTGCAATTTTACCACGGATTTCACCCGGGATGCCCGGGGCCAGATAACCCTTTTGGGTCTGGAAGCGGCTGCCCCCGGGAGCCAGCCCGCACCGCCGGGCCAAGCCCCGACGCCTCGAGGCAAACCCGCGCCTACCGGGCTTCCCTGCCCCAAGTGCGGCAAGGAGTTGTTGCTGCGCCGGGGGCGTCTGGGAGAATTTTTGGGATGCTCCGGCTACCCCAAATGCAGGTTCACCCAGAATTTCACCCGGGGCCCCGAAGGGGAGATCATTCCCCAGTCCCCGGAAGACGAGGCCGCCTACCCCTGCCCCCGGCAAGGCTGCGGCGGCCACCTGTTGAAGCGGCGCTCCCGCCGGGGCATCTTCTATGGCTGCAGCAACTACCCCAAATGCGACTTCACCCTGAACCAGCCGCCCGTGGACCAGCCCTGCCCCCAATGCCAGTTCCCCTGGCTCATGAAAAAAGGCAAGAAAATCCTCTGCCCCCGGGACGAATGCGAGTACCAAGAGGCCGCCGCAGCGGTTAATGAGTGACGGTTTTTTGGTTTTCAGCGTTTCGAAAAAAA
>JARRQO010000162.1:0-5429 GCA_037381685.1 Deltaproteobacteria bacterium | reverse complement strand
GACGAGCTTATCCCTGCCAACTTCAGCGATATCAAGACAGCTGCGGCAAAATGAGCCCCGACCCCCGAAAACCAAGTCCTGAAAACCCCGAAATCATCATCATCGGCGGGGGGTTGGCGGGGAGTGAGGCGGCCTGGCAGGCGGCCCGGCGGGGGGCGCGGGTGCGTCTGTACGAGATGAAGCCCGTAAAATTTTCGCCGGCGCATCAGTCTCCGGCTCTGGCGGAGCTGGTGTGCAGCAACTCGTTGAGGGCTGAAGGCCGGGAAAGCGCCGTGGGGCTGCTCAAAGAGGAAATGCGGCGGCTGAACTCCCTGATCATGGCCGCGGCCGCCGCGACCCGCGTGCCCGCAGGCAAGGCTTTGGCGGTGGACCGGCGGGCCTTTGCGGCTTACATCACTCAGGCCTTGGAATCCGAACCCCTGGTGGAAATCGTTCGGGAAGAGGTGGAAGATTTGGCCCTAGATCAGACTGCCGTCATCGCCACAGGGCCGCTGACCTCCGAGCCCCTGGCTACGGCACTGGGCCGGCTCACCGGGCAGGAACATCTACACTTTTTTGACGCCATCGCCCCCATCGTGACCGCGGACTCCCTGAATATGGGCAAGGTTTTTCGGGCCTCCCGTTACGGGGCCGGAGAAGATTATCTCAATTGCCCGTTTTCCGAGGCGGAGTATGCCACTTTTTACGAAGCCTTGATGAGCGCCGAGCAGGTGCCGCTGCGAGAGTTTGAAAAGCCCCGCTATTTCGAGGGCTGCCTGCCGTTGGAAATCATGGCGGCCCGAGGTTATCAAACCTTGCTGTACGGCCCCTTGAAGCCCGTAGGTCTTATTGACCCCCAAACCGGACATCAGCCTTTTGCCGTGGCCCAACTGCGGGCCGAAAACCGGGAAGGCACGCTGTATAACCTGGTGGGCTTTCAGACCAAGCTGAAGTACGGCGAGCAGCAGCGGGTTTTCCGGCTCATCCCGGGGCTGGAGCAGGCGGAGTTCGTGCGCCTGGGCTCCATACATCGCAACACCTTTATCCACTCGCCGGGCTTTTTGTCCGTCTATCTCAATTTTCTTCAGCATCCCCGGCTTTTTCTGGCGGGTCAAATCTCCGGAGTGGAGGGCTACGTGGAATCCGCGGCCATGGGGCTGCTGGCCGGGATCAACGCGGCGCGACAGGCCCAATCACTGCCACTGATCACCCCGCCCCGGGAAACCGCCCTGGGGGCCCTGATCCATCACCTCACCAACACCGCCACCAAAGATTTTCAACCCATGAACGTCAATTTCGGGCTGTTTCCGGCGCTAGGGAAGCGTATCCCCAAGAAACTTCGGGGTGCGGCTTATGCGGAGAGGGCTTTAAAGGTGTTGGAGGGGTGGATGAGGAAAAAAGTCGGAATCAATTAGTATGGAAGATGAAATGGCAATTTGTTATACGTCTTGCGGCTAAGACACAAAGAATTCGAACAGCAGGTGTCACATGGGGGGAAAGGGCGATGGACACTTTTGGGACACTTTTGCAGGTGGAAAGAGCAGGAACTCCAGATGGCGAAAAATGCTTCCGGCTAAGTCTGCGATAATTAAGAATATTTCCTTCATAAAAATGGTGGCGGGGCCCGGAATCGAACCGGGGACACGCGGATTTTCAGTCCGCTGCTCTACCGGCTGAGCTACCCCGCCCCCAGGTGTTTGATTTATCCTGCCCTCCCGCTTTTGTCAATACAAAAACGGCCTTGCCAAGTCCCGTAAATATATGGAAAATGTTACAGTAAAAGGAAAACCTGAGGATCTTGCAAGGGATCCGGATATTCACCCCGTCGGGAAGATTTCTGTGCCGCACCCCTATGTGCTCATCGTTGGCCCTGAAGGCGAAACCCACCGGCGCCTCGCCGACATCCTGGCCCAGGGCCCCTACGAGATCGGCTGGTGCACCGAAGACCAGCTTGCCGCCACCCTCAAGGTCCGGCGGCCGAGCCTGATGGTGTTCATAGAAACGGCCAGGGTAACCCAGCCGTTCATCCAAAGGCTCAAGGCCGGCGACGACACCTGGAATCTGCCTATCATCGTGGCTCTGCCTGGGTTCTCGGATGCAGCCGCGGCCTGGACCCTGGAGGTGGGCGCGGACGAATTTCTCCTGCCGCCCTTTGAGCCCCAGGAAATTCTGGCCCGGGTGGCGGTGGTGCTCCGCCTGCAACAGGACCGCCAGCTGCTGTTGGCCTCCCACGAGGAGTTTTCCCGAATCTTCCAGGAGACCAATCATCCCCTGTTTTTCTGCGATCGCTGGGGCACAGGCTGCAATCTCAATCCGGCCCTGCGGCGACTTTTGGGATATCCGGGTAAGCGCCGCACTCCGGTAACCATGCCCCTGGAGGAACTGTTCTACACCTCCGAAGATCGGGAACGCTTCCAAAAAATCATGACTGAGCCGGGGCAAGCCAGTCATCTCAAACTGCAGCTGGTAAACCGGGAAGGCCAGCCGGTGACGGTGTTGATCAACGACCTGGCCCTAAAAGGCCGCCCGGAGGAAGTCTTGAGTTTCCAGGTGCAACCGGTGGGGGCCGCCTCTCCGTTGAGGCGGGCTCTGCAGGGCTTGGTGGAGCACCTGTTGCCCAGCGCCCGGGATTACCTGGCCCTGCTGCAAATGACGCCCCTGTTGGGAGGCCGCTATGAAAAAATCAAGAAGTTGGGGCAAGGAAATTTCGGCGAGGTGTGGCTGGTGATGGACACGGAGACCCTGGGGGAGGAGCGGCGCTATGTGGCCAAAATCCCCTTTCTCAAGGCTGCCAATGTCAAATTTCGCAAAGAGGCGGAAATTTGCCGGAAGCTGGGCCCGCACCCCGGGGTGGCCAAGCTCATTGATACTTTGGAAGATGATGGTAAACTGATATTAATTCAAGAATATGTGGAGGGCCGGACCCTGGGTGATTTGCTGGAGCAGGAACTACCCCGGCCCCTGGTGGAGCGCATCATTCTGCAGCTTATCGAAGTGGTGGCCCACGCCCACAAAAACCGCATCATGCATAGAGATATCAAGCCCAACAACATCATCATCCGATCCAACGGGAATCTGAAGCTGTTGGATTTCGGAGCGGCCAAAATGCTGGGGGAAAAAGAGATCAGCGCCACTATGGTGGGGTCCCGCCCCTTTATGGCGCCGGAGCAGATTATGGGCAAAAGCGAACGCCGCAGTGATATCTGGGCCATCGGAGTGCTCATGTATCTGCTTTATACCGGGGAATTGCCGTTTTACAGCGAAGTGGAGAAGCTGCTCATCGATCAGATTCTGGAGCAGGAACCTGCGCCTCCCCGGGAAGAGAACCCGGAGATTCCCCCGGCCCTGGAAGCAGTTATTCTCAAGTGCCTCAAGAAGAATCCCCAGGAGCGCTACATGAGCGCGGTGGCCCTAAGGAACGACCTGCTGCAGCAGTTTCCTCACTACGGCACCCAGAGCGGAAGGTGGCCATGGATCCATTGACCCACCTGGCCGCGGGCGTGGCGTGTTCCCAGTTGGTGAATTCGCCGTCCCGATGGTGGGCCGTCCTGGCCGGGGCCCTGTTTGCGGTGTTGCCGGACCTGGATTATTTTTATATTTTTTGGGACCGCCTGGCCTTCATCCGCTATCATCGAGGGATTACCCACTCGCTGGTGGCCCTGCCTCTTTTGGCCCTGGCGGGGGCGTTGATCGGCCGGCTCGTGGGCGGCCCTCGCTGGTTCAAGCCTCTGCTGTTGATTGGACTGGTGGTGCTGGCCTCCCATCTGCTCCTGGATTTGGCCACTTCCTACGGCACCCAGATCCTCAGCCCCTTTTCCCGGCGCCGCTTTTCCCTGGACTGGATTTTTATCGTCGATCCTTATGTTACAGCCTTGTTGGCCGCAGGAGCTGTAAGCGCCCTGGCTTTTCACCGCTGGGGTTTTAGGTTGGAGGTATGGTTTTTGGCCGCCACCTTGGTCTACATGCTGACCTGCGCCTTCTACCATCACCAGGCCCAGGACCTGGCCCGCCAGGTATTTCGAACCACGAATCCCCCGGAGCAGACCGTGGCGGCCCTGCCGCAACCCTTTTCCTGCCGCCGCTGGCAGCTCCTCGCGGCCCGGCCGGGGGAAATCAGGCAAGCCTTTATCCAACTGCCGTTTGCTGCTGTCCTGGGGCAAAAGACCAAGGTTAGGGAGATAACGACTATCGCCGTCGCTCGAGGCCAGGACGGCGTGGCCCCGGCGGTTTCTTATCAAAATCCCACTCACCTGACCATCCAGACCTGGAGGCCGGTTGCCACGGCCAGCCCTTACTCTCGGGAGGCCGAGAGAATTTTGGCCAGTTACCTGGAGTTTGCCCGATTTCCTTTGTTCTGCCGGGCTCAATCTCAAGGGGAAGAACAGCTGCTGGAGTGGCTGGACTTGCGTTTTTCCGTACCCGGAAGGAGCTTTCCCTTTGTCCTGCAACTGCGCCTGGATGCCCATGGCCGGCTGCAGCACTGGCTCATCGGGCACCGGGGGTAAGGCCCTCTTAAGTCGCAGTCGAAAAACCTAGAATCGTAAAGGCATAGCTGCGTGTACGCCCTTGGTCAAGGGCGGACACATGACTCCCCGAACGCAAAAGATAACTTCGAGTTTTTACGTATAATAAGGTATCAACGGAGTTGGAATAATGCTTGACATTGAGACATATATGGTTGTATTAATATGACGCATGACCAAGTCTTCCAATACCGAACGAGCCAAGAGGATCAATACGGCAATATCCTTTCTCAAGGAATTCAGTTCTCTTGCCAAGGCGGCAGTGGCCCTGTCGGCCCAATACGGCATATCGAAGCGACAGGCATATCGTTATGTGAAGGAGGCCGAGACTGCCGGCAGACAGGTTCCAGTTCCGGATCAGAAGGTCGCCTTCACGGTCAAACTCTCCCAAAATCTTACGCAATCGTTACGGCAATATGCCCAATTCAGGGGACAAACATTAAGCGAAGTGGTTACACAGGCCTTGGAGGCGTTCCTCTACAAAGGTCGGAGGCGTGGATAAGCCGAAAGCAAGGATTCGAGAAATTGAGCTGGAATACAGCCTTGACCGACTGTCAACACGAAAAATCGGGCAAGCATACCAGATTCTCGTCCCTGACAAAACCTGGCGCACGGGCTCTGACGAAGCCATAAAGCAACGATTAGGAGAGAACGGTGAAGACGGCGGCGATTTATGCACGGGTGTCATCGGACCGGCAGAAAGAAGAACAGACCATTGCCAGCCAGACTGCAGCATTGATCGAGCATTGCCGGCAAGAAGGCTACGAGGTCCCGGCTGAGTGGATTTTCCAGGATGAGGGTTACAGCGGCGCCACACTAATCCGGCCTGGTCTTGAGCGAGTCCGCGATTTGGCTGCAGAAGGGCAAATCGAGAACGTCTTGGTTTATTCCCCAGACCGTTTAAGCCGTAAGTATGCCTACCAGGTA
>JARRQO010000161.1:0-11624 GCA_037381685.1 Deltaproteobacteria bacterium | reverse complement strand
ATGGATAAGGAGAGAAACGATGGCATTAACTGGAATTGAAATCTTTAAAATGCTTGCCAAAACCAATTGTAAGGAGTGCGGCTTCCCCACCTGTCTGGCCTTTGCCATGGCCCTGGCCAGCGGCAAGGCCGAATTGGATGCCTGTCCTTATGTGTCCGACGAGGCCCGGGATAAACTTGCGGAAGCCTCGGCCCCGCCCATCCGCCCCGTCAAAATGCAAATGAAGGACGAGGTCAAGGCCATCGGCGGTGAGACCGTGATGTTCCGCCACGAAAAGACCTTTTTCAACCCCACCGCGATCGCTGGACTGGTCACCACCGCCACCCCGGATGCGGAAGTGGATGCCAAGCTGGATCAGTTCATGAAATTGCAGTACGACCGGGTCGGCTTGCTGCTGCGCCCGGAAATGATAGTTGTCCATGATGCCGACGGTGATGCCGGGAAATTCGCCGCGTTGGCCAAAAAAGTAGCCGATAAGACCGACGCCATCATTCTGTTGTGTAGCGAAAGCGCCGATGTAGTCAAGGCCGGCGCCGAAGCGGTCAAAGATCGCAAACCCCTCCTGGGGACTGCTACCGCCGCCAATGCTGACGCCATGGGCGCCCTGGCCAAAGAACTGGACCTGCCCCTGGTCGTTAAGGGCGAGGGCTACGACTCCCTGGCCGAGCTCTCCACCAAGCTTACCGGCATGGGCCTCAAAGACCTGATCATCGACTCCGGTAGCCGCGAGCTGAAGCAGGCCCTCCAGGATCAGATAGTCCTGCGCCGAGCCGCGCTGGTGCCCAAGTTCCGGCCCTTTGGCTTCCCCACCATCACCCTCCCGGCCCTGATGACCGACGATCCCCTGAAGGAAAAGCTCTACGCCTCGGTCTTTATTGCCAAATATGGCGGCATCGTAGTCCTCAACGACCTCACCGCCGACGGGGTCTTCCCTCTGCTGCTGGAGCGCCTTAACATTTACACCGACCCGCAAAAGCCCATGATCATCACCCCGGGCATCTACGAGATCAACAACCCTGGTCCGGATTCCCCCGTGGCCGTGACCACCAACTTCGCCCTCACCTACTTTATCGTGTCCGGGGAAATTGAGGGCAGCAAGGTGCCCACCTGGTTGCTCATTCAAGACACCGAGGGCCTCTCGGTCATGACCGCCTGGGCCGCCGGCAAATTCTCCGGCGACTCCGTGGCCATGTTCGTGAAAAAATGCGGGATCGCCGACAAGACCAAAACCCGCTCCCTCATCATTCCGGGTTATTCCGCCGGTATCAGCGGTGACCTGGAAGAAGAACTGCCCGATTGGAAGGTTCTCATCGGGCCGCGGGAAGCCTCCCACATCCCGGCCTACTTGAAATCCATGTAGGCTGCGGACAGGCTCCCGACAGACACGGGAAGAAAGCCGGCGCTTTTTTCCCTCCGACAACACCGTTAAGAAAGGGGTCACCTTATGAGCAAATTTTATCGAATCGGCGAAAACCTGAACGTGGTGACCAAAGTTTATGGTCAGGCGATGAAGGACCGCAATCCTAAACCAATCCAGGAACTGGCCGGAAAAGAGGCCGAGGTTGGAGTGGATTATATTGACGTCAATATCGGCCCGGCCCGCAAGGGCGGCGAGGAACTGATGGAGTGGATTGTCAAGACTATCCAGGAAGTGGTGCCCAACATCCCCCTGGCCCTGGACACCTCCAACATCGCGGCCATGGAAGCCGGTCTCAAGGTTCATAAGGGCAGGGCCCTGATCAACTCCATCATGGCCCGGCCCGAACGCATGGACGGCATGATGCCCCTGGTCAAAAAATACGACGCCGACATGATCGGGCTCTTATGGGGCCCCGAGGGCATGCCTCGCGACGAACACGAACGCGGCATGCTCACTGCCGAAATCCTGGCCAAGGCGGCGGAATACGACATCGAGAACGAGCGTATTTGGTTCGATCCCATCATCGCGCCGCTGAACATCCAGCAGAACCAGCTCATGGCCGACCTGGAATATATGAAGATGCTCCAGGATATGGCCCCGGGGTCCAGGTCCACCTGCGGCCTGTCCAACGCCAGTAATGGGGTGCCGGACAATCTGCGGCCCATCATCAACCGCGCCTATGTCATCATGCTCCAGCGCAACGGCATGGTCTCCGCCATCGTCGACGCCTTCGACCAGGAGCTGGCCGACGTGGTCGACGGCAAAAAACCCCAGGCCGTGGATGTGGTTTGCAAGATCATGGACGGGGAAAGTGTAGACATCCCCTCCCTGCCCAAGGATATCCAAGACTACGCCAAGACCGCCCGGGTCATCATGGGCCAGGTCTTGTTCTCCGATTCCTGGCTGGAAATCTAGCAACTCAGGGTGCGCCCGGCGCACCATCGTACCACACCAACAGCAAAGGGCGGGGTTTAACCCGCCCTGACCTTTTTCCGGCCCCTTCCGCCCCGCCCTTATCGCGTTTGCCAAAAATTTCTTCCTTATATCCCCTCTCCCCCCCGCGGGGGGAGAAGGTGAGGCTGAGGAGGGGTAGGAAAAGACTTTTAGCAATTACTATAAACCTCCGCATCGCCCCTCCCCCCTAAACCGTCCCCTTAGACCAAACCCAAAACCTCGAACCTCAAACTTTGAACCTTGGACCTTGAATTTTGAACCTTGAACTTTGCCCCGGCTAAAGTATCAATGAAACTTTCATAATTAGCTATTTTAACAATTTTGCAGTATTATAGTTACAAGCTTCTTAAGTTTAAGCCCGTAGGTTAGGAAAGCCTGCGCCTCCCGCCTTTCCCCTTGGAAAAGTTGTTGTCAAGTATAGGACACCCACCTCGGGTGTCAGGACGCAGGCTGGAAACCCTGGGTCACCGGGTCTTTCCCTATCTTGAGAGACCCTCAGGCTCATGCCGAAAAACTGTATAAGCCTGGAGAAGGATAGCGCCCATGGAAGACGGCGGCAAGAGCAGAGACGAACTACTTCGGGAAGTTGCGGACTTGCGGCGGCAGTTGGCCGCCGTCCAGCAGGATCATCAGAATGAATTGGACGCTCTCCGGGACCAATACCGGGATGCCGAAACCAAATGGCTGCGGCGGCTTAAGACCCTGGAGGCCGAACTGGCCGCCAGCTCTCCTGAATCCCGGCCCCCCCACCCCCATCCTCCTGAACATATCGACCTCCCTGAGGATGACCCCGAGTTCCAACGTTTGCTGGCCACCGTCGAGAGCCAGTCGGAGGAATTGCAAACAACCAATGAAGAGCTCACTCTCCAGACCGAAGAACTGCGCGTCCAAAACGAAGAATTGACGTCCCAACAAAAGATCCTGGAAGAACAGAAGGCAGAATTGCAACGCCTGGCCCGGGAGGTGGATACCGAACGGGCGTTACTTGCGGCTGTCTTGGAACAGATGCCGTCCAGTGTGGTCATCGTCAAGGCCCCCGCGGGCCCCATCCTGTTGAACAATCACCGGGCAGAGGAACTCTTTCGCCAAGCCCCGGGCTCTCTTGCCGACTTGAAGGGCTTTTGGGCCCTTCCTTTTTGCTCTCCCGAGGGCCGGGTCTATGATAAACCAGAGCACCCCCTGTGGCGCTCCCTGACTATGGGCGAGGTAATCATCGATCAGGAGTGCACCTTCCAGCCTCCGGGCGCCGCCCCCATCCATCTCAGCGTCAGTTCGGCTCCGGTGCGCGGCAGCCAGGGCGAAATCGTGGCCGGGGTCGTCACTCATTTCGACCTTACCGTCCGAAAGCGCGCCGAAGAGACCCTGCGGGCCAGCGAAGCGCGTTACCGCAGTCTCGTGCAGCTCTCCCCTGATGCCATTTTGGTACACCGCCGCGGCAAAATTGTTTTTCTCAATGCCGCCGCCGTTAAACTCCTGCTTGCCTCCTCTCCTGGCGACCTCCTGGGACAGCCCGCCCTGGACCTGGTCCATCCGGATCATCGCGACCTGGTTGCGGAGCGCATGAAGAAGGCTGAGGCCGGCCGTACCACCGAATTACAGGAAGTGCAACTGCTCCGTTTAGACGGCCAAGTGGTGGAGGTCGAGGCCGCGGGCAGCGGGGTTATGTTTCAGGGCAAACCCTCGGTCCAGGTAGTGTTTCGGGACATTACCGAGCAGAAGCGGGCCCGGGAAGCCCTGCGGGTAGCCCACCAAAATCTCCAAACCCTGATTCAGGCCTCCCCCCTGGCCATCATGCGTCTGGACCGCGAAGCCAGGATCCTGAGCTGCAACCCCGCCGGAGAGCAGATATTCGGCTGGAGCGCCGCCGAGTTGCGGGGCCGCCGGCTCCCCATGGTCCCCCCGGATGAATTAGCAGAGGTCATGAAAATTCTGCAGCGGGTGGAGGCCGGGGAGCGCTTTACCGGCGTCGAGCGGCGCCGCTTGAGAAAAGACGGCTCCTTAATCGACCTCAGCGTCTCAGTGGCCCCCATGTACGATGACACCGGCGACTACACCGGCACCGTCAACATCTTTGAAGACATCACCGAACGTAAGCAAACCCAGGAGGCTTTGCGCCAGCGCGAGGTCCAGCTTCAGACCATCCTCGAGAACATCACCGAAGGGGTGGTGGTCGCCGATCTCGATAGCCGCCTGTTTCATTTGAATCCGGCCGCCCTGGCCCTGTACGGCTTTACCTGCCTGGAAGAATGCCAGCGTCCTTTGTCGGAACTCACCGACATCTTTGAACTTTCCACCGTTAAAGACGGTATCCTGCCGCTGGAACAGTGGCCCCTGGCCCGCATCCTGCGCGGCGAGACCTTGCGTGATCGGGAAGTCTGCGTCAGGCGAAAGGATGCCGGCTGGCAGCGCATTTTCAGCTACGGAGGCGCCCTGGCCCGTGACCCGGAAGGCCGGCCGCTCCTGGCGGTGCTCAGCCTCAGGGATGTCACGGCGCGCCACGCTGCCGAAGCGGCCCTGCGTAAGAGCCGGGAAGATCTGAACCGGGCCCAGGCCGTGGCCCATATCGGTAGTTGGTGGCTGGATCTCCAGAGAAACGAATTGCTCTGGTCCGACGAAACCTACCGCATCTCCGGGATTCCCCCAGGCACCTCCCTGACCTATGAAGGGTTTCTCTCCATCGTGCATCCCGAGGATCGGGAGTATGTGCACCAAAAATGGACCGCAGCCTTGAAAGGCGCGCCCTACGATATCGAACACCGCATCGTCGTGGGCGGCATCGTCAAATGGGTGCGTGAGAAGGCCGAACTGGAATTCGATCCTCAGGGCCGGGTGCTCGGTAGCTTCGGCACGGTCCAGGACATCACCGACCGCAAACACGCCGAGAACGAGTTGCTACAGGCCAAAGAGGAATGGGAGCTTACTTTCAACTCGGTGCCCGACCTTATCGCTATCATTGACCGGGATCACCACATCCTCCGGGTCAACCGGGCCATGGCCGCCCTCCTGGGGACCGACCCGCATGGCCCGGACAGGAGCATACTACCGAATTCCAGGAACTGGGGCGGAACTTCCTGGTGTCGGCTACGCCCCTGACCGATAGCCAGGGGAACCTCTTGGGCAGCGTCCACGTGGCCCGGGACATCACCGCCCTCAAGCAGGTGGAACAGGCTTTGCAACACAGCAATCAGCGCCTGGACCTCCTGGCGGAAACCGCCAGTCAACTCTTGACCAGCGGCTCGCCCCAAGAAGTCGTGGATTCCCTGTGCCACAAGGTCATGGCCTTTCTAAACTGTGATGCCTTTTTCAACTTCCTGGTGGATGAAAATGAGGGGCGCCTGCATCTCAACGCCTGCGCCGGCATCCCCCCGCAGGAGACCAAACGCATCGAGTGGCTGGATTACGGGGTGGCGGTGTGCGGCTGCGCCGCCCAGGAGGGCTGCCGCATCGTTACGGAGAACATCCAAACCACTCCCGACCCCCGCACCGAACTGGTCAAGTCTTACGGCATCCGGGCCTATGCCTGCCATCCCCTGCTGAGGCAGGGCCGGGTGCTGGGCACCCTGTCTTTCGGCACCCGCGCCCGGGACCATTTTTCTCAGGATGACCTGGCCCTGATGAAGGCCGTGGCCGACCAAGTAGCCGTGGCCCTGGACCGCAAACTCGCCGAAGCGGCCTTGCAGAAAAGCGAGGCCCGGGAGCGAGCCTGGGCCGCCGAGTTGCAGGCGGTCTTGGATGCCATGCCGGGAGTTATCTTACTGGCGCACGACCCCGAATGTCGCGTAATCACCGGGAGCCTGGCTGCCTATGAGCTGATGCGCATTCCACCCGGCGAAAATTTATCCAAAACCGCTGATGATCCCGCTAGCCTTTACCATTTTCGGGTTATGAAGGATGGCCGGGAAATCCCGCCCCAGGAACTGCCGGTACAAAGAGCGGCTACCGGTATAACGGTGCGTAACTTTGAATTTGACATGGTCTTTGACGACGGCACCGCCAGGCACTTTTTGGGCAATGCTGTGCCTTTACTGGTCTCCGCCGGCCAGCCCCAGGGCGCGGTGGCGGCTTTCATTGACATCACCGAGCGCAAGCAGGCCCAGAAGGCCCTCCAGCAGACCCATGACCAACTGGAACAGCGGGTCCGGGAGCGCACCATCGAACTACAGGACACGGTGGCCCAACTGATCGAAGAAGTGCAGGAACGCCAGCAGGCCCAGGAAGCCCTGCGCAAGCAGGCCGAACTCCTGGAACTGGCCCACGAAGCCATCACCGTCCGGGACCTTGATTCCCGGGTGATTTTTTGGAACCGGGGCGCTGAGGAGAAATATGGCTGGACCAGGCAACAGGCCCTGGGCCAGATAACCCATGACCTTTTCCAGACCAGGTTCCCTGTTTCCCGGCAGGAAGTTGACCGCCAGCTTTTAGAGACCGGATTCTGGCAGGGAGAATTGGTGCACACTCGCAGCGATGGCGAAGAAATCATCGTCTCCAGCCGCCAGGCCCTGCAGCGGGATGATCAAGGCCGGCCGGTGGCCATCCTGGAAATTAACCGGGACGTCACCGCCCGGCGCCAGGCCGAGGCCGCCCTGAAGATGGAACGCCAGCGGCTCTTGGCCCTCTTGGAACGTATCCCGGCCCACGTGGCCTTGCTGCGCCCGGATTATACTTTTGCTTATACCAACCCGGAATTCATCCGCCGCCTGGGCGAGCCGGGAGCCAAACGCTGTTACGAGCTCCTCGGGCAGCCAGCTCCTTGTGAAGAATGTCACGCCCTGACGGTTTTCGGGAGCAAAACCCCGGCAGTTTGGGAATGGACCGGCCCGGATGGCAACATCTACCAGATCCACGATTATCCTTTTATCGATGTGGACGGCTCCCCCCTGGTGCTGGAAATGGGCGTGGATATCACGGCCCGCAAGCAGGCCGAAAACCAGGCCCTCAGCCTCGGCCGCATGTACCGCATGTTAAGCAAGGCCAATGAGGCCATTGTGCGGCTCGCCGGTGAAGGCGATAAAGACGTTCTTTTCCGGCAGATTTGCCGGATCATGATGGAGGAAGGAGACTTTCTGCTGGCCTGGATCGGGCTGAAGGACCCGCAGACCCGGCTGATCAAGGCTGCGGCCCAATACGATCTGAACGACGATTACCTCCAAAACATCTCTATTCCTTATGATGATGTTCCCGAGGGCTGCGGCCCCACCGGCACCGCCGTCCGTACGGGGAGGTTTGACGTCTGTAATGACCTCGCCGCAGACCCGCGCATGGCCCCCTGGCGGGAACTGGCTCTGGCCCGAAGCTTCCGGTCCACCGCGGCGTTTCCCTTGCGGGTCGGGTCCCAGGTGGTGGGGGTCTTGAGCGTTTATGCCGGCCGGCCGGGATTCTTCACTGCGGACGAAATCGATTTGCTGGAGTCCCTGGCCGATGATCTCTCCTTCGCCCTGGACTTCATGGATCGGGAAGCCCTGCGCCGCCAGACCGAAGCGGCCCTGCGGGAATCCGAGGCGCGGCTGCGCCAACTGGCCTCCCAGCTCCTGCACGCCCAGGAGAGTGAGCGCCGGCGTCTGGCCCTGGAGCTGCACGACGACCTGGGCCAGTCTCTCATGGTCTTAAAGCTGCAGGTTAGCTCCATCGAGAAAACCGTGCCCATGGATCAATGGGCCACCAAGGAGGAATGCGCCCATTGCCTGGCCTACCTGAACGGAGTCATTGAGAACGTCCGCCGTCTGGCCCGGAATCTGCGTCCCACCTTGTTGGAGGACTTGGGTCTGGCCGCGGGGCTCCGGGCCCTGATTGAGGAGTTTCGCAAGTATTATGAGGTGGAGGTGGCCCTGGAAATGGACGACATCGATGGGGTGTTCTCCCAGCAGGGGGAGATCAATATTTACCGGATCTTCCAGGAAATCATCAACAACATCGGCAAACACGCTCAGGCCAAACGAATCAGCATTGCCGTCACCCGTTGCGATGATAGCTTGTGCTTCCGGGTGGCCGATGACGGGGTCGGCTTTGACCTGGAACGGGTGCGGGCCCGGGACGCCGCCCAAAAAGGCCTGGGCCTGTCGGCCCTGGAGGAGAGGGTGTATATGCTAAGTGGCAAGTTAAAAATCCAGACCCAAAAACGCCAGGGCACCGAAGTCACCTTCACTCTGCCCCTCATGCCAAACCAGACCCCCGGCCAGGCCAGGGATTAACTTGGTGGCACAGGCGTCTCGCCTGTGCACATGTAAGCTCTAATGAAAACTTGGTGGCACAGGCTTTCCAGCCTGGCCAAAAACCCCCTGCGTCCGTTCCCCTTCCCAAGCTGTGCTTGGCAACGCCTTATTATGCCAAGTTGAACTTGGCAACAAGCAAAAATGCCAAAAGTTTCTTCTCTTATCTCCTTTTCCCCCTGCGGGGAGCGTATCTTAAACTTATAGCGTTTGCCAAAAGTTTCTTCCTCTTATCACCTCTCCCCCCGCCGAGGGGAGAGGGTCAGGGTGAGGGGGGTGAAGAATAAACTTTTGGCATTGAATATAAGTTGCCGTCAAACATGTAACATTGGTCACTTAGGTTGTAGGGGCGGGGTTCCCCCGCCCGCATTCCCCGCCGCATTGCTACATGGGCGGGGAGACCCCTTCCAAGCCCTCTTAACTTCGTCAGATAAGTTTCAATCTGTAATCCATATCGGAAGAAGATTTTTGTCCCTGCGAGAGGCATAGATATAGCAGCAATATTCTATTCTGGAACATTTGAGGCGGTTGCAGCCATGCCTCTGTTTCTATACATAATTTTCTTTTTTATTATATATCTAAATAGTTTATTAAATTATATATAAATCTTGACATTAATATTTTACTGTGTTTAGCATGCGATAAAAGCAAAGGCCAAACGCGCCATGAAGCGGGGACGTTAAGCCACGGTTCTTTTCAAGGAAGAGAAGATAGTCGGGTTGCGTGTACAGATGCAGTCCGGTTTTTTTATTTTGAGGACCCGGAGCACTATCACTAAGCAGTCGATAATGTTAAAAGAAGACATCCACCCAGAGGTCAAGACCAGGATGAAGCAAACAAAGCCAAGCCCGCCGCGAGATGAGGACTAAAGGCCACCTGAGGGATAGAAGGGCCGGGTTGCTTAAAAGAGGCAGCCAGGATCTATGGTTGGTTATTTCAGATAATTTTAAATCACCAAATTCAATCTTGCGAGAGGAGGTTAAATGATTGGTCTGATGTTATTTGCCGGGGTGCATACGGCCTCTGCCGATCTACTCTTTGATCGTGGACTGCCTACGGCGAATCTGAATAACGCCGCTGGTTCGAACCGCTCTAATTTTGGTCTCTTCAAATTGTATCCGGATCCATATCCAATAAGTTATCAGGTTTACGGAGATGATTTTGTTATCAGCGGTTCAGGAACCTATCATATTGATACCGCGCGGATATGGGTCATCTTCGGCAGCGCCAACCCTTCCGACTACAATCTCAAGCTGTGGGGGTGCATGGAAGGTGATACCGCGCAAATGGTGTCAAGCAGTTTTACGTCCACCGTGGCGACTTATGCAGGCGGAATAGGGTATCAGCGCTATGACGGCACAGCTTGGCCCACTTTCTATCAAATAGACTTCACCGTCAATCAGGACGTCGAGGCCGGCCAGAAATATCAATTCTTTGTGGATGCTGGTGCTCCCTTATTGGATAGAGGTAGTGGTTATGCTACTCCTTATCTCCATTCATCCATTGCCGATTTGAGCGGCTCGACGCAGGAAGGGGCGGAAGGTAAGGTATGGCTGTTGACTCTAACTAACGGGAATCCTGATGGGATCCCCGTCCAGACTACCTACACAAGTTACCCTGATTACGCACCAACCTTTGCACCGGTGGATGCCAACATCCAACTTTATGGCAGTCAGATACCTTTACCCTCAACAATTTACCTAATAGGCTCCGGCCTCCTGGGTCTAGCGGGATTAAGAACGTGGAGGAAAAGTTAACCAGCCATTTCCTTTTAAAACCAGCCAAGACAGGGTCAAAGACGGCCCTGTTTTTTTGTCCTGTGACCTTAGAATCATTCGGGGGTTGGTGTCAGTTTCTTGCCATGTTCGGGAGTTATCACCGGACAGGAGAAGATGCCAGGTAGGTTACGAATATCTGGGTCGTCTTGATTATCTCTGGCCCCTGGCCCCTGAACCCTGGCCCTTAACCCCTGCCTTTTCACAGCTCCACCACTTCAGAGCTTAAGGGATGGCCCATGAACAGGCTGGCCAATTGGGCAAAGCGGGGGGTGAGGTCGGTGGTCAGGTAGCGGCGGCTCCGGCCCCGGCTCAAAGTGCTCTCGGTTTCGGGATGGCGCTTGAGGTAATCCACCAGCTTGGCCGCAGTGACCTGCCCGGAGCAGATCAGGTCGTGGCCGGGACCCAGGATGGCCCGGACCTGGTCTTTGAGGATAGAGTAATGCGTGCAGCCTAAAATCAGGGTGTCCACCCGGTTTTGCAGGGGGGCCAGATAGCGGCGCAGGATCAGGCCGGTGCCTTCCCAATCCTGCTCGCCGCTCTCG
The DNA here is from genome assembly GCA_037381685.1 of Deltaproteobacteria bacterium. Taxonomy (GTDB): domain Bacteria; phylum Desulfobacterota; class Desulfobaccia; order Desulfobaccales; family 0-14-0-80-60-11; genus 0-14-0-80-60-11. Next base: position 724 of record JARRQO010000161.1, on the reverse strand, counting down.
ATGATGGGCACCAGAAGGGGACAGGCCTGTTGGATGACGGTAAGGTTGGGGTCCAGTTTTTTCAGCTCCAGTTCGAAGGACCGGGAGGTCACCGTACCCTCGGTGGCGATGACCCCGATGCGTTTGGCGCGGGTGCTGGCCGCGGCTTCTTCCACCGTGGGGATCAGCACCCCCAGGACCCGGCGGCCGGGATAGCGCTCCGGCAGAAAGACCTGCTGGATGCGGCGCAAGGCCCGGGCCGAAGCGGTGTGGCAGGCCAGGACGATGAGGCGGCAGCCCTGGCGGAAGAGGTAATCCACCGCCTGCTCGGTGAAGCGGATCACCACCCGGTCGGACCGGGTGCCGTAGGGGATGCGGGCATTGTCCCCCAGGTAGAGGTAGTCATAATCCGGCAGGACCTTGATAAATTCCCGCAGAACCACCAGCCCGCCGAAGCCTGAATCAAAGACGCCGATCATCTTAAAAACCGTTTTCGGTTTTCGGTTTTCGGTTTTCGGTGAAAGCGGTTGTTAATTTCATTATCATGAGCCACCTGGAAATTTTCCATGCGTAAAAAATTGCCATTCTGAGGGAGCGGAGCGACCGAGGGGGACTTTTAAAGGAATTCTGCTAATCCGCTCTTCGGTATCTGACCCCTGGAACCTGGTATTTTAATCCGACAAGCGCAGGAGTGTGCCCCGCCTGTAGGCGGAGCGCAGGGTCAGGGAAACCAAGCCGTAACTGA
>JARRQO010000160.1:0-13921 GCA_037381685.1 Deltaproteobacteria bacterium | reverse complement strand
ACAGCCGAAATACGCCCCAAAGCGCAAGGCTTGGAGCAGGCAAGGCGGATGGGAGGCGATGCGCGACTGGCAGGCCAAGGGGTTCCTACAGGAAAGATCTGGCAGCGAGACCGGATCGCCGCGGCTCCCCGGAAACGTCCCGGGTAATGGAGGGGCTGTCCGTTTTGCGGGCGATTTTGTCCGCTTCATCAATGTAGACAATCCCCCGGGACGCCTTCTCCACGTCGTAGTCCGCGGCCTGGAGCAGATTGAGGATGATGTTTTCCACATCCTCGCCTACATACCCGGCCTCCGTTAAAGTAGTGGCGTCCGCAATAGTGAACGGCACGTTCAAGATACGCGCCAGGGTCTGGGCCAGCAGGGTTTTGCCCGAGCCGGTAGGACCTATCAGCAGGATGTTGCTCTTCTGGAGTTCCACCCCATCCAGGTCAACCCCGGCGTTAATCCGTTTATAGTGATTGTAAACCGCCACAGACAAGATCTTTTTCGCGCGTTCCTGGCCTATGACGTAATCATCGATTTCTTTTTTAATAGCCGCAGGCTCCGGTATTGACAACCGGGCGTGTTTGGCTTCGTCCTTCTCGTACTCCTCTGCGATGATATCGTTGCACAGTTCGATACACTCATCGCAGATATAGACCCCGGGTCCGGCAATGAGCTTCTTAACCTCACCCTGGCTTTTGCCACAGAAAGAACACAACAGATCGGCACTCTTATCGGTACCGCGTTTACTCATATGTCTCGTCCTCCCCAACCCCCTAAAATAACTATTTCCAGGGATTGGCTCCTTTGCTGCGCCGCCGTCTTCTCTGCTTAACTTATCGTATCGGCAGCCGGCGATTTTTTCTTCAGTCCCTGCCTGCGATTATTCCTGATGCCGCGGCGAAAGCAGCGTCCCTACTTCCCGATGGGTAATCACATCGTCCACCAGGCCGTATTCCTTGGCCTGCTGACCGGACATATAAAAATCCCGCTCCGTATCCAGGTTGATCTGGTCAATGGGTTGACCTGTATGGTTCGCCATGATTTCATTGAGCTCTTGCCGCAGGCGCAAAATCTCCCGAGCCTGAATGTCCACGTCAGTGGCCTGACCTTGAAACCCGCCCAGGGGCTGGTGAATCAGGATGCGGGCATGGGGCAGGGCAAACCGCTTGCCCGGAGTGCCCGCAGCCAAAAGCAGTGCCGCCATGGACGCCCCCTGGCCCATGCACAGCGTGGCCACCGGGCTCTTGATGTACTGCATGGTATCGTATATGGCCATCCCCGCGGTCACCAGACCGCCAGGTGAATTAATGTAAAAATTAATTTCTTTATCCGGATCTTCGGCCTCCAAAAACAGTAACTGGGCGATCACCAGGTTGGCGACATCGTCATTAATACCCGTTCCCAGAAAGATAATCCGATCTCGCAGCAACCGGGAATAGATATCGTAAGCCCTCTCCCCCCGGCTACTTTGCTCCACCACAATGGGAATTAACTGCATTCTACTGTTTTTCATCCTTTTCGTCTTTTTCGATTGCCTCGTCGACAGGTGCAACGAGTGCACTGGTTTCGGCTTTATCCAACAACATTTTCATGGTCTTGTCATCCAGCAGTTCCCGCCGCAGCATCTCCAGGAGGTCACGTTCCTCATAAAACCTCCGCACCTCGGCCACGTCTCGACCGCTATGCACCGCGATGCGGGCCACCGCCGCCTCCACTTCGGCGTCGTCCACCGCCAGGTTTTCCTGGGCCGCGATGCGCCCCAGGATCAACTTGACCCGGACCCGACGCTCGGCCATGGGTTTGAGGACCTCCGCCAACTTGGCGGTATCCATATTTGCAATGTCCATGCCGTATTGGCCGTAGCGTTGCATCTGATCCCGCATCATGTTCTCTTGTTCCTGCAGGACCAGGGAAGGCGGCGCCTCAAATTCATGGCGGGCCAGCAACTTATCCGCTACCTGGTTTTCCAGGTAGGCCTGCCGTTCCTGCTCCTTACCTTTAATAATATCCTCTTGCACGGCCTTACGCAAGTCAGCCAGGGTCTGAAAGTTGCCCCCCAAGTTTTGGGCAAAGGCATCATCCAGTTCGGCCGCCACCTTCTCTTTCACTTCCAGAATCTTCACTTGGAATTCAATCACCTTGCCGGCCAAAAGAGGATTGCCAAAATCCTCCGGCAATGACACGGCAAAACGGGCTTCGGCTTCGGGCCTCAGCCCCACCAGGTTGCGTTCGAAATCCAAGTTGAACTTGCCGGTTCCTACTTCGACATAGGTCCCTTCTGCTTTGGCTTCTTCCACAGGCTCACCCGCAAAAAAACCCTGGTAGTCCAGCACCACGAAATCCCCTTCCTGCACGCCCCGGTCTGCCCCCGGCGGCTTCAGGATGGCATTGGCCTCCCGAATCTCCTCTACCCGCTTGTCCACTTCTTCGTCGGTGACCTCGACTTCCGGGGCCTCCAGCTTGAGCTCCAGATAGTCCTGGGCCGTAAACTCCGGGGAAATCTCCAACTCAACGCTAAAGCGGTAATCCTGTCCGGCCACCACCGGGGGCAACGCCTCCGGCCAGCTCAGGTTGATGGGTTTCATGTCATTATCTTTCAGCGCCTCACCCAGGGAGCGGCGCACCAGGGCATCGGAGACCTCCTGCTCAATATCTTTGCGGTAATACATCTCCAGGACTGACCGCGGCGCTTTTCCCGGCCGAAACCCTTTGACTCTGGCCCGTTTTCCCAATTTCCGGTAGGCCCGGTCCATTTCCTGGTTCACCTCGGTGGAGGGCACCTTGATCTTTAACTTCCGTTTGATTTCACTGAGATTCTCAATCTCCACGTTCAATGCGCTCTCGGTCATCTTCTTGGCTCACATTCTTCCGGTAATTTAATTTTTTCTTTATATTTTTTAGGAGGGATACCCCCGGCCTCCCCCGCCGAGGTATGCGAGAGGGGGGACTCGAACCCCCACGGTTATCCCGCTGGAACCTAAATCCAGTGCGTCTGCCTAATTCCGCCACTCTCGCAACGCGTGGGATTCACCAAATAAATTTATTAATTTTCCGCCCTTAAGTCAACCGTCCCCTCTCCGGATTCTGCCGGCGGCATTGTTTCTCCGGGGGAATCGTGTTATTTTTGTCAATGATTTAATGCCCCTGGAAGGTGAACCGGGGCCGCCCGGGGCGCATCCTACACCCCATAAAAAGGGATGCAACCTTCTGTTAATCGAAACTTAGGGAGGATAATCTGCATATGGAAGCCCAGAATCAGGACGAACTGAAACAATTGCGGGACCGCCTGGCCGTTACCCCCCAAATGGTATGGGATAAGGTGGATGCTGCCGAGCGCGAGGCCCTCTTCACTTACGGCGACCGCTACAAGACTTTTTTGGACCGGGCCAAGACCGAGCGGGAGGCGGTGGCCGAAATCGAGCGCCAGGCCAGGGCCTTGGGCTTCGTGGATCTGGCCCGGCATGAGTCCGGGCCCCGGGGTTTTTATAACTATAAAAACAAGGTCATCGTGCTGACGGTCCAGGGCCGCCGCCCCTTGCGCGAGGGGCTCCGCCTTATCGCCTCGCATATCGATTCGCCCCGCCTGGACCTGAAGCAGTACCCCCTCTATGAAGACACGGACCTGGCCTTCTTAAAGACCCACTATTACGGCGGCATCAAGAAGTACCAGTGGCTGTCCCGCCCCCTGGCCATCCACGGGGTGGTCCTCAAATCCGACGGCTCCACGATCCAACTCACCATCGGCGAAGACCCGGCTGATCCGGTCTTTACCGTGCTGGACCTCCTGCCCCACCTGGCCCGCAAGACCCAGATGGATAAAAAAGTCTCCGAAGCCTTCGAAGGAGAAAAGCTCAATGTCCTGGTGGGGTCCCTGCCTCTGGGGGACAGTGAGACCAAAGAGCGCGTCAAGCTCCACCTCCTAAAATATCTGGAAGATCAGTATGGCTTTACGGAAGCAGATCTGATCAGCGCCGAACTGGAAGTGGTGCCCGCCGGACCGGCCCGGGACCTGGGCTGGGACCGCAGCCTGGTGGGCGCCTACGGCCAGGATGACCGCTCCTGCGCCTACGCTTCCCTGTCTGCCATCCTGGATGTTCAGGAACCGGAACACACCTGCCTGGCCCTGTTCTACGACAAAGAGGAAACCGGCAGCGAAGGCAACACCTCGGCCCAAAACTGCCTTTTGGAAGAGATCGTGGAAATCCTCCTGGAACTCAAGGGGGAAAATCCCCTGGCCCGGCGCCGGGTGCTCATGAACAGCAAGGCCCTGTCCGCCGACGTCACCGGGGGCCTGGACCCGGATTTTCCCGAAGTCCATGAGAAACGCAACGCCGCCCGCCTGGGCTACGGCGTCTGCTTCCACAAATACGGCGGTAGCGGCGGCAAGTACTACACCAGCGACGCCAATGCCGAATACGTGGCCTGGATCCGCAAGACTTTCCAGGACCACGGCGTTATCTGGCAAGCGGGAGAATTAGGCAAGGTGGACGAAGGCGGCGGCGGCACCATCGCCAAGTACCTGGCGATTTACGGCATGGAGATCATCGACTGCGGCACTCCCCTGTTGTCCATGCACTCGCCCTTTGAAGTAGCCTCCAAGGCCGACCTGTTCATGACTTTCAAGGCCTTCCGGGCCTTTTTCCAGGCGCAGTGAATCTGCTGCGGCCGGGAGCATGCCGGGCGGCTTGCCTTTTAGGCCCGCCTCCCGGCCTTGGGAGCCTCGACCCGTGTGTCAGGCTTGCAACTTTGCGCAAAAGTGGTACTCTAGAACAACTTCCGAGGTAATCCGCTTTAGGAACTAGGACATGGGCAAATTCTTTTCTCGCTTTCGGACGGATTCCGTCGACCCCGAAGTTAAAACTTTTGGGAACATGGCCAATTTTTATAGCCTGCTGATCTTCCTCATCGCCGTTCCCTTCGTGTTGATCATCGGCCTGGTTTGGCTCACCGGCATTATGGGCTTCAACACATACATCTTTGCAGGCTTCGCCTGTGAGGATGTCGGGGCCGATCGTGGAGCCGTCCACGCCTTCGTCATAGCCGGGGTCACCCGGCCCGCGGCAGCCCGGAAGGATGAACTGCCGGCCGTTCTCGTAGCGGGTGCAGACCGGGCCACCCTGGAAGCCCCGGCCCTCCTCGAGGCCCAAACCCCATCCTGGCTGCCCCCGGAACGCTTCCGGGAGGAATTGGAGGGGTTTCTGCGCCTCCGGGACGAAGGCGTCATCAGCTCCGAGGAATTCGACCGCCTCAAGGCCAGCCTCCTCCAACGGATTGCGCCCAGCCAGGCTGTCAGCTAAGTTCACCTTAACCGGTCCGTTTCATTTTTACACAACCAAAAAGGCGGCCTGTCAGGGTCGCCTTCCTGTTTTTTTCTTCTTTTCTTCAGGCTTAGGACAAAACCTGGCGCATAATCTATGGAAAAACTCTGGAAGCGAAAAAAATAAAAGAAGCGTTTAAGGCAGGCAAAAACTCAATTTTCCCGTCTGACCCCCGAAACCTGAAACCTTACACCGTCTCACGCTTCCGGCGTCGCCTCCTCCGGCTGGATTTCCTCCGTCCCTAAAGCGAAAAGGGGTCCCACCGTGAGCACCCCGCTGTCTGGAATTCATAAAGCTCCGCCGGATAGGTCCGCAGAGGGGGCCGTCCGGGTTCTTCGGTCATCTGCAGTTGCCCCAAAGGGAGCAGGGGCCGTCGCGGTGGGCCATCGCTATCCAGCACCCGCCCGCAGACCTGGTCCAAAAAACCGATCAATTCCCGGGCCACCCTCAGCTCATTCAGTTCCGCCAGTTCATAGAGGATGCGGGCATAAAACAGGAGGATTAAAGGCACGGTGTCACCATCGGGGTCCTGGCTGCTCAACCAGAAAATGTGAGGCGAAACCTTGTCCTGGGGAAAGAAGTCGACGCGCACCGTAGCCGTGTGCCGGCCCCGTTCTTCGCGCCAACGCTCCAATAATCTTTTGAACATTGAATCCTTGGATGATTGCCGGGATTTTTTCTCGTGCCCCCACCCCGGAGCCGACCGGCCCCTTGGCGGCAAACCCATCCGGCGACAGCTGAACCTACCGAAATAATTAGGTAAAACCTCTACGATATGTCTACCATATCTAATGAAAACGAGAAAGTCAACCTTCCCCCCTTCCGGAGAACCACAGCCCGGAAAATTACAGTTTACATACTTGGCAAGATATTTTATATAAAAAAGATATTCTATATGAAGAGGGTAGGTTTTGAGTCCTACGTTTCCACGGTTGCCCTCCGGGGTACCGAATTGCTTAAAGAAAAGACAACTTTTGAACGAAAAGATATTAAACCCTGCTTTGTGCCGGGATTATGGCAATAAGTTCCTGGAACTGGGGTGGCTGGAAGATGCCCTGGAATTTTTTAAACAGGGCGAACTCCCCGAAGAAATTGACCAGCTCAAGGATTACAGCCTGGAAACGGGAGACGCCTTCTTGCTGGCCCGCATCGGCATAAAGGAACCGGAAGTCTGGCGGCGGCTGGCGGAACGAGCTTTGGCCCAGGGAAAACTTTATTTTGCCCGGAGAGCTTTTGAGTCCGCCGGCGATGCCGATAAAACCAACATGGTCGACGGCCTGATAGCCGGCCAGGCCCCAGCCTCTGATGAGGCCGCGGATAATTGAGTCATGGCTGCTCCGGATTATTACCACACTTTAGGGGTGAAGCGCTCCAGCACTTTAGAAGAAGTGCGCCGGCGTTACCGTTTATTGGCCCGGCAGCACCACCCCGATCTCAATCCTGATGATCCGGAGGCCGCCGTCCGGTTCCGCCAGGTGGTGGAAGCCTTCCAGGCCATCCTGGCGGCCAGGTCCAAGACCAAGAGCAAAGCCAAGGCTACAAGCCGCACCCGGAGAAATGCCGCCCAATACCGGCGGCCCCGATTCTCCGGCAAAGAGGACCTCTTTGAAGAATTTTTCGGGATTTTCCAGGACAACCCCCCGTCATGGTCGGCAGGGGCTGATTTCCGCTATGACCTGGAAATTCCCTTTATGGCGGCCATTAAGGGCATGGGAACTGTGATCGCCGTGGACCATCACCCTCCCTGCCGCTATTGCCGGGGCACCGGGCTGTCGCCGGGTACCGCTTATCGGGAATGCCCGGAATGCCGGGGCCGGGGCCGGCGCTTCGGAGGACCCGGCCTCCTGCGGTTCGGTCCTCTCTGCAGGCGCTGCCAGGGACGGGGCAAAATCGTGGCCCACCCCTGCCAACACTGCGGCGGCCTTGGGTCCTCATCCCATAAACGCAAATACCACCTGCAGATTCCACCAGGCACCCAGGAAGGCGCCCGCCTCCGCATCAAGGGCGAGGGCGGCGGAGCGGTTCAGGACGGCCCCCCCGGAAACCTGGAAGTGGTAATTCATGTGGCTCCCCATGACTTTTTTACCAGGATGGGAAATGATATTCATTGCAAAGTAGAAGTCTCTTTTGCCCAGGCCTCCCTGGGTGGCGCCATTCGTGTCCCTACCTTGGATGGCTTTCAAACGGTACAGCTGCCGCAAGGCACCCAAACCGGCTGGACCTTCAGGTTTGTCGGAGCCGGGGCGCCCGGTGGGCCCGAGGACTCCCCGGGAGATCAGGTGAATGAGGTCGTCGTGACCACGCCCCAACACCTCAGTTTGCGTCAGCGGTCGCTCCTGGAGGAATTGGAGCGCCTAAATCGGGAACCCTTGGATAGGGCCGGCCATGAATAACTTTACTCACCTGGATGAATCAGGGCAGATGCGCATGGTAGAGGTGGGGGACAAGCGCGAAACCCTGCGCCGGGCTACGGCCGGCTGCCGGATAGTGGTGGGCCCCAAAGTGTTTCCTCAACTTTTGGCCGGCCGGCTCCCCAAAGGAGACGTCTGGGCCGCCGCGAGACTGGCCGGCATCATGGCGGCCAAGAACACCGCCCAGCTCATTCCCCTGTGTCATCCCCTTCCCCTCACCGGGATTGACATAGATTTTACCCCAGAACCGGAGGATTGGGCCGTAGCCATCCGGGCCCGGGTGCGGACCTTCGCTCGCACCGGCGTGGAAATGGAGGCCTTGACGGCCGCGGCAGTGGCCGCGCTCACGGTTTACGATATGTGCAAGGCGGTGGATCGGGGGATGGTGATAACCAACTTACTGCTTATGGAAAAAAGCGGGGGAGCCAGCGGCGCTTATACCCGGGAGGCGGCGACGCCATAAATTTTGTGTGCAGGCCGGAGTTAAGGTAATGGAATCTGAGCGATTGGAATATTTTCGCAAGCTGTTGCAAGAACGTTTGGAAGAAATTTTAGGAGAAGCCGACAAGACGCGCAACGATATGACTGGCGTCACCGCCCCCTTCCCTGACCCCACCGACCGCGCTACCCTGGAGACCGACCGCAACTTCACTCTGCGCATCCGTGACCGTGAACGAAAATTGATCAGCAAAATCAGGGAAGCCCTGGAACGCATCGATGCCGGGACCTATGGCTACTGCGAACTCTGCGCGGGTTCTCAGTTGCCTTGCCAATTCCCTTACCAGCTTTCAATTTTGAGTTTCAACTTTCGGCTTAGCTTAGATCACCATACTTCTTGAACCAGGGATCATCACTGACCACTGGCCACCGACATTAAATCCTTCCATGACTCATCCCCTGGACCTGAAAGAATTCACGCTTCCCGAGTTGGAGCAGCTCATGGCCGACTGGGGCCAGCCGAGGTTCCGGGCCCGGCAACTGGTCAAGTGGCTTTATAAAGGGGTCTGCAACTTCGAGGCCATGACTGATATCGCCCGGCCTTTCCGGGCCGAGCTGTCCGAGCGCGCCTTGATCAGCCACCTTCAGGCGGACCAGGTGCAGGTGGCTGCAGACGGCTGCCGCAAGTTCCTCTTTGCCCTTCAAGACGGCAACTTCATAGAATCTGTTCTCATCCCCGAAGAAGGCCATTACACCCTGTGTCTGTCTTCCCAGGTCGGCTGCGCCCAGGGTTGCCGCTTTTGTCTGACCGCCCGCTGCGGCCTGATTCGCAATTTAACGGCCGGCGAAATCGTTAATCAAATCCTGGCGGTGCGCAAGGACTTGCCTGACGAACGCCCCCTTTCCAATCTGGTTTTTATGGGCATGGGAGAGCCCCTGGCCAATTTCCCCGCCCTGATACGGGCCCTCACCGTCATTACCGCGCCTTGGGGCCTGAACTTCTCAACTCGGCGGATAACCGTGTCCACCGCCGGATTGGCGCCCTTAATCCCCCGCCTCGGCGCCGAGGCCCGGGCCAACCTCACCGTGTCCCTCAACGCCCCGGATGACGAAACCCGCGCTCAACTAATGCCCATTAACCGGCGCTATCCTTTGCCTGAGCTTATAAATGCCTGCCGGGCCTTTCCCTTGCCCCGGCACCGGCGGATCACCTTTGCCTATGTCCTCTTGGACGGCATCAATGACGCCCCCCATCAAGCCCGGCAACTGGCCAGACTACTCCGAGGCTTTAGAGCCAAAATCAATCTGATCCCCTTCAACCGTCACCCGCGCTTATCTTATGGGCCTCCGCCAGAAGCCCGTACCTTAAAATTCCAGGAAATTTTGCGAGAGGCCAATTATACGGTGTTGATTAGAGAGAGTCGCGGGCAGGAAATCAGCGCCGCTTGCGGTCAACTGGCAGGGGAAAAATTGTAGGTTTTCCTACAAATTCAACCTCATATCATTGGGTTCGCCCCCAAGGCAGACTGCCCTTGGGCACCCCTTCCGATTCCGGGCGATCCACCGCCTGGCGGTAATCCCGCCTGCCGATACCCACCAAACGGTTATCCTTAAATACCAGAGGGCTGTATCCGTTCCGCACGGTATTGCTCTCAGGAAAGTCCATGCTGTGGGTCAGATAGAAATAAATGGTGTAGTTGCCACCGAGGTAGTCACCCCGTTCCCTGATTCCGGGGGGTCCCATGATGCCCACCACTTCTTCTTTGGTCATTCCCATTTTTAATTCATTCAAGTGGACATAGTTGGACCACATCTTCTTTTCAAAGCGCTGATACGCTATTTGTCCGCAGCCAGTGGTCAATACCCCCAGAACCAATATCAGGTGCAACCAACCCATGAGTTTCTCCCCCAGGTACTCCCACTATAATCACCTCCTCCCCGCCAGTCAAGGAAAGGTCTATGCCCCCCACGACCTTAGCGATTTCACCCGAACACCAGCTCGCCTAATTTCAGGAGGTAGTTTCAAGCTGCTGTTGATGAATATCGGAGCATTAAAGCTCCCATACTAAACCGAAGTATAGACTTCTTTCGGCAATACCCATACTCGTCTCAAGTGATGGCGCCAGTGGATCATCAAGAGCCTGGCGGCGCGTTTGCCATCGACCCATGATCTTTGAGAGTTACGGGGCATTCTCCAGCTGGTCCTCAAAACGGTTTTGCCCCTTGCAGATCCGCTGGCGATAAAAGACCTTTAACCGTTTACGGATATGATCACCCTCCTGACCCATTTGTCCCAGGATGCGCTCCGTAAGGGGGGCCAGGTCCACAAAGGCCATGATGTCAATGCGCTTGTTCCGTTTCTTCATAAGGTCGCCCTCCTCGCTTTTGCATCCTTTATTTCAATTTTTATGCCAGCTAAGCGTAGTTCTCCAGGGGGCGCCTTTGCGGATAAGACCCTCTCGGCCCTAAAATTGCATGAGCCTTAGATTAGATTAAAGAAATTTTCCATCAACCGGCGGAACTCCCGGCCCATGGCCGCTTCCTGAGCTACGGCGGTGGCTACCATGGCCTGCGGGTCGGCATCCGTCCCACCCAGGGCCCACTCGCCGTCGTGCTTGAGCCAGGTGGCTACATCCACCGCCGCGGCATGATTATCAAACTGGAGTCCCACCACCCGGGGATTATCAACCACCCCCAGGGCCTCTACCGGCACCCTGTACGACCGGGCCAGGAGGCTAATGCCGGGGGGCAGAGGCGGCAACACTCCCTGGCCGTGCCACTTGAACAGGTTGAACTGCTCCGGCAACCTCCGAAAAGCCGGATGCCGCCGCCCTGCGGCAGCCAACTCTCCGATGACAAAGCCCACGGATTTTTGCGGCAAGGGACCGACCTGGCAGCCCAAGACATGGCCCAGGAGCTGGTGCCCCAGGCAAAATCCCAAGTAGGCCTTTTCCGCCGCAATCACTTCACGAATGCGGGCTTTTAGCTCTATGAGATAGGGAAACTGCTCCTCTTCATCCACGTTGGGAGATCCTCCCAAGACGATCATGCCGTCGAAAGGGTCCATCGGGGGCAGGGGCTCCTCCCAGGCCTTGGCCACCTGGAAGTTTATCCCACCCTCCAAAAGCGCCGCCAGCAGATGCTGTCCGGGACCCTCCCATTCCATGTGTTGGACGATCAACAGGCTCTTTGCCGCCACGTGTCACTACCTCCCTATGTAATAATCCTGGTGGGAATTTTATCCATCTTTATATATCATACGTGAAGGCTTGGGCGGTAAATGCGGGGGCACCTATCTTGCCTAAGGCAGAATTATCCTCCGCCGAAATCAGCCCTCAGCTAAGCCTAACTCTTTATTCTACCGGAGAAAAGCAAAGTATGCGGATTACCAGACTCTGAGGAAACGCAGATGGGAGAATGGCAAACAATCGGCCATCCCAAATATTATCAAAGCCCCTTGCTGACAGCAATTCCGGAACTGGTGCACGGGTTTTTTACTCGGCAGGGAGGCGTCAGCACCGGAGCTTACGACAATCTTAATGTAAGTTCGAAGGTTGGCGATCGGCGTGAACTGGTGGCCGAAAACCAGCGCCTCATGCAGCAGGCTTTGGGCCTAAAGCGACTGGCCTCGGCCGCCCAGACCCACGGGCGCCGCGCCGCGGTGATCACCTCCCCCAGCCAGGCCCGGATGGAAGACCTTCCGGGGGTGGACATTTTAGTCACCACCGTGATCGGCCTGGGCCTGCTCATTAAGCAGGCCGACTGCCAGGCGGTGATGTTTTATGATCCGGTCAACCGGGTGATAGCCCACGTCCACTGCGGTTGGCGCGGGCAGCTGATCAATATCCTGGGCGAAACGGTGGCTTTGCTGCAAAACCGGTTCGGGTCCCGGCCTCAAGATCTCTACGCCGCAGTAGGCCCCAGCCTGGGTCCCTGCTGCGCCGAATTCCGCCACTTCCGGCAGGAATTTCCTGAAAACCTTTTAAGTTATCAGGTGCGGCCCACCTACTTTGACCTCTGGGGGCTCAGCCGGGATCAACTGCTGGCCGCCGGCCTGTCACCGGAACGCCTCGACCTGGCCGGGCTCTGCACCCGTTGTGACCCCGGCGATTTTTTCTCCTACCGCCGGAATAAAGTTACCGGCCGCCAGGGGGCCATCATCGCTCTGCGAGCCTGACACCACCGCTTCAGCCTGGCAATCTTTTTCTCCTCCAACCATCCCTGCTGGAGCCAACCTGGGATTGGCGGAAAATTTTCCCCTGGCACCGTTCTTTAATCGAGGAGGACCTAGCCTCGTATGCCAGTTCCCCCATCGAAACGATCTGAGTTAACTTACTGATTCTTCTTGGAAACCTTATCCTTCAGGTCGCCGAAGATTTTTTTAGCTGATTGAATCACCTGTTCCACTTGCTGGGGGTATTTGTAGCCCACGAATACGCCGATGACAAAAACCAAAATCAGTAAGATCATCTGACCCTTCCTTTCTCATCCGATTTAATCTGGGACATTGGCCCAGAGAATTATTTGTCTGCCCGGCTCAACCATATCAAGCCAGTTCGGCCAGGGCCTCACGGGCCAAATGGCCCACGGTGGTTTGGCGCAACTTCCCCTGGTCATAAAGCGTCACCGGATGCTCGTCCCCTTTAAGAGCGCCGATGGCGTCGGCCGCCGGGAGATACCGTCCTTTTCCCAGGCTCCAGGCCGACAGGGCCCGTAACTCCGGCTTGGGGTTTGTGAGAAAAGGCACAATTACGGGCATAATTTCTTTCAGAAATTCCGGTTGGACCTCAGCCATCCGGCCCACTCCCCATAACATGGGCTCTTGGGAAAACGGTTCCTCCAGGAAGCCGATAAACATGGGAATAATCTCTTTTACCAGGGCAACCTGATGGCGGCCGATTTCTCCCAGGGCGGCTGCAGCCCCCCAGCCGGTGCTGCCGGAATCCTCATTGAGCAGGTACAGGAGCCGGTTGATAAGTTTGCGGACCTGCTCCGGATGGGCCCCGGCCACGTGTCCCAAACCTTCCAGGCCCCGCCAATACAGGAGGTCACCCGGATCATAAAAAAATTGCATCAGGATGCCGGCCACCCCCGCGTCTTGTCCCGCCAACGCCGTTAGACCTGCGAAATTCCCCTCTTCGAGCAGGGTAACAATTTGTTCGCGCCGGCGACGCCGCTTTAGTTGCAAGGTAATTTATTCTCCCCTCTCGCCTTGAAGCTTTAGCCGTCAACCGTCACTCCAGGCCTGCAATGCTTAATTATTTAAAAAGGAATATCATCCTCAGGCATGCCGCCAGCCGGTGGTTCAAAAGGGGGTTCCGGCCCTTGATTCCGAACACCTGAACCTGGGCTGCCCAACATCTGCATATTTTCAGCTACAATGTCAGTAGTATAATGCTTTACCCCGTCTTTTTCGTAGGACCCGTACTCAATCCGGCCTTCAATCATTACCTGCCTGCCCTTGGAGAGGTACTGACCGCAGATCTCTGCCAGCTTGGCCCAAGCCACAATGCGGTGCCATTCAGTTTTTTCCTGCTTTTGGCCATCCCTGCCAGTGAATCTTCGGGAGGTGGCAAGGGAAAACTTACACACCGCGGTGCCGCTGGCTGTATAACGCACCTCCGGATCAGCCCCTAAGTTACCAATCAGAATAACCTTATTGACCCCCGCCATACTTCCTCCCGCACATCGGTTTCTTCAATCCTCTATCACAGAAAAGGCGACCCGGCAAGGCCTTATGCGGCACCCCCTGGGCAGGAGACTTTTAAC
>JARRQO010000159.1:0-5486 GCA_037381685.1 Deltaproteobacteria bacterium | reverse complement strand
GATCCGAAGCGATCCAGAAATTCCTCCTCCAGTTCGCTCACCATGGCAGGCGTCAAACGGCCGGAGAGACGCCGGTAAAGGGCCAGGCGCTGCTGCACATCGGGGACATAATCCTCGGGCAGATAGGCAGCCAGGGGGAGATGAATTTCCGGGTCCGGCAGGTCCTCCTCCGGGGCCTCCCCCTTATATTCCCGAATGGCGCTCTCCAGCAGTTGGAGATAGAGTTCGTAGCCCACTTCCGCCACTTGGCCAGATTGGGCCTGACCCAGCAGGTTGCCGGCCCCCCGGATTTGCAGATCGTGCATGGCAATCTTGAACCCGGAGCCCAACTCGGTGAACTCCATCAAAGCCTTGAGGCGTTTCTGGGCCTCGCTGGTCAGGGCGGCTTCGTCCGGGACCAGCAGGTAGGCATAAGCCTGGGCCTGGCTGCGCCCCACCCGCCCCCGCAACTGGTAGAGTTGGGCCAGCCCCAACGTATGGGCCCGGTTGATAATAATGGTATTGGCCGCCGGGATGTCCAGGCCGGCTTCGATGATGGCGGTACAGACCAGGACATCCACCTCCCGGCGCCAGAAGCGCACCATCACCTGTTCCAGCTCTTTTTCCGGCATCTGGCCGTGGGCCATGGCCACTCGGGCCTCCGGCACCATTTCCTGGATATGCCGGGCCCAGACGCCCAGGCTGCGCACCCGGTTGTGCACGAAAAAGACCTGGCCGCCCCGGACCAGTTCCCGGCGGATGGCAGCCTGAATCACTGCGCCATCCGGCCGACAGACATAGGTGCGAATGGCTCGCCGGTTTTCCGGAGGGGTATTGATCAGGCTCAATTCCCTGAGACCCGTGAGAGACAATTGCAAGGTCCGGGGAATGGGAGTGGCGGTCAGGGTGAGGACGTCCACCGTGCGCCGCCATTCCTTGAGACGTTCTTTCTGGCGCACCCCGAACCGCTGTTCTTCATCAATGATGGCCAGCCCCAGGTCCCGGAACGCCACATCCTTGGACAACAGCCGATGGGTGCCGATGAGGATGTCCACTTTGCCCTGGGCCACGTCCGCCAGGATACGTTTTTGTTCCGCCGGAGTCTTGAACCGGCTGAGTACCCGCACTTCCAAGGGGAAATGTTCCAGCCGGCGTCGGAAAGTGTCGTAATGCTGCTCCGCCAGTACCGTGGTAGGGACCAGGACTGCCACCTGTTTGCCGTCCATGGCGCCCTTGAACGCGGCCCTCACCGCCACCTCGGTTTTGCCATAGCCCACGTCGCCGCAAATCAGGCGGTCCATAGGCTTTTCCGAGACCATATCCCCCAGGGTGTCGGCGATGGCCTGCAACTGGTCCGGAGTCTCCTCATATTCAAAGGTGGCCTCAAATTCCCTGTAGGCCGGGTCCGGCAACGAGAACTGGTGGCCCGGCAACACCCGGCGCAAAGCGTAAAGCTCCACCAGTTCCCGGGCGATTTTTTCCACCGCCTTTTTTACCCGTTTTTTGGAGCGCTCCCAGGACTTGCCTCCCAGGCGCTCCACTCGGGGATTTACTCCTTCCACTCCCAGATATTTCTGCACCAGATTGAGGCGGTCCACCGGCAGATACAGCCGGTCACCCCCCTGATATTCCAGTTCCAGAAAGTCGTTGACTTCACTGCCCACTGTGAGTTTTATCAGTCCCTGGTAGATGCCGATGCCATGATCCAGGTGGACTACGAAGTCGCCTTCGTTCAGGTCGGCCAAGGAGGCGAGATCCTGAGGCGGGGGCGCGGCTTTGCGACGCCGCCCTTCCGGACGCAGCCCCAAGGCTTCATCTTCGGTGAGGACAATTAAACCTTCCGAGAGCAGCTTAAAGCCGCCGGTCAATTGGCCCACAGTGATGTCTACCCGGGGTCCGGGCGCCCAGGTGGGAGCAGACAAAAACTCCACTTCCAAGCCTTCTTCTCCCAGCAAGCGGGCCAGTCGTTCGGCCCGGTGCCGACTCAGGGATACCAGCAATACATGGAACCCGGAGTTACGCCATTCCGCCAGGCGCTGCGCCAGGGCCGGGATCAGGCGGCCGGCTTCTTCAGAGGCCCGGGCCAGTTCCTCGCCCAGGTGGTCATTTTTCTCCACCCGGAAAGTGATATCCCGGTCCTGTTCGGGGTGGCCCCAGGGCAAGACCGGGCAGAAAATCCCGGCAAAGCGGCGGCGCCGTTCCTCCCAGGCCACCTCATCCAGCCAGCCCGAAGGTTCACCGGCCGCGGCCTCTTCCTGCTGCTGCAGTTCCTGGCCCAGAATCAGGGGGTCCCATTCCACCACCACGGTGTCTTCGGGCAAAAAATCCCACAGGGTTTGAGGCTGCTCGTAAAACTCCTGGAGATGGCGTTCGATGCGCGGAAAATGTCGACCTTCGTGAACGTAGCGCCAAAACTCCGGGTCCTGCCGGCGGCTGCGCCTGGCCAGCACCCGCTCTTTGACGGCTTCATCCAACACCACCTCATTGGCCGGAAGCACCACCAAGTCCTCCAGGCTTGCCTGGGAGCGCTGGGTGGCAGGATCGAAGAGCCGAATGGACTCCACCTCATCGCCCCAGAACTCCAAGCGCACCGGCGCCTCATACAGGGGCGGAAACAGGTCAATAACCCCGCCGCGGACACTGAAATCGCCCCTTTCTTCCACCACCGGGCGCCGTTCATAGCCGCCCTCCAAAAGGTGTTGGAGAAATTCCTGCCGCTCCAGCTCTTCTCCGGCCACCACGTAGGCCAGCAGGTCCCGGATACGCGATGCCGGTGGCAGTTTCTGGCGCAAGGCCAGGGCTGGGGCCACCATAAAAAACGGCTCCCGGCAAGTCAGGGCCAGGTACGCGGCCGCCAGGCGGGCACAACTTACCTCCGCGTCAAAACTCAATTCCCGGAATGGCAGGACTTCGTGGGCCGGGAAGATAAGCACCCGGGACTCCGGTCCGGTAGCCTTGGTGACCTCCCTGGTCATAAAAAAGGTTAAATCTTTAAAAAAATGTTCATGAAAATTAACATCAGGTGTAACGAGGAGGATCGGACGCTGCAAGGACTGGAAAAGGCGAGCTAGAACATAAGCCCCGGCTCCAGGATTGAGCCCCTGAAGGTAGGCCTGGCGCGGTTCCCGGGAGAGAGCCTGGGCCACATTCGGCGCTCCGGCGCTGGGGGATGAATGCGTTACCACTATATAATGTTATCCTGAAGGCCTGGACTTTTCAAGCATGTCAAAATCTTGCCCCTGGTCAGTCCTGCCACCGAAATTCGCGGTAAGTCTCAAGTTTTTCCCAGGCCAGTTGGGGCCGCGACCTCTCATTCCGGCAGATGCCCAGAGATTTTCCTGACAGAGGTACACCGAACAGAATATATGGTTAGATTATGGAACACATAACTTCAAAGGAAAGGGCCTGAAGCGACAAATACGACTTATGTCAAATTTATTTAACTAAAAATAATCTCAAAACCTGATTCCGGCGCAATCTTGATTTAGCCAAGTATGGATGAACTCGAGAATAATTAAACTTCTTTTGCAATATGGGGTTCCTAACTGGCAAAAAACTTGCATGAGTAATAAACGAATTATAAAAAATGGCCAGGATAGGCGGTGCGACCCTACAAGGAATATTTACTCGGTCATTCCCATCGGAATCATTCCCGGGCCTATCTTGTGCGCCAATTAGCAGGCGCGGAGTCTGCGAATTAATGTGACCGGGCCTTTTGACCGATAGAGAATTTTAGACCTCTGAGCAACAAGGATAATCCGTGCTGATACTAACTCGTAAAATTGGTGAACGTATTATTGTCGGCGACAATATCCGGATAGTGGTCCTGGAAGTCCGAGGGCGGCAGATCCGGTTAGGCATTGAGGCTCCGGCGGAAGTCGTAGTCCTGAGAGAGGAAATCGCCCAACGCCTGGTCAACGATAATCTTTTGGCCGCCAATTTCAAATTCCGGGACGCGCAAAATGCTCTCAAGCCGTTTGCGCAAAAAAGTTCCGGCGGCTCGGCTTTTCCGCGGCCCCGGCCTCAGTCTCCGCTTATCACTATCGATTCCGACGTCTTGGGTCAGGTTACAGTCTCGGAAGATCAAATCATCACCTTTCCCTCGGGGCTCTCGGGATTTCCTAATTTCCGGCGTTATGCCCTGGTTTATGACCACTTGAAGTTTCCCTTTTATTGTCTGCAATCCGTGGATAATCCTTCCCTGGCTTTTGTGGTTACCGAGCCCACCACCCTGGTGCCGGACTATGTTCCCAAAAACGGCGCCAATGACTTAAAAGAATTGCGGGCTGCCGGTCCCGATGAATTGCACACCCTGGTGACCCTGACCATCCCTTCTGGCCGGCCCGAGGAAATGACCGCAAACTTGATGAGCCCACTGCTGATTAACCTGACCCATGGTCTGGGCAAACAGATAATTATGGACAAGCCAAATTCCCAGCAGCATCCGGTTATAATGGCGACAGGAGGCTACCAGTCTCAATGGGAGGCCAATAAAACCATAGCCAAATGATAGTCATTAAATTTACAACTCATTAATATTCTTGACTTTTAACCACCATTTACCCCACAATACCCTCCCCCAAAACCACAAGGCGGGCTCCCCGGCCCACCTTGTGGTTTATTCCCTGCCGGGAAGAATCTACCTGGGTTCGGGCTCCACCTGAATTCTTTAGATTGTCCTTACGGTTAGAGCCTAAAAGTAAAACCCTCGAAAAGGGCAATCAAAATTGCTATTTTTTAAAGATTTATAGTTCAGGCTAACTAGGGTCAAGGAAAACCCAGCTTGGAACTTTGGTTTTTTTACTTTATCATTAAATTTTAATTGATCACTCTTATTATATTAGACAGGAAATGGAGAAAAGCAACATGCGCCTCAACAGACAGCATTGGGGTAGCTCTTGTGATGGCGTTAATATCAGCAACCAGCGCTTCAGCGGAAATTCTTTTGTGTGTGACCAACAAAAATCTCAAGGGCGAGCAGACGGTCAATTCTTGCCTCGCTAAAGGCCAAAAGTTCGCGGTTGTAGGCAAATACGGCTTGGTCTGGATCTTATCCCCTGAGGAGGTGGCACTGTCAAAAAAATTAAACCCCAAGATATTTGAGGCCCGGGCCTATGGCTATAAGTACATCCGGCTGGCTCCGCCTCTTCCTCCCATACCGGCTTATACCGCGGGAGGCCCGTAACGATTGAACAAGTCTGGCAGAATGCGGCTCTCAGCTTGAAAAGCAATAAGGTTTGCCGGCTCATTTGCAATCATGGAATTTAAAGTGCGCTTGCGGGCGCCTTGGATTACCAGCATTAAGGGAAATTATCACGGCTTTTAGCTTGGGACTTATGCTTTATTGTTTATGGAGGTTGTGATATATTACTAATTAGAGACCTGTCGAAACCGTAAGGTTTTTTGCGGAGACCCTCTTGGGGAGTAAAGAAGAAACGCCGTATAGAGATTTTTTCTCAGACTCGATCAATTATATTGACTTTTTCCGTGGCGGGAATATATTATTC
>JARRQO010000158.1:0-5496 GCA_037381685.1 Deltaproteobacteria bacterium | reverse complement strand
AATGTGCCCCAAAGGAAAAGACTTTCGTCATTTGCCAGAGATAATCTCCGGTTAGATCAATCCTGGTGAACTGCCTGGTAAGGTTCAAACTGGTCACACCAGCGGTTAGCGGCAAGATACAGGTCATGCAGAAGACAGATGCCGTCTTCACTGCGGGTCGAACCATGGGCCGAACTCAGGGTGGTCAGTCCTTTAAAAGTCGATTCCAGAAACTCGGGGGAATTGCGAAAGTATCGGCAGCGGATACAACGCGGTGCTTCAGGCCTGTTTCTCATCTAGCCCCCTTGCAGTTTAAAGTTCAGGTTCCGGCTGGCTTCCGGCTCCCGGCATTGCCAAGGGGCCAGGCCGCCGGACCGGGTTATTGGGATAGGCTTGCCCAGTAACGCGCAAATATGATGGCCGATAAGATGAACCCCAGGGCCACATTGATTGCGACCCCGGAAGTGAAGGCGCAGAAAGGTTTGGAACCGGTGCTGGCGAGTTCCCGGAAGCGGGTGGTCAGGCCGATGCTAAAGAAGCAGAAGATAAAGGCCCAGGTGCGCAAAGTCTTGATAGGGCTTACCAGCATGGGTTTGACGATCTTGTTGTAATCGGCGAAGCTGAAGTGACTGGCGACTATGGTAATGAAGATGGAGGCCAGGGCAAAGCCGATGACAAACTTGGGGAAACGCCACCAGACTTCGGAAATCTGGGGCTTCTGGCCGGCCTTGACTTCCCATTGGGTCGTGGCGATCAGGGCCAGGATGAAGGCCCAAATGCCGATCCAGATGTCGCGCCCCACCACCTTCATCAGGGTAAAACTCCACACTGCCGTCTCGGCGCTCCCGGGAATGCCCGGCACCGCGCCAGCCAGGTTGCCATAGGCCTGGGCCGCGGCAAAGCCGGCGGCGTCGGCGAATTCCGAGGTGCCAATCCAGGCTCCGGCCACCCCGGTATGCAACTGCAAGGCTCGGGAAACAAGGGGTAAAAAGAATATCATAACAATGGCCCAAAGGATCACCATGGTTATGGCGATGGGGGCATGTTCCTTTTTGGCTCCCACCGCTCCGGAAACGGCGATAGCGGCCGAGACGCCGCACACCGCCCCGCCGGCTCCCAGGGTAGCGCATAGTCGGCGGTCAAGTCCCATCATCTTACCGGCATAGAAGATCACCAGAAAAGTGGAGATCGAGACAATGGAGGCCTGAGCGATGGCTATCGGACCGGCCCAGATGACCAGGGTGAACGGCAAGGTGGCGCCCAGGAGAACGATACCGGTTTTGATGTAGTATTCGACCCGGAACCCGGCGTCCATCCACCGGGGCAAGCCGATCAGGTTAGAGATGAGCATGCCCAAGACTAAAGCCACCAGAGGCGGCTCCAGGTTGTAGTGATGGGCCTGATCCCAGGCCCCGATCATAAAAATGATGATCGAGAACACGTAAATGAAGACAAACGCCGGAAAAAATTCGATCAGCTTGAACCCCAGCAGCTTCATGCTGACTCCAAAGATCAGCGACCACAAAATAAACAGGGCAATATAATGCAAGATATGGCCGCAGAACTGGGCCCATAATTGGGAAAAGTTAGACCATTTGGCCGGGGCAATAGCAATCCAGGTGATGGAGGAGCTGGCGGCGAAAAAGCCAAAGGCTGCTAAGACTATCCCCAATCCGAGCCAAATGGCCCACCAGTCCTCTTTTAAGTAAAGTTCTTTCCAGCCCATGGGGCTGGGCGCCGTGCGGGCTTCTTCGGCACATTCCTTAGTCTCGCAATAATCCGTCGTGGATTTTTTGTCCTTGTCCTTCATTGGAAATCCCTCATGCAAAGTTCAGCGGAACGGCCCGGGGGGATAATATGCGCCGTAAAGGCGGTCCCGATCCAAAAAGAGCATTTGTTCATGAAAACCCACCGAGAAAACCTAAAACCCAGGGATTTAATTAATAAAAACCATTAACATCATTTTATCTAAATGTAAATAAAAAGAAGCGAATATTCAGAATTTCAGTCATTTCTGTCCGGCTAGGCGAGGGTCAAGGTTAACTGCTTAGGATTACAGATCACTGCTGTCCGGTAGAAATTACTTGAGATAGCAAGTAAAACGCCCCATACCACGCATTCAGTGCTATAATGTTTCAGCGAAAAACACAAGCATTGAAAGGAGTTATGGGGCTTATGGCACATAGTAGCACACTCATGGGTCAATTACTACAATTCATACCGAGACATGTTTTCAACCACTTGGTAGACGCCCTGGCTTGAGTGAAAGCGCCCACGGCGCAACAATGGGAGGTGCCGAGGTGATCCAGCCATCGTGGTAGATGGCGCAGGAACCGAACATTTCGAATACTGCGTCAACCGCTGGCCAGAACGGTCCATCGAGGGCGTGAGCATGGCATATATATGGGAAAAGGACGGCGCTAACACTTCCCCCGCCAAGGGGAGGTTTGAGTGGTTGGGGCTCTGCCTTCATCACTCTCAACTCGCTGCATTTGGATGCCAGGGAAAAGACCCTGGCAAAGGCATCTCTTCAAAGCGTCGTTTAAGGCCTACATGGATCTTTGATAGGAATATAAACCTTGCTAAAATTACAATAAGTTGCAAAAATAACGAAGAGAATTTTTACAAAAACATTATGAGAAAATAGCATAATTCTACTGCTCCCTCTGGGATGAGAAAGCAAGTTAGGAGAGTATATGTCCCAGAAAATGGCGCGCGAGAATGATTTACGTAGTCGCCCATGGATGAGCCACGTTTGGCCATTTTTTTAAGTATAGTTTGTTTAGATAAACCTCATGACTCCGGGCCAAGCCCCATCGAGGTCCCTCTGGGCTTTCAACTCTTCACCAGTTACGTTTCTCTGGTATAATGACCCACTTTTCCGAATATTGGTGACCAAATCCATGAAGCCATGGTGGCGC
Organism: Deltaproteobacteria bacterium; assembly: GCA_037381685.1. Taxonomy (GTDB): domain Bacteria; phylum Desulfobacterota; class Desulfobaccia; order Desulfobaccales; family 0-14-0-80-60-11; genus 0-14-0-80-60-11. The sequence goes on along the minus strand of JARRQO010000158.1, from coordinate 2,596 downwards.
AATCGCGATTTTATCCTGGTTTCGGCCGTGCTGTGTGGCTTGGCAGTGGGGCGAGGGGCCAACTGGACCCAGCCGCTGGTCCTCCCGGCACTGGCGGTCGTCATGACGCTTTCCACTATGGCGGTTCGGAGCGAGATGCTGCGGTCCCCCCGGCAGCTTTGGCGTCCGGTGCTGTCCGGCTTGCTCTTAAATTATCTGGTGTTAGGAGGAATTCTTCTGGGGTTGAGTTTCCTGATAATCCAGGAACCCGCCATGAAGGACGGGTTCGTGCTGTTGGTGGCAGTACCGCCGGCCATCGCGGTTATCCCCTTTACTGAATTTCTAAGAGGTAATACCACTTATTCTCTTCTGGCCACCGTGGCGTGCTATTTGGGGGCCCTGATCATTACCCCCTTGATCGCCTTGGAGGTTTGGGGAACAAGCTTCATCGATCCAGGGCTGCTGGTGATGGTGATCGTCGAGTTGATTGCGGCGCCGCTGCTTATCTCCCGGGTTTTGCTGTGGACCTCGGTGGCCGCTCGTCTGGAACCCATTAAGGGTACCATCACCAATTGGAGCTTTTTCGTGGTCATGTATACTATTGTGGGAATGAACCGGGAGTTGTTCCTCCAGCGGCCGTTAAGCCTGGTGCCGGTGGCAGTTATCGCCCTTTTCAGTACTTTTCTTTTGGGCGCAGTTATCGCCAAAGTAGGCAGGTCAATGGGGATTGACCGATCGACGTTAACTAGCCTCGTGCTACTCGGAACCCTTAAAAATTATGGCATCGCCGGAGGCCTGGCTTTGACTCTCTTCAGCAAAAAGACGGCAATCCCGGCGGCCGTCTCCAGCGTTTTCATGATTGTTTATATAATTTGGCTTAATTTCGAAAAGCGCAGGCTAAATCCAGACCCGTGAGGGCGGCGTGGGGGAATTTTTTCTAACACAACAGGAGGTCCCCAAGGGAGTGAATTAGCGGATGTTGGTGCGGGAGACGGAACAGGGGGCTTACCTGGGGCCCGGCCCTGAGCTTGAAGCTGTGGCGAGACCGGTAGCCGCGACGCCGAATTTCGACGTCTTTGATTGGGGCAGCCGGCGTCTGATCCTGGGAAAATGCTCACGCTTGCCGGATGACGAGGACCAGACAATCAGGCGCTATGGCATCGACTTTCATCGCGCCTTGCCACCTTTCAAAGGTTCCTCGGGCTTCTGGTGCGATTGGGGAGCCGGACCTATAGAGGTCAACGCTTATACGTATGCCCGCCATCTGCCCCGGACCCTTCGGTTTCGCGAATTTACTGCCAACCTCGCCTTTGCTGCCTCCACTGAAGAGGTCTACCGGGCTAAGTGTGAGGTTTACCAGGATTTCTATGCTTACCTATTCAACTCTGACGCCCGGATTATTCTGGCCAGTCCCCATTCCGGCGACGTGCGCCGCCCCCCTGACCGTTACCATCCCTTTCCGCAATCGGAAATCGACGGCTGGACTGCCAGGGTCATGGCGCGGTGCCAGGACCCGGTCCATCAGGGGAAAAAGCGAGTTTTGGTCTCGCTGCACAGCACCGACTATTTCGGCGTCCTGCTGGATATCGGCGACTTCGGGTTGCCGCAAAACCGTGCCCTGACCAGGATCGTGGCGCAGCTCCAGGAGGACTTTTCCTCGTCCTTAGCGCCACTTTTGCCCTACTACCGGGATTACATCATACCCTATACCCGGAGACGCCTGGAATGGTTTGTGAAGAACTGGAGCACCTTAGACCCAAAACGTCTGGCGCTAAAGTCGACTGCAGCGCGATTTGAAATAGTAAATTTTATGAAAATAACCGGCCAGCCCGAGTCTTGGGGCCCTATCGGGCTCTCTGAAATGGACCAGGCGCTTCATAATTACTGGGATCGGCCGGCCCAGCAGTTTATTGCCCTGAACGGGGTCTTCTCTGGGAGAAAGACCGCACAATTGCTTAACTTGTCAGCCAAATTGAAACAATCCGGTATCGATTACGCTGTCCAAGTTGAGTGTTCCCGGTTTCTCGCCCGGCATTACCCTGACTTGGCCGCCCGCCTCATTCAGGCCTTGATCGCAGGTCTGGAGACACTACCTTGAAGAGGGACGGCCGCTTATCTAAAGATATTACCGGGAATTCCTGAAAGGAAAAACACCGGCCACTGCGCCAACCTTTACAATCCGGTCAAATGACCGCTCACCTTACATCGGCTAATTTCTGAAAGGAGGAAGTACATGGCTGAGGATTTACTGGAAAAGGGTGCGATAATACAGCGAGATAAAGAAACCTTCGCCATTGCACCCCATATACCCGGTGGGATTATTACTGATTTCAACCTGTTGCGTCGGGTCGCAGACGTTGCGGAAAAATACGGCGTCAAGGCCATCAAGTTAACTTCGGCGCAGCGCTTTGCCCTGGTTGGGCTCACTCCCGAAGACCTGGATAAAGTGTGGGAGGAACTGGGACTCGTTCCGGGGGCCGCCATCGGCCTGTGTGTGCGCTCCATCAAGATCTGCCCCGGCACCACCTTCTGCCGCATAGGCATGCAAGACGCGGTGGGGGTAGGACTGAAACTTGATGAAAAGTATCACGGCATGCCTCTGCCCTTCAAGTTCAAG
>JARRQO010000157.1:0-6710 GCA_037381685.1 Deltaproteobacteria bacterium | reverse complement strand
GGTGGCGGCCTATGCCCAGGACCTCCAGGATTTCTGGTTGTATCTGGAAGGGAGGGGCCGGACGGAGTGGGGCGCGGTGGACCTGGCCGACCTGCAGGGCTATTTTGCCGGGCTGGAGGCCCGGGGATTGTCGGCCCGGAGCCGGGCCCGGAAGCTCTCGGCGCTGCGGCAATTTTTCCGGTTTTTGCAGCGGGAGGAGCAGGTGAGCGCTAATCCCGTGGAACTGCTGGATTCGCCCCGGCTGCCCCAGCGGCTGCCCCGGGTGTTGGGGGAGGCAGAGGTGGAAGCGCTTTTGAACGCGCCGGACCCGGCCACCCCCGGGGGGCTAAGGGACCAGGCGCTGTTGGAAGTGCTCTATGCCACGGGCCTCAGGGTCTCCGAGCTGGTGGGCCTGACCCTGAAGCAGTTGGACTTGCGGCGCGGGGTGGTGCGCCCCCTGGGCAAAGGCTCCAAAGAGCGGGTGGTGCCCATGGTGCCCCTGGCGGTAGAAAAATTGCAGACTTATCTTAAGGAAGGACGCCCCCAATTGCTGCGAGGGCGGGAGAGCCCGTATGTCTTTGTCAATCGCCGGGGAGGCCGGCTTTCCCGCCAGGGATTCTGGAAGCTCTTAAAACAGTACGCGCTCAAGGCCGGCATCAGGACTCTGAGCCCTCACACCCTGCGGCATTCTTTTGCCACGCACCTGTTGTCCCGAGGGGCCAATCTGCGGGTCCTGCAAATGCTTTTGGGCCATGCCGATTTGGCCACTACCCAGATTTATACCCATCTGGACGCCCTGCGCCTCAAGCAGGTGCACAAGAAATCGCATCCCAGACCATGACTCACCGGAACCACCGGAATAACCAGAGCGGCCCGGCCCCGCCCCGCACCCTGGAGGTGATCACCACTCACCTCAACGCCGACTTTGACGCCATGGCCGCGATGGTGGCGGCCAAAAAGCTCTACCCGGAGGCGCTCCTGGTGTTTCCGGGCTCCCAGGAGCGCAACCTGCGAGATTTTTTCATCCGCTCCAGCTTTTATTTCGTGGATTTCACCCGGATGAAGCAGGTGCCGCTGGAAGAAATCCGGCGCCTCATCCTGGTGGACACGCGCCAGTTCTCCCGCATCGGCAAATTCGCGGAAGTGGCCGCCAACGGCGAGGTGGACATCCACATCTACGACCATCACCCGGATACTGACGAAGATGTCCACGGCAGCTACGAAGTAGTGGAAATGCTGGGGTCCACTACTGCCATCCTCAGCCGCATCATTAGGGAACGAGGCATTACCCTGGCGCCGCCGGAGGCTACGGTCATGGCCCTGGGGCTGTTTGAGGATACCGGGTCCTTCACTTTTGCCTCCACCACGCCCCAGGATTTTGAAGCCGGGGCCTTTCTTTTGAGCCAGGGGGCCGATCTCAACGTAGTCTCAGAGATCATCAGCCGGGAACTGAACGCCGAGCAGGTGGCTCTGTTGAACGACCTGCTGGAACACTCCACCAGCTTTCATGTGGGGGGCATCGAGGTGGTCATGGCCCGGACCACCGCCCCGGATTACGTGCCGGATTTCGCGGTGGTAGCTCACCGCCTTATGGATGTGGAAAATATCCAGGTCCTTTTTGCCCTGGCCCAGATGGAGGACCGGGTCTTCGTAGTGGGCCGCAGCCGCCTGCCGGAAGTGGATGTCGCCGAGATTTTGTCGGAGCTGGGGGGTGGGGGCCACAGCTATGCCGCGTCCGCAGCCATCAAGGACCGGCCCCTGGCCCAGGTGGAGGAAAAGCTGCGCCAGGTGCTGCAAACCCGGGTGCATCGCAGCCGCCAGGCCCGGGAGATCATGTCTTTTCCGGTCAAATCCATTACTCCCGAGGTCACCCTGCAGGAGGCGGAAGTCATCCTCAACCGTTACAACATCAATGCCCTGCCGGTTTTGGCCGGGGGCAAGCTCACCGGCCTGATCAACCGGCAAACCGTGGAGAAAGGAATTTTTCACGGCCTGAAGCAGCATCCGGTGCGGGACTACATGAACACCGAGGTAGCCACCGTGGACCCGGACGCGTCCATTGCGGAAATCCGGGACCGTTTGGTGATCAATAAACAGCGAGTCCTGCCGGTGGTGGAAAACGGCAAGGTTATCGGCCTGATCAGCCGCACCGATCTTTTACACCTGCTCTTTGCCGAACACGATGAGGCGCAGTGGTCACAGCCGCTCCGCACCAAGAATATTGAATCCCTGATGCGGGAGCGTCTCCCCAAAAATATCATCCAGATCCTGAAGCAGGTGGGGCGGGTAGCGGCGGAGTTGGAGTTCAGCGCCTATGTGGTGGGGGGCTTTGTCCGGGATCTGCTGCTCAAACACGAGAACCTGGACATTGATATCGTCATTGAAGGGGACGCCATTGTGTTCGCCCGGAAGTTCGCCGGGCAATTCGGGGCCCGGTCCCGGGTGTTCCAAAAATTCAAGACCGCGGTGATCATCTTCCCGGACGGCTTCAAGATCGACGTGGCTACGGCGCGCACCGAATATTACGAGGCGCCGGGGGCGCTGCCCATCGTGGAATACAGCTCCATCAAGATGGATCTGTACCGCCGGGACTTTACCATCAACACCCTGGCGCTGAAGCTCAATCCCGGCGAGTTCGGCACGCTGCTGGACTTCTTCGGGGCCCAACGGGATTTGAAGGAAGGCCGCATCAGCCTGCTCCACAATCTCTCTTTCGTGGAAGACCCCACCCGGGTTTTCCGGGCCATCCGGTTCGAACAGCGCTTCAAGTTCCGCATCACCAAGCTGGCCGCCAACCTTATCAACAACGCGGTGAAAAACAACTTCTTCGATCGGCTTTCCGGGGCCCGCCTGTTTGGGGAATTGCGGCTCATCCTCCAGGAGGATAATCCCATTCCTGCCATCGCCCGGCTGGAAGAGTTTAACCTGCTTTCGGCAGTGCATCCCCGGCTGGGATATGATGAAGCCACCCGCTATCTGCTGGACCAGGTCCTGGCGGTCCTGTCCTGGTATGATCTGCTTTACCTGGGAGACCGCTACAAGGGGTGGCTGGTCTATTTCCTGGGATTGGCGGATCATTTGACTTTGAGTGAATTGGAGGAGATGCTCCGGCGCTTTAACCTGTCTCCCAAGCAGGCCGCGGCTATCAGCAAAGGCAAGGACGCGGCGGAGCAGGCCCTGATCAAGCTGTTCCGCTCGGGGGAGCTGAGCCGCACCCAGATTTACCATCTCCTGGCGCCGCTGGATACGGAGTATATCCTTTATATGATGGCCAAGTCGCGGCACGAGGATTCCCGCAAGGCCATCTCCCTGTATTTTACTCATCTCAAGAATCTCAAGCCCGAAATCAAGGGAAGGGACTTGGTGGCTATGGGCTATCAACCCGGTCCTCTGATCAAGGAGATGCTGGACCGCCTGCTGGAAGCCCGCCTCAACGAGAAGGTCAAGAGCCGCAAGGAGGAAAAGAATTTTATCCGGCGAGCCTTTGGACCGCCGGGATGAGAGAGTTTTGGGTTTTCGGGCGATCGCGATAGGCTGGGCGGCTGTCCACCCTGCATGGAACCAGAGATGAGGGCGCCTGGATAGCCCTTTGGCTTTGGCCCCCTGGTTTGCAAAGCCTGGGGGAATATGGTAGCTTTTGCTGTATAATTAAAGAGTTTTACACTCTTTAAAGGAGACTGCATGACCGAAATCGAAACCACGGCGTTATCCAACGATGAAGAGCTAGAGGCCAGCATCCGCCCCCTGGTGAATGAAATCCTGGACCGTTTCAATGAGGAAAGTGTGTCGCCTTCCCAAGCGGGGTTGATCATCCTGGCCCTGATTTACCGACTCCTGGAAGTGATGCATGATGAACCGGAAGCCCGCCGGTTTTTCATCCTCACCCTGGTCAACCTGGTCAACAATTACCTGGCCGAAGAAACGGAGGCCGGAGGCCAGGACGCCGCTTCGGGTCCGGAGAAAGTGGTTTAATACCGCGCCTCACTGCCGACCAGGAGGTTGGATCCCGTTATGCTGCGCCAGGCCGACCATATTGTTGAACTTATCGGGCAGACCCCCATCGTCCGCCTGAACCGCCTCAACCCCCATACCCAGGTCGAGATTTACCTTAAACTGGAGTATTTCAATCCCGGGGGGTCCATCAAGGATCGTCCGGCCCTGGCCATGATCGAGGCGGCGGAGGCCGCAGGCGAACTGACCCCGGAGAAGACCGTCATTGAAGCCACCAGCGGCAACACCGGCATCGGGCTGGCCATGGTGTGCGCGGTCAAAGGTTATCGCATCCTGCTGGCCATGCCCGAGTCCGCCAGCCTGGAGAGAAAGCGCATTCTGAAGGCGCTGGGTGCGGAGCTTCTCCTGACTCCGGCCCATCTGGGGACCGATGGGGCCATCGAAGAGGTTTACCGGATGGCCCGGGAGCACCCGGATAAATATTTTCTGGCGGATCAGTTCAACAGCCCGCATAATCCGGCCTCCCACGAAGCCACCTGCCGGGAGATTTGGGAGCAGACCGACGGCAAAGTCACCATGGTGGTGGCCACCATGGGCACCACCGGCACCCTTATGGGGCTTTATGCGGGGATGAAAAAGTTCAATCCCGATATCCGCATCGTGGGGGTGGAGCCCTTTTTGGGCCACGCTCTCCAGGGCCTGAAAAACATGAAGGAGTCTTATAAGCCGGGGATCTTCGACAAGACCAAGGCCGATGAGATCGTCAATATCGAGGATGAAGAAGGCTACGAGACCGCCCGGCGGCTGGCCCGCCAGGAAGGCCTCTTCCTGGGGATGAGTTCCGGGGCCGCGGCGGCCGTGGCTATCCGCAAGGCCCGGGAGATGGAGAGCGGCCTGATTGTGGCTATCGCGCCCGACGGCGGCGAGCGCTACCTTTCCACCCCCCTGTTCACCGAAAAAGAGGCCCCCACGCTTTGTTTTTACAACACCCTGTCCCGCACCAAAGAGGCCTTTGAGCCCCGGCGGCCGGGCGAGGCCAGCATCTTTGCCGACGGCCCGGCGCTTTATGACCATCTCTCCCTGGGGGTGGCCCGCCGCCTGGTGGTAGCCGACCTGCTGCACCGCTATCTCTCCTTTCGGGGTTTTAAAGTCCGCCAGGTGGTGAGCCTTATCGATCTGGACGATCGGGCCCTGGCCGGGGCCGCAGCGGCAGGGCAGGATCTAAAAATATTCACCGGGCACTTTCACCAGGAGTTCTTGCAGGATATGCAAGCCCTGCGCATCCAGGAGGGCGTACTTTACCCCCTGGCCTCCGACCATGTCGACGACATGGTCACTCTCACCCGGAAACTTCTGGAGCGGGGCTACGCTTACGAAAAACTGCGCTCCGTGTATTTCGACATCTCCCGCTTCAGTGACTACGGGCGTCTCTCCGGGGTGGACCTAAGCAAGATCCGGGTGGGCAAGACCGTGGACCTCCACGCCGTGGGGCCAGGTGCGACCCAGTTGGCACCTGGAGAGTGCGGCCATGGCCCTGAAACACCCGGGCGAAACCGTGGACTTCCACGTGGGCAGCGTGGAATCGCTTTTTCCCCACGATGAAAACGAAAACGCCCTCATCACCGCGGCTACGGGCAAACCGATGGCTTGGGCCTGGCTCCACTGCGAGCGGGTTCTGAAGGACGGCCGACCCCTGAAAGAGGCCGGTAACGTCACGGTGCGGGATTTGCTGGCCCAGGGATACCGGGGCGAGGAGGTGCGCGCCTTTCTTCTGAACACCCACTACCGCAAACCTCTGGGCTTCAACGAAGCGAATCTCAAGGCCGCGGCGGTGGCCCGGACCCGCCTGGACCATTTTCTGGAGCGCCTGGCTTTGGTTACGGGCGAGGCCCCCCTGACCCCGGCCATCGAAGAGCGGCTGTTTTTGCTAAAAAAGGAGTGCAGCACCGCGCTGGACGACGACCTGAATATCGCCCGGGCTTTATCGGCAATATACGCGGCGGTGGGGGAGTTTCACACCGATATCGACCACAACCGGTTGGGGCAGGCCGCCGCGGCGGCTATTCTGACGCGCTTTGAGGAACTGGATGAAATCCTGGGAGTGATGAACCTGGGGCCGGTTGCGGCGGGCCGGGATGAAGAGATCGAGGCGCGCTTGCAAGAACGGGAAAAGGCGCGGCAACGCCGGGATTGGGCCACCGCAGATCAAATCCGCCGCGACCTGGCGGCCCGGGGCATCGAGATCCTCGATACCCCTGCGGGACCCCGCTGGCGGCGGAGAGGGTGAAAAAACTTAGGTAAACAACTTGCAGGACGTAATCTTATCTATTCACGGAACTCCAATTCGTCTGACTGACGAACGTTGGGCGCATATAACCGAGGAACATTGTGAATTGGCTGGTTTTCGACTGGAGGTTCTGGAGACTGTAGCAAAACCCGGTCAAGTTTTGACCGGTGGAGAAGGTGAATTTCTAGCGGTACGAGAATTAATTCCTGAAAAACATCTGGTGGTGGTTTATCGAGAGCTGGTAAACGACGGGTTCATTATTACTGCGTTCATTACCAGTAAAATCAAGGCATTGCAGCGGAGGAAGCAGCTATGGCCTTAGAAATGGTGGAGCAATATTTAAAGATCATTCCGGCTGTCAAGGGGGCGCCCCAAAAGTATCTGTGGTCTTCTTATGATGCCGAGGCCGACGTACTCTATATTAATTTTAAAAAACCCAGCCATGCTACCGACAGTGAAATGACTGACAATGATATTATCATACGCTATGAGG
>JARRQO010000156.1:0-5550 GCA_037381685.1 Deltaproteobacteria bacterium | reverse complement strand
ATCCTGCCAACTTAGGAGGGAAAATCATGTCCGAAGAAATGTACCCCCGATGGTATTCCTTTATCAAAGGCAAGCATGGAAAATTTATCCACGCCCTGGAGAACCTGGGTGAAACCGTGCGCCAGGAAGGGCCTCTGGATGAGAAGACCGCCCATCTGGTCCAGTTGGCCGCAGCCGCAGCCGCTCATGCCGAGGGTTCGGTGCACAGCCACGTCCGGAGAGCCTTGAAGGCCGGCGCCGTCCCGGAAGAGATTTACCATGCCATTATCCTCTTGACCAGCACCATCGGCTTTCCCCGCACGTCCGCGGCCTTGAGCTGGGTCTATGACGTCCTGGGAGAAACAGGCGCATAACCCGAAAAGACCCGAGACTCCGCTTGCAGTAGAGCCGCTGGCAGGGCTGCTTCCTACCAGGCGCGATCTGGCCAGATTGGGCCATGGAGTTTTCTGTCCCGAGTACAAGGTCTGCGCTTTCCCCAAGTGTCCCTTCGGCAAGTAATTTTCCTCACCCTGAAGGCCTTTAAGACCCACCCCGGTCCGCAACCGTTTTGGGGAATCAGGGAAGCAATGATGTCCAGGTCATTTCTCTATCCTGCGAAATATGCTAATATTTCCCTCATGTGGCGGGGAAGTAAAGTCGGCGGCAAGCTCTTGGGGGTCACCCTGTTTTCCCTGTTGGTGGCCCTGGTGGGTCTGCTTTTAGTGATGCAATACCTGGCCACCCGGCAAATCCTGGAATGGCACCGCCAACGGGTGGAATTGGTGGGCCGGCTGGTCCTGGGGGAATACCGGGAAAAGCTGCAACGGGTAGAGCAGGCCGCCAGCCTCCTGGCCGACAATCCCATTTACGGGGAGCTGCTGGCTACCGGCAACTCGGAAACCTTGCGGCGGCTGGTAACCCCCATGATGCAGGCCACTGGCCTTCACATCCTCACGGTCACTGACTATCAGGGGGTCATCCAGGTCCGGGCCCACGATACCGGCGGCATAGGTGTTAATATCTCCGGCAATCCCTTGGTGCGGGCCAGCCTGCGGGGCAAAGAAGCTTCCCGCATGACCCAGTGGAAGGACTCCGTGGCCCTCAGCGCTTCGGCCCCCATTCGCTACGACGACCGGGTGGTGGGGGTGGTCCTCACCGGCCTCCTCATTGACAAGGGCTTCGTGGACTCCCTGTCCCGCCCCGGAGCCGAAGTGGCCATTTTCTTCGGCAACCGCCTGGTGGTCAATTCCTTTAAGGACCTGCCGGAAAAGGCCCTGAAGCAGCTGCAGCACCACCGCGACTTGGCAGCCAAGGGCCAGGAAGGCCTGGACCGGATTCACAGCCTCCAACTGGGAAATGAGGACTATACCATCACCTATCTTCCCCTGGAAGAAGGCGATCAACCCTGGGAAAGCCTGATCGTGGTCGGGGTCAGCCGCCGGGAACTGGCGCCCACCCTCTTAACCCTGAAACTGGTCATTTTCGGGGTGGGAGGCGCCGCCGCCTTGATCGGCGGCCTCCTGAGCTTTTGGCTGTCCTCCGGCATTCGCCGGCAGATCGCCCACCTGGCCGAAGGCACCCGCAAAGCCGCTCTGGAGGCCCTGCCCGGAGATATTCCGGTGACCAGCTACGATGAGCTGGGGGAACTGGCCAAGTCATTCAACGCCATGGTTCGGTCTCTGGGGGAAAAAACCCGGCTTCTCCAGGAAGAACGGGATCGCGTCGCCGCCAATGCCGATTTTCTCTCCATGATCGTCCACGACATCAAAGCTCCCTTGACCGGGGTGCGCCTGACCATCGAGGCCCTGGAGGATGAAACCCTGCCTCCTGCCATCCACCACAAACTGCAAGGCATCATCCAACGGAGCGAAGGTCTCCTCTTGCACCTTCACAATGTCTTGGATTTAAGCCGCCTTGAATCCGGCCGCCTGGCCCTGAAACCCGAGCCGGTGCCCCCGGGGTTTATTCTTCAGCGGCTGCTCCACCATTTCGGCACGCTGGCCCAACATCAGGGGGTTAACCTGGTGTGTTCGCCGTCCCCGAACCTGCCCCCCATTCGGGTTGATGAGCCTTCCCTGGATCGCGTCCTGGCCAATCTTCTGGTCAACGCCCTGGCCGCCACGCCCCCCGGCGGCGAAATTCAGGTAAAAGCCCTCCCCGGACAGGACCAGGAAGTCGAGCTCGTCGTGGCGGATACGGGTTGCGGTTTGAGTCCCGAGGAACAGGAGCACCTTTTTGAAAAGTATCGCTTCTCCCGTCATAAGAATAACGGCTCGGGCTTGGGCCTCTATATCTGTAAGACCCTGGTGGAAGCCAACCAGGGCCGCATCTGGGTGGAGAGCGTGGCCGGCCAGGGAGCCGCTTTTCATTTGGCCTTCCCCGCTACCCCGGAAGGTCCCCAAGGGCAAGAGACCCTGTAAGGCCCCGGACGGACTTCCCGGTCCATGACTTGCACAAAATGGCAGCCATCAGATAAAATTAACCCAAAAATATCTCAGACCCTGACGGTGCGAGCCCTTAATTTTCCTCCGTACCAGAGACGAACCAACTTTTAACCTGCATCGCCAGGCGCCAAACAATGGGAGTCGACAGTGGACCCGAGCCCCTGGATTTTAGTGATCGATGATGAACGCTGGATTCGGGAAGCCCTGGTGTCCATCCTGCGCCGGGCCGGCTACCGGGTCACCCCCCGGGAGAGATTTGACCGGGAACCGGAGGCCGGCGACTTCCCCCAGCGCTATAAGGTGGCGGTGTTGGATTATCACCTCCCCCACCTCAACGGTCTGGAAGTAGCCCGGCGCCTGAAACGCTTTCAGCCGGATTGTCGCATCATCATGATTTCTTCCGAATTGCCCAACCTGCCCCAACCTGTCAGCCAGGCCGACGTGGTAGACCGATTTTTGGCCAAACCCTTTTCCAAGGAAGCCATTCTGGAGGTTATCGCCCAGCTTTGTCCCTCCCCGGTGACGTAACCGCCTATCTGGAAGACCCCGCCCGGGCCGGAGATCTTCCCGGAGCGGTGCTCGCCTACGCCCGGCGGGAGCGTCTGTTCACCGCCGGCGACCGGGTCCTGGTGTCGGTATCCGGCGGCCCGGATTCGGTGGCCCTGCTCCATCTCCTGGTGCGGCTCCGCCCGGAGTTGGGCCTGGAACTGGGCGTGGCCCACTTCGACCACGGTCTCAGGGGAAAAGCCTCGCAAGGCGATGCCGACTTTGTCAATAATCTGGCCCGGCGCCTGGACCTGCCGTGCTACCTGGGCACGGGAAAGGTAAAAGACGCCGCCCGGCAGGACAAAATCTCGGTTCAGATGGCGGCTCGGAAGCTGCGGCGGCAATTTTTCCAGGATATCCGCAACACTCACGGCTATAACAAGCTGGCCCTGGGCCACACTGCGGATGATCAGGTGGAGCTTTTCTGGCTCCGCCTGCTGCGGGGCGCGGGCCTGGAAGGCTTAAAGGGCATGGCGCCGGCCACGGCCGAAGGCCTGGTGCGGCCTTTGCTGGCCGTGGGCAAGGCGGTCCTGTTGGCCTGGCTCAAGCAGGAAAATCTCCCCTACCGCATCGATGTCAGCAACCTGAGCCGGGCCTACTTGCGCAACCGGGTGCGCCTGGACCTCATGCCCTACTTGAGCCAACGCTACAACCCCCGCCTGGCCCAGACCATCTGGCGCACCCAGGCCCTGCTCCGGAAAGACGAGCTCCTGTTGCGCCGGGATACCGCCGCGGCCTGGGAGCGCCTGGCCCGAAAACTGGCCGCAGACTGCTTTGCCCTGGACCTTAAAAAGTTTCATGACCTTCAGGAGGCCATGCAGCGCCGGGTACTCAGGTTCGGGGTGAACCGCATCAGCGCGGATTTGACTTTTTCTGCCGCTCAGGTGGAGGCCCTGTCGGCCCTGGTCCGCAGCGAGAAAAGCGGCGGCCTGGTTTCCCTGGAGGATAAGGTTCAGGTAGCCCGCTCCGGCGCAGTCTTGCACATCTTTACAGCCCTGCCGGAGCCGTCCCCTGAAGTCACCTTATTGTCGGACGTTCCGGGAGAGGTAAACTCTCCCCAGGGCTGGCGCTGGCGGCTGAGCCGCCGCGCCCATCAGTTGGGGGACCCCTGGCCGGCTCCGGAGGTGGCCTGGCTCAACCCGGCCCGCGTCCTTCTACCTCTTGAGGTTCGGGCCTGGCGCCCCGGCGACCGCTTCTGGCCCCAGGGTGCTGCCGGGCCCAAAAAACTTCAGGACTTCCTGGTGAATGCCAAAATTCCCCGCTGGCTCCGGCCTCACCTTCCCCTGGTAGCTTGCGCCCAAGAGGTCATCTGGATGCCGGGCCTGCGCCTGGCCGAGCCGGTGAAACTGCTCCCCGCCAGCCGGGAGCTCCTGGAATTGAGCCTCACCCCCGCCACCCCCGCCGCGGCCCGGGTCTGGGAAATCCTGCACCGGCTGCGCCCGGCTTAAGAGACCGACACCTTGTCCCCCTCCGGTCCGCCGCTCCTGTTGATCAACCCCTGGATTTATGATTTTGCGGCCTACGATTATTTCGCCCAGCCCTTGGGGCTGCTCTATCTGGCTGGGCTCTTGGAGGCGCAGGGCTTTGCGGTGCATTTCCTGGATTGCCTGGACACGCCCCACGCCAAGCCCGGACCTTTCGGCACCGGCCGCTACCCCAAAGAGATCCTGCCCGCGCCTCCGGGACTAAAGGGCATCTCCCGGCGCTACGGCCGCTACGGCATCAGTGAGGCGGCTTTCCGGGAGCGCCTGGCCCAGGTCCCCCCACCCGCGGCCATCCTGGTAACTTCCCTCATGACCTACTGGTACCCGGGGGTGGCCGCAGCCATCCGTCTGGCCCGGCAGCAGTTCCCCCAAGTTCCCGTTTTCCTGGGAGGGATTTATGCTACCCTGTGTCCGGAACACGCCCGGCAGCACAGCGGCGCCGATCAGGTACTCACCGGATCGGGAGAGGCCGCGGTGTTCACCATACTCAAAGATGTCGTGGGCTCCCCCCAATCGGAACCGCAGCTTTTTAATAATGATGACCTGGACTCCCTGCCTTACCCGGCCCTGCACCTGAATCATCCCTCTTTCATCCCCATTCTCACCTCCCGGGGTTGTCCCCTGAACTGCGCTTACTGCGCCTCCCGCCAGTTGCAGCTCCCTTACCGGCGGCGGCGTCCCCAGGCGGTGGCCGCAGAGCTGATTTACTGGCAGGACCGCCTGGGACTCAAAGACGCGGCCTTCTATGACGATGCCCTGCTGGTGGCGGCTCCAGAGCATCTTTTGGTGATCCTCGAAGAACTGGCTCGCCAAGGCCGCACCTTTCGGTTCCATACCCCCAACGGCCTCCACGCCCGGTTCCTCACCCCGGAGGTAGCCCGCTGGTTTAAGAGGGCCAATTTCACCACCCTGCGCCTGGGAGCGGAGACCACCGCCCTGGGGGCGAATCGCCTGGACCAGAAACTGGCGCAAGGTGAATTGGCAGCAGCCCTGGCAAACCTTAAAGAGACCGGGTTTACGCAGGACCGGATCGGGGTCTATCTGCTCATTGGCCTGCCGGACCAAAAGGAGGCCGAGGTTACAGCTTCCATTCGGGA
>JARRQO010000155.1:0-5576 GCA_037381685.1 Deltaproteobacteria bacterium | reverse complement strand
CCTCTCTCATGGTGCTGTCAGCCGTGGTGGCGGTGAGGTGCGACCAAAATCAGCTCCTGGGCTGCCTGGCAGTATGTTTAAGTGAAAATGACCCCTTGAGGCCCATTTCTGCCCTCATCGTTGCCATCTTAGAATTCAAAAAAACACCTCAGAAATCACTCTCATAACCTTCACCTATATAGGGGGCAAGCAGGTTAAGTTAACGTTAATTTAACAATGAATTTATCAATGGGAAGAGATAAAAATAGTTTATCCTATAAATTTATTAATAAATACTGATAGTTGAGCCTTTTAATTATATCAGGGTCATGGCACATTTTTTGCTTAAAATTCACCAATACTGATTTCTTTAAATATTAAGGGGAAAACTAACTAGAGGAGGGAGAGATTATGCGCAGTGCCTGGAGATGGGGGATAGGGGTATTAGTTGCCGTGGGGATGCTGATGGCCCCTGCGGCGGCCATGGCGACCGATTTCAGCCTGGGTGGCTACGTCGCCATGTATACCATTTGGGACTCCACTCAAACGACAAACAATTTGAGATACATGAGACGGAGCAATAATCCCGATTTTGAGCACGGCCGTCTACGACTTTCGGCGGAACGGACCCGGATGAATTTCACCATGAAAGGTCCCAAGATCTGGGGGGCCCGGACCACAGGCTTTATCGAGATTGACTTTGATCAGGCGGGCAATCAATTTAGCATCGGCGGGATCGGTTGGGCTTCGCCCCAGAAGGCACGCCCCCGGCTGCGGCATGCCATGTTCCGCTTGACTTGGCCGGCGACCGAGTTGCTGATGGGGCAGTACTGGTCTCTGCTCTCGTTTGACCCCACCGAGGCAGCCAGACCCGGCACCTCGGGTATCCCGGGCATAACCTGGTTTCGGGTGCCGCAAATCCGGCTGACCCAGAAATTTATGGGGTGTGTTACGATGGCGATAGCCGTATCCGACCCTCTTAACGGCCCCGACAACCTTAGTGTTCCGGGGGACCAAGCGGCCGTTAACAACCAGTATTTAGGGGAGTCTTCGGAAACGCCGCGGGTCAGTGGGTCAATCAAATTCCAGAAGGATCTGTGGGGCAAGGCGGCGTTCTACGGCAAGCCCCGGCCCTTTTCAGCCCAGGTAGCCGTAGGCTGGCAACGCACCCGCTACCGGACTTTCACCGGCAACGGCCGTATATTTGGCCAGAACACCTACAACACCGTCGTCGTTTCCCAGAGTAACCAGCAATATCTTGACCCCTGGGTGGTGGCTGGAAGCCTCTTTATCCCTCTTGTTACGACCGATTCGGCGAATCTGGCCCACACCATGTCCCTATTGGCCCATATATACGTGGGACAGGGATTGGATGTAGCCAAAGAGGCGTCGCCGGCCAATAGTTCTTACCTGGTCTTCAATAGAGTGCAAGGCGGGGTGCTGTTAGGGGAACGTCAGCTGGCCCACCAATGGGGGGGCTTGGTGCAGTTGCAGTATTATATTACCAATCAGTGGTACATAAATCTCCTGGGCGGGATGCAGCATGTTTATGGCGTGGACCGTGACCGGTGGATAGGAACCACCACCGCCGCAGACCCCCCTAACTATAATGAGCAAGCCTACATAACTTTATGGTACCGGCCCATCCAAGCCTTAAAATTCGGCGTGGAGTACGGTTATGCTCGTACCGGTTACTTTCAGTATATTCAAAGGGGGAGCGTGAAAAGTGATTACGGCGACAACCACGAGGTCTTGTTCGTAGGTTTCTTTTTCTTCTGAGTCGGAAACCATCTGAGTTGAAAACCAGTTGACTTCAAGCAGCCCACAGGATAATATTCCTGTGGGCTTTTAAGTTTTTGGTCGAGGGAATGGCGTGGCGCCAGCTAGCAAGTCACGGTCATACCAGGACCTGAACGTCTGGCAAGGTTCTATCGAATTGGTAAAGGATCTAATATCTGAAGCATCTTCTCATTTCTCGCCCGCAGAGCACTTGATACTGATCAACCAAATTAGCCGGGCGGCAGTTTCCATTCCCTCCGATAGCGCTGAAGGACAGTTCAAAAATTCCATAAAAAAGCTTTAATAATTTTTTGCTATTTTGTTTGGTTCATCTGCTGAACTAAAAACCAAGGAGTTAGTAGTAATGTACAACAGAATTAAGGAAGTGCTAAAATTAGGAATATTGGTGTTGCTCTGTGTCATGCTGGTGGGTGGCTGTGGCACCTGGGGTTCGGTAAAGCAATGGGCGGGGTATTCAAATAATGGTGAAGATGAGGATATAGTGCCCCCGGAATCCCAGCAAGAAACGGTCATGATCGACGGCAAGCCCTACGTCCGCAGCAAGAACCCTTATTGGCTCAGCTATCCTGAACAGCCTGAATATATCTATGTGCAAAAGGGAAAGGAATTCCATGGTGTTCAGCATTACCTGATGGAATCTTTGGCTAAGGCCATTGGCCGGGAACAACAAAAGGCTGCCGGGAAGACCATTCCTCCGGATAAACTCCAGGAGATGGTGCGGGCCGAAGTGGACCGGATCCTCCGGGAGCAGGGTCTGGGCGGCTTTGTCTCTCAAGGCAAGGGCAGCGCCTTCAAGGCTGTAGTGGGCCGGGCCGTAGCCGTTGTTCCCGACCTGGATACGCCCCGGAGCCTGGATGGTTTGAATCGCACCCTGGCCATGGCCTTGGGTGAAGCCATGGGACGGACCAAAGACCTCAAGGTGGCCGACCCGGTTCAGGTCGAAAATGCCCTGCGCAAGGCCAACATCATGGGCAAGTTGACGCTCCCTCCCAATATCAAGACTCTGGGGGATGCCCTGGGGGTCCAGGGTATCGTCCTTACCGGGGTGATGCGGCCGGAAGGCGGAACCCCAGGGGCCATGGCCCTGCAAGTCTATAATACCTTCACCGGTCTCCAGGAAGACTCCCTTGTGGCTCCCGCCCCTCCAGACGGGTTGAAGAACGAAACCGTCACCAAGTTTGCCAAGAACAATGCCCTGCGCCTGACCGGCGATCTCCTCAAAATTTCCTGGTTCGGCCGGGTGGAGTTCGTCAAGGACGGCAAGGTCTACCTGAACCTGGGCCAGAACTCGGGCCTCAAGGTCGGTGACCGCCTCAAAGTGGTGGAACCGGGCAAAGAAGTAATCAACCCCCAGACTCACTCGCTTTTGGGATACACTGCGGATATCCCCCAAGGGGAGATCAAGGTAACGGAATTACTGGGCAAAAGCGGCGCCGTGGGTACGCCTTTAAAAGGCGGCCCCTTCAAGGCCAATGATAAGGTCAAGGCAGTGAGATAAAGACGATTTTCGGTTTTCGGTTGCTGCTTATTCCGAGCTGTTGGATAAGGTCTGGGACATCTTGCCGGGGTGATCAATTTTTGTAAGGAGGCCGTTTCCTTCCATCTGCAAGAAGTAGCTAATTTCTTTGGCAATGATCACTCCCAGAGATTCCGACAACCGAAAATTGGCAACCGAAAACCTCTTTAGCCGATTTTTTCCATTCCTCCCATATACGGCCTGAGCTTCTCCGGCACCGCCACACTGCCGTCCGCCTGCTGGTAGTTTTCCAGAATGGCCACCAGGGTCCGGCCCACGGCCAGGCCGGAGCCGTTTAAGGTGTGGACCAGATCTGTGCCCTTGGAGCCGCGCCGGCGGAACCGGATGGCCGCCCGCCGGGCCTGATAGCTTTCGAAATTGCTGCACGAGGAAATTTCCCGGTAGAGCTCCTGCCCCGGCAGCCAGACCTCGATGTCATAGGTCTTGGCCGCGGCAAAACCCATATCCCCGGTACACAGGACCACCACCCGGTAGGGCAGGCCCAACTCCTGCAAAACTTCCTCCGCATCCGCCAGCAGGCTCTCCAACTCGTCATAGGAATTCTCCGGGAGGGTGAACTTTACCAGCTCCACTTTATTGAACTGATGCTGGCGGATCAGCCCCCGGACGTCCTGGCCGTAGGAGCCCGCCTCGGAGCGGAAACACGGGGTGTAGGCGGTATAATAAAGAGGCAGGTTTTCGGCCGCAAGAATCTCGTCCCGGTGGATGTTGGTAACCGGCACCTCTGCGGTGGGCACCAGATAGTAGTTCCAACCTTCCAGCTTGAAGAGGTCCTCCTTGAACTTGGGCAACTGCCCGGTGCCCTGCATGGAACCCTCATTGGTAATAAACGGTGGCAGCACCTCCAGGTAGCCGTGCTTCTCCGTGTGCAAATCCAGCATGAAGTTGATCAGGGCCCTTTCCAGCAAGGCCCCGGCCCCCCTCAGGAGGGCAAAGCGGGCCCCGGCGATCTTGGCGGCCCGTTCGAAATCCAGAATGCCCAGGTTCTCCCCGATATCCCAATGGGCCCGGGGCGGAAAGTCGAACTTCGGGGCCTGCCCCCAGGTCTTCACCACCGGGTTATCCTCGGCAGAGGCTCCCACGGGCACCGATTCGTGCGGAATGTTGGGCAGGTTGAGGAGAAACTCCCGCACCCAGAAATCCTGGGCCTCGGCCTGGGCCTCCAGGTCTTTGCTTTCCTCATTGATGGCGGTGACCCGGTCTCTCAGGGGCTGGACCTCCTGGCGCCTGCCGGCCTTCATCAGGCCCCCCACCTCTTTGGACAGGTTGTTGCGTTCATGGCGCAACTCATCCAGGCGGGTGAGCAACCGGCGGCGTTCGGCCTCCCGCCCGCGGTAGTCCTCCAGGGAAATTTCCTGCCCCCGGTTTTTTAAGGCCGTCTCCACTTCCTCCAGGTGTTCTCGCACGAACTTTATATCCAGCATGAGTGGATTCCTGTCACTTGATTAAGATTGCCACATAAAGGGAGGACGCGCCGCAAACCCAACACCTAATAACTCACACCTGCTACTTAATTTCTTCGATCAACCGCACCAACCCATCCGCGTCCTGGCGCTGAATGAAGTAGAGAATATCGGCCACTGCGCCCTCCAGGGCCCGCAACACCGTACGGTTGGCCGGATTCTGCAACTGGATGCAGGCGTACAGCTTGGAGTCCTGACTCAGCAGGCGGCGGGCCAGATTGTGCAGAGTGGCAAAGGTGGGAGTGGAAAATTCCTCCAGGTCTTCCGGAGAAACCCCCAGTTCCTGGATCACGGACCCGAAGGAAATGAGCAGAAAATGGGCCAACCCCTGCACCACGGCCATCAGACGGTCATGTTCCGCCGCACTGGTAACCTTGACCCGAGCGCCCGCCTGGATTAACAGGTCCTGCAGCCACTGAAACCAGCGCTCCCCCCGCCCCTGGCACAACACCACGGTCCGGCCGGCCACGGTCTCTTCTCCGGGGCCAAACAGGGGATGGGTGCCCACCACTTCTCCGGAAAAGGCCGACAACATGGCCGCCATGGGCCGTTGCTTCACAGAGGTCAGGTCCATCAGGGCCGCGTCCGGCTTCAGATATGGGGCCACTTCCTGGACCACTTCCTTCACCTTGGGAATGGGTACCGAAATGATGGCCACATCAGCCTGGGCGGCCACCTCCGGCGCCCTTTGGGGGGTGTCCACATCCGACACCAGCACGGGAAACCCCTGGCTGGCAAAGAAGCGCTTAAACCAGCGGCCCATCTGTCCGTGGCCCCCGATGAGGGCTATAGTCGGT
>JARRQO010000154.1:0-8276 GCA_037381685.1 Deltaproteobacteria bacterium | reverse complement strand
GAAGCGGAATAAGAAGGATCTGGGTCGCACCTCCTGGAGGCGTGTTTCAATCCGCAGCAGGTCGCCGTAGCGGCTGGGGCGCCGGAAACGGCCCCAGGCCTCGACGATGGGCAGGCCGAAGCCTTCCGGCACGTTTTTGAAGGTGTCCTCGGGGGGCAGGCCCAGGGACCGCAGGTATTCTTCGATAGCCCGGTGGCAATACCGGAAATAGCTGACAAAATAGACGATGCCGTAGGGGTCCGTGTCCCCGAAGCGCACCTTCACCTGGGTATGATGGACGCGGTCGGCAAAAGGCGGGTGGGTTTCGACAGTCATAGCGGTGGCCTCTTGGTAAGTGGTGGTTTATGGGCCGGCGGAAAAGGCGAAAGCCGCAACGCTTTCCCGCTTTGGTTGTTCTATTAACTGATTTCCCTCTCCCTGTAACCCTCTCATACTAAAATAGGCTGGAAGCCTGGCACCACGGTTTTAGCAATTTTTCCAAGCAATATTCGGGTTGTCAGGCAACAAGCGCTTTAATAGTATTCCACAAATTGCGGTTGACAGGTAGTCAAAAAGAAAATAGCTTTTTTAAGTTTATTGACAGCCTTTCCTTTAGAAACCGGGGTGATTTGGGCCCGAAAGGGGAAAGGCCGAGAAATCCATCGCCCTGATTTTCAGTCATTCCTGATGGTTGTCGGCTTATGGCCCAAGAATCTGAAATTAAAATCCGCCTGAAGGACCTGTCCTTCTATTACGGCGATTTTCAGGCCCTGGAGGGGGTCACTTTTGAGGTTCGGCCCAATGAGGTTTTCGGCCTCATGGGTCCCGCCAAAAGCGGCAAGTCCACTCTGCTCCGGGTGCTGAACCGCATGTGCGATCTCATCACCGGGGCCCGGGTCACGGGCGGGGTCTGGCTGGACGGGGAAGATATCCTGGGTCCGGAATACGACGTCGTAAAATTGCGGCGGCGGGTGGGGTTGGTCTTGAGCCGGCCGACCCCCTTGCCCCGCTCCATCTATGAAAACCTGACCATAGCCCCCCGGATGGCTGGGAAAAAAGGCCGGGCAGAGTTGGACAACCTGGCGGAGACCAGTCTGAAAGCGGCGCAGCTCTGGGAGGAGGTCAAGGAGCGGCTGGGGGATTCGGCCTTAAAGCTCTCCGGGGGCCAGCAGCAGCGCCTGTGCTTGGCCCGCACACTGGCCATGGAGCCGGAAGTGATCCTTTTGGATGAACCCACCAGCGGGCTCGACCCGATTTCCACCGCAAAAATCGAGCAGACCTTGATGGAACTGAAAAATGATTATACTATCGTCTTGGTAAGCAACAACACCAAGCAGATCGCCCGGGCCACCGACCGGGTGGCTTTTCTGCTGATGGGCCACATCATCGAGATCGGGGAAACCAAGCGGGTCTTTACCGTGCCCGCGGACCAACGCACAGATGACTATATTTCCGGCCGCTTTGGATATGGCACCCCGGCTCCGGTTTCGGCTTCGGACATTATCGTGCTCCGGGGTCTCAATCTCTTCTATGATTCCTTCCAGGCCTTAAAAGACATCAACGCGGCGTTTTCCCAGAAGACCATCACGGCGCTCATCGGCCCTTCGGGCTGCGGCAAGTCCACCCTGCTGCGCACTCTCAATCGCATGAACGACCTTATAGACGGGGTGCGGATCACCGGCCAGGTCATCATTGACGGGGAAAATATTTTTGGCCCCGGGGTGGTGCTCACCGAGTTGCGCAAGAAGGTGGGCATGGTGTTCCAGCGGCCCAATCCCTTTCCTCTGTCCATTTACGACAATGTGGTTTACGGCCCCCGTTTGCATGGCCAGCCCAAAAAGGGGGACCTGGAAGAGATCCTGGTCCGTTCCTTAAATGGGGTTTATCTGTGGGAGGAAGTGAAAGACCGCTTGAAAACTTCGGCCCTGGACCTCACCGAGGAGCAACAGCAGCGCCTGTGCATTGCGCGGCTGCTGGCGGTGGAACCGGAAATCCTGCTGATGGACGAGCCCTGTTCGGCGCTGGACCCCATGGCCACACTGCGCATAGAGGAGCTGATGCGGGAGTTGGCCAAAGACTACACCATCATTATCGTGACGCACAATATGCAGCAGGCGGCCCGGGCCTCGGACATGTCGGGTTTCATGTACCTGGGGGAACTGATTGAGTTCGGGACCACGGGGCAAATCTTCACCCGGCCCAAGGATTCCAGAACCGAGGATTATATCACCGGAAAATATGGGTGATGGTTGCGTAGGCGCACTTAAGGCCGGTTTACGGCTTATTTTCTGGTTCAGCCGGAGTATTCCGTAGCCGTATGGGTGCCGTTCGTCGGAAGGATTTGATTTTGATCAAGAAATGGGCATTAAAGGGAAAGACGCGTTAATTAAGGGTACCCAGGGCTTGCCGGACAATTTGGGAACAGGTTTCCGAACTGCAATGGGACAAAATCCCTTCTGCTTCCTTAAGGCATTCCTTGGCCTGTTCCTTCCTGCCGTTTTGCTGGTATAAAAGTCCTAGATTGAGCAAGGCATGACCCTGCACAAAACCCTTGGCCCCCACTTCTCGGCCGACTTGAATGATTTCTTTCAGGTAAGCTTTGGCTTTGCGCTTGGCGAAGGGCACCTCTTTCAGGACAAATCCCAAGTTCTTAACGACAGCCCATAACTCGAAGTGTCGAGCGCGGTTAGCCATTTGGAAGTAAATTTCTGACTCCAGCCCTGATTCAATCATTTTCATACCTCGGGAAAATTGGCCCTGGGCCATTAAAACCGCGCCATATAATCCCTGGGCGTGGGTGACGATGTAATCCATGCCAAGTTGCCGGCATAACAGAATGATCTCTTCGAGGATCTCCGCGCTTTGCTGGAACTGTTCACTTTGGGCGAAGTAAGTGGCAAGGACCAACTTGGGCCACACGGTAAATAAAGGATCGTTGGAAAGTTCCACAGCTTTTTTGCCCCACTCCACCGCCGTGGCAAAATCCCCGTCCGTATAATGACCGTAGCTTGTACAAATGTAGCCCACTACGATGCTTCGCAGGTCTGAATGCTCTTGGCCGAATTCGTGAAGAATCTTGCCCAGTTCATAATTTTTTTGGCTATCCCCCTTGAACAGGTAGATCATTCCCAAGCCGCCGAGGGCGAGAAAATAGGCCATGGGCTCCAACTCATCGGCCTTGGCCATGACTTCCTCACCATATTGAATACCTAAGTCCAGGAGTTTCATTTCACCGCAGGACCAGGTGAGGTTGGCGTAAGCCAGGCCAATGGCGGTGTTACTTTTGGTCTCCCGGCCCAATTCCAGGGCTTTGAGACTATACTCATAAGATTCTTTGGCCTTGCCGGTACAGAAAAGGGTGATGCAGAGCCAGCCATAAAAGACCGCCAACAGCGCCTGGTCAGAAAGAGACTCAGCCAACTCCCGATGTCCAAGGAACAACTTGGTTAAGCCGGCAAAATCCGCCCGGTAATAATATACCTGGGCCCATTCGTTGAGAAAGTCGATCAGGAGCCATTTTTCTTCCTCTGAGTCACCCGGGGTTTTGCCCAGGATCTGGTAGGCCCTCTGGTAGTATTGATGAGATTCCTGCACGGCGTATTGCTTCAAGCTCTTTTTGCCCGACTCCCGCAAATAGTCCACCGCCTTTTGAGAGAGCTCACTGTGCCGGAAATGGAAGGCCAAAGTTTCATAAAATTCCGGTAGCCGGTCGCAAAACACCTGCTCCATTATCACACCGATGCGCCGGTGCAGGGCCTGGCGATCCCTCTTTAGCAAGCTGTGATAAACCACCTCCTGGATCAAAGTATGCTTGAACACATATTCTTCTTCAGATTGCGCAGATTTCCGGACCAAACCCAGGTCTTCCAACTCCTCTAAAAATCGGTCCAGGGTATCGCCATGCCGGGTGACTCTTTTGAGAATCTCATAAGGTACAGTTCTGCCGATGACCGAAGCTTCCTGAAGCAAGTTTTTGGCCGGTTCTTCCAAACGGTCTATCCTGCCCGAGATGACGGCGTGGATGGTGGAAGGGATATTGGCTTGGTCGGTGCTCCCGGTGAGCCGCCAGGTACCGTTATGAAGCTGCAGGATTTCGGAGTCGATCAAGGAATTGACCATTTCTTCCAGGTAAAAGGGGTTGGTCCCCACTTTCTCCTGGACAAAACGCTGCAGGGCTTCCGGAACCGCGGGGGTTTGCAGGATAGAGGCCAGCATTTCCTGAATCTCGTCCTTAGAGAGGTCCTGGAGGTGGATTTCCTGATACGTATCGCCCATTTTGCTGATTTCCTCATCATTGAACAACTTTAAGTGGGGCCGGTAAGTACAAAAGAAAATTACCGGGGTTCGTTCAATGACAAGGAGACGAAGAAAATTCAGAAAGGTGGGGTCCGCCCATTGTAGATCTTCAAAACAGACGACCGTCGGGGCCTGTTTGGCCTGGCTCTGCAAGGTTACCAAAATTGCCTGATGCAGGCGGGACTTCCAAAACTCCGGGCTCATCTCAGCTATTTCAGGATAGTCGAGGGACAAAAGGCCGCCGATGTAAGGCGCCACGGCTTCTTTCAAACCGTCGAATTCCTCCAGACGGGCTTCGAGCTTGGCCGCTACCCGGGCGGGAGTATCGTCTTTTTCGATGGCCAAATCGCGTTTGATCAGATTAATGAGGGGATAGTAGGAAATGGTCTGGGTATAGGCATAGGCATGTCCCTCAACCCATCTGATTTCCTCTAAGTTTAATGTAGCCTGAAATTCCTCAATGAGCCGGCTCTTGCCGGTGCCGGCCTCCCCGCAAATGGCGATAACCGAGCCCTTGCCCTCCCTGAGTCTGGCCATCGCCTGGGTTAGAACCGCCATTTCCCGTTGACGTCCGACCAGGGCGGCGCGGTGGCCGGATAGACGGCGCTTCCGGCCGGGCAATTCCCTGGAAGATAAAAGCCTGTGGGCCGGAACCGGCTTGGTCTTGCCTTTTACCTGGACCAGTTCCATAGGCCCGAAGGAGAAAAAACCTTCCGCATGGGTAAAAGTGGTTTGGCCGACCAGGGTTTCCCCGGCTTTGGCCAAAGTACATAATCTGGAGGCGACATTGACGGTATCCCCCGCAATCTGGTGTACCGCCTTGGTGAAGTCGAATTTCCCCGTTACCACCAGGCCGGTATTGATACCGATATGCATGGTCAGGGGCTGTCCGATAGTTTTCTGGACTTTTTGGCTAAGACCGCGCACTACTTCGTGAATTTCACTGGCGGTTTTGACGGCCCGCACCGGATCGTCTTCCCGGGCTTGGGGGACCCCAAACACGGCCATAATCTGATCTCCGGCGAACTTCTCGATGTGACCTCCGTATTTGATCACTACTTTGGCAATTTCGCCGAGTATGAGTCCTACCTGGTCTTTGACTTCTTCGGGATCCAGACGCTCTGCGAGGGCGGTATAGCCTGAAATATCTGCGAACAGGACAGTAATGTATTTAAGTTCGCTGTCGATCTTCTCCTGTTTTTCCGCCAGTTTTTTACTGATTTCAAGTTCGGTCCCGCATTCACCGCAGAACCTGTCACTGGGAAGGATGACGCTCCCGCAGTGGAAGCATCTTGTCTGGAGGTTTGCCCCGCACTTCCGGCAAAACTTCTGCGTTTCATCATTGACAGTATGGCATCGGGGGCAATTCATGTCTTTTTTTAACTTGCGACATGTGGGTAAACATATGGGTAAGTTAACATTTACCATTATTATATTAAAATGTCAATAATATATTACTTTTAACAAGTAGCTAATATTTCAGTTTAATTTAAACTGCCGAAATTTAACTTGAGAATTGGTAAAATTGTTTACATATTTTCTTTACAATGCTATATTTTTATTGGTATAAAAGACAAAAAATAAAACTTGCTTTGAACCCTGTCCGGTTGGCTGGCACAATAACAATGCGGCCCAAAAATTTTTTCGGTTTAAGACCTTTCCGCCACAGTGATTGGCGTAGATGTGCCCAAAAGACAGCCGCTTCCTACCCGGCGACAGCAACCCCGACCGACACATGCGGTCAGGTGGTTTTGGATAGCACCACCAGAACTTAGCAGCCCGGAAAGATGCTCCCGGCCTAAGATACTGGTCTCCCTGATTCATTCGCGCTAATAACTGGTAATATACTTCTTCTGGTTAATATTTGCATCGGACCCGGCTCCATAAGCAAGAGTTTTGGAACCTTGCTTTAATAGACCTGAGCCTGTCCCATGACTGTTTGGGGAGATCGGTATGGGGAGAAAAAGGACACGGTGCCTCCTGTTATTAGGCCTGGCATGGCTATGTTTAACTGCCAAACCTGGTTTTGGGTCGGGGTTTGCCCTTTACGAAGCCGGGGCCCGGAGCAGCGCTTTGGCAGGTGCGGTAGTGGCCCGGGCCAATGACCTTTCCGCAGTTTTTTATAATCCTGCGGGCTTGGTGCAACTTCCGGGATTTCAAATCATGACCGGTTTCTCAACCTTCATCCCCCGGGTTGAAATCGTCACTCAGCCCGGCCCCAACGAAACCCGCAACCTGATGGAAAGCAGCCCCGCTTTCGCACCTCACTTTTTTACTTCATACCAGTTAACAGACCGGGTGTGGCTGGCTTTGGGACTGAATTCCCCTTACGGCCTCGGAATCCAATTTAACGATACATGGCCTGGACGCTTCAACATTACCCAAGCAAACATTCAAACATTAAACCTCAATCCGACTATAGCGGTGAAAGTAACGGATTGCCTTTCTTTAGGCGCAGGTCTGGATATCATGTATATGCGCATGAAAATGAAAAGAGTGCTCCCCATACCTTTTCTGGGTCCTCAAAATCTTGATTTGCAAGGGGACAGCTGGGGGCTCGGATTTAACCTGGGCCTGCTGTTGAAACCGGTGGATTATCTGGCTTTTGGCGTGTCTTATCGCAGCCAGGTCAGGCAGTTCTTACACGGCCAGGCGCGTTTCCGTCCCCTTAACACTTTAGATGGCGACGTCTCCGGCAGTATTATCCTTCCTGATATGATTTTTACCGGAGTTGTGGTTCGACCCACGCATTCCTTATCGGTGGAAGGGGGGGTTATCTGGACCCACTGGGAGTTGTTTAAAAAGCTGGACACCAAATTTAGCAACTTTCTGGGAACCCTCTCCGAGCGGAAAGACTGGCATAACACCTGGCGGGGCCAGTTGGGGGTGGAGTACAAGGCGCTCTCCTGGCTTGATCTCAGGGGTGGCTATGCCTTTGAAAATGAACCTATGCCGGACAGATACGCCGATTACCTCGTGCCTACCACCGACCGCCGCCATAACTTTTCCATCGGCACCGGATTCCGCTGGCGCGACATAACCTTGGATTTGGCCTATACCCTGGTGCTCATGATGAACCGCACGGTCACCAACTCCCGGGCCGTCGGGGTGCTGCCCTCGACCTTTCAGGGCAGGCTGTCACACGTGGTGGTTATGAGTTTGGGTTATAAGTTTTAGCCCTGGCGCTAGCGGCAGGAATTTGTCTAATCTTCTTTATTCATGAACTCTTTAAATTATACGACAACCTATTGAAATATATGCATAATAAATGTGGCCCTGAAAAGCAAAGGGGTTTTTTGCACAGGCTGAAAAGCCTGTGCCACCGAGTTCGTTGTAGTCCGGCGAATTATTCGGGCTAAAGCGGGCGATGCTTCATTAAAGGCGGTGATGGCTTATTGATGACGAACGCATTAATCCCATTGTAAATTTATCTTAAGTGCAGCTTGGCAGATAATCGCTATTTGGAGGGCGCCATGAGCGATTTGAAAGGTCTGGGTCTGGAGTTCAAAGAAACCATGTCAGGTTGGATCGGCATCGATGCAAAGGAGTATGTGGAAGGCAGGATTGCCGGTCAACAAAACCACACGCCGTGTCACTTTGATGCGCAGATTATTATTGAAGATTTGGACCGTTTTGTGCAGCTCTCAGACCATCGGGCCCGCCTGGAGGGTACCGTGTCCTTTGACCCTCTCGGCGGGACCTTCCCCATGGAAGACGGGCTCTTTAAACTTTTCTCGATTGATCCAGACACCGGCTTTCGGCAAATGATTTATGCCTTCCGGTTTACAGCGGCCAACGGCAAAAAGTACTTTCTGAAGGGGGTAAAATGGCTCAAGGATGACCCGGGCTTCGATGTGGTCGAGGATATGACGACGCTGTTTACCGCGATCTACGCGGGTCCGGATGAGCAGGCCCCCCTTTACGGCTCGGGGCAACTCTTCTTCGACCTCAAGGATGCGCCCGGCCTCATGGCTTCCATGGAGGTGACCGGGGTTAAATGG
>JARRQO010000153.1:0-5904 GCA_037381685.1 Deltaproteobacteria bacterium | reverse complement strand
GGAGTTTCCGGTAAGCACGGGATATTTACGCGCCCGGTTCTGGAAGCCATGGCCAGGGTAAATCAACGGCCCATAGTGTTCTCTCTGTCCAATCCGACCTCGAAAACCGAATGCACCGCGGAAGAAGCCTACGCCTGGACCGAAAGCCGGGCCATTTATGCCAGCGGCAGCCCCTTTGAGCCGGTGATCTTTGAGGGGAAAAAGCTGGTGCCGGCCCAGGGCAACAACGTTTACATTTTCCCCGGGGTGGGTCTTGGGGTAATACATTTTCCCCGGGGTGGGCCTCGGGGTAATCGCCAGCGGGTCTCGGCAGGTCACCGATGAAATGTTTTTTGTGGCGGCCAAGACCCTGGCCCAGGAAGTATCGGCCGACGACTTGAAGCAAGGGAGCGTTTACCCGCCGCTCGGCAAAATCCGGCAGGTTGCCGCCGCAGTGGCCACCGCGGTGGCCGAAGTGGCCTACCAGAACGACTTGGCCACCAAGCCCAGACCCGATGATATTTTGGCCGCCATTAAGGCGCAGATGTACGAGCCGCAGTATCATAGTTATGTTTAGTCTGCTTCGGGTCCAGGCCGCTCAGCTGCCCGGCTCAACCCAGCCCGCGTACAAAGCCAGCCCCAGCCAGGCCCAATTGTTGGCATAGTAGTTGTCCGGGGCCTCGAAGTAAGCTTGCCGGTCATCGGCGCGATAACAGGTCAGGATCTTGAGGGCCATTTTCCGGGCAAAATCCTTATCGCCCGCCCCTAGAGCCCCGGCCAACACTCCGGCATAGAGCACCGGACTTTCATAGTTCACTGCCGGGGTGCCGTCATAGTGATAGACCGCCAGGAGCCGGTGATGCGCCTGCCATCGGCTCTTGAAAAACGGCAGGAACCTATCTTTGAGTAATCGGACCGCCTGGGGCCTGTTAAACCACAAACTGTCCAGGGCCACCCGGAAAGGGACCCGCACCGCCTCCCAGCCAAAGTTGGTGTCTTTGCCCGGCGCCGGGCTGATCCGGCCCTCGGCATTGACTTGGCACCAGTCGGGAAACAGCCCGACCCCTCTCTGGTCTCCCAGGCGTTGGCCAACCTTGGTTAAAAACGGATAGGTTGATTGATCCAGGCGCCGCCAGGTAGCAGCCTCAAGCCTCCCTTTCCCCATGTGAGCGAACAACTGATAAGCTGCGGGGGAAAAATACGAAGGGTTCACCAAGTAGGGTGGGTCCGGTTCATGCCAGTTTCCCGGGGTCAGGAGGAGTTGGCCATCAGCCAGACGCACCACCTCTTTGGCTACAATCGCGGCCTGGACCCGGCGGGATTCCTCCAAATAAGCGGGCAGGCCCGGTGGAGCCCGCCAACCCTGGCGGTGGGCCAAAATCAGGGCCAGGGCGTAGTCCAGGTCGGCATCCGCGGCGCTGTTGGCGTCCAACACTCCCCAGGAGCCATCGGGCAACCGGCCCCAGCGCCAGGCCAGCAAACTATCTCCGGGTCCGGCAGCCTGGCCCAGATGCCGGTAGGTCCAATCATAAACCCGGACAAAAGTACCTGCATCCCGGGCCCAGACGGCGCGCAGCAGCGCGTAGGCCTGGGCCTCCGAAATGGTGCCGCCGCCCTGCTCCGGAACCTTGACTTGGCCGTCCGCAGTGATGAAATGCTTCCGGTAGCTTCTCCAGGAGGCGTTCAGCACCAGCTCCAATTGGCCCGGAGACGGCTTTGTCTGGCAGTCGAGGCAGAGCCAGGAAAGCAGGACAACCAGAATAAATTTAAATTTTTTCATTAATCGTTTACCAAGGATCACCGGCACAGGCCTGACTGGAATATTTTCCTACAACCCCTTTCCCGATAGTTAACGAATTTATATAATTAATAATAATATATGATAGCTTCGGCATGGTAAAAATCCCCTCAACGATAGGCCAAGGACCGGGGTAAGTCAACACCAGCGCCGATCATCGCTCTCCTGAGAATGACGGGCCCTGGCCGCCTGGTTATTTTGAGTTTCCAGCGCCAAACCACTCTACTTCGTTTAGGGCGCTTTTAGGAAATTTTCTTGACAAACACAGGTATTTATGAGAAATAATCCCCGATACTGAATACGTTCAGAGATCCCTGACGCCGGGGATAATGGACCTAACCACAACCCAACTTGAATTCAACCCGCATGTAACATAATAGGCATTTTAGGGCATCTGGGAAGGCTTTTAAGAGGCCCAGGATGCCTTTTTTTATTGAGGCGCTCATGATCAAAGTTTCTCTGGATGACGGTCCCAGCGTTACCCTGGAGCAGGGGGCTACGGTAGCCCAGGCCTTGCAGGCCCTTGATTTGGCTGCCGACCATAACCTGGTGGCCGCCAGAATCAACGGGGACGCGGTGGACCTGAACCGTCCCCTTACCCAGGACTGCACCATTGCCCCCATCTCTCTGGATAGTCCCGAGGGTCTCGAGATCATGCGTCATTCCGCCGCCCACCTCATGGCCGAAGCGGTTCGGGACCTGTTTCCCGGAGTCAAGGTGGCTATCGGCCCGGCCATAGAATCAGGTTTTTATTACGACTTCGACGTGCCCGCGCCTTTTACCCCCGAAGATCTCATCAAGATTGAAACCCACATGGCCGAGTTGGCGGCTCAGGATCAGCCCTTCCGCCGGGACGATATGCCCCGGCAGCAGGCCATCGGCTTTTTCCAGGGTCAAGGCGAAGTCTACAAGGTCGAACTCCTGGAAGAAATCCCTCAAAACCAGGTCAGCCTTTATCAGCAGGGTAATTTCATCGATCTGTGCCGGGGCCCCCATATTCCGTCCACCGGCTATATCAAAGCCTTTAAGCTCACCGCCACCTCAGGGGCTTACTGGCGCGGAGACGAGCGCCAGCCCATGCTCCAGCGCATTTACGGCACTGCCTTTGCCACCCAGGAGGAACTGGCCCGCCACCTGGAACTCCTGGAGGAAGCCAAACGCCGGGACCACCGCCGCCTGGGCCGGGAGCTGGGGCTGTTTAGCATCGAAGAGGAGGCGGGCCCGGGCATGGTGATCTACCACCCCAAGGGGGCCCTGCTGCGCAGCCTCATCGAAGATTTTGAACGCCGGGAGCATCTCAAGCGGGGCTATCAGATGGTCATGGGCCCCCAGATGCTCAAAGCCGACCTGTGGAAACGCTCCGGCCATTGGGATAATTATCGGGATAACATGTACTTCACCGAAGTGGAAGGTCAGGTTTACGGCATCAAACCCATGAACTGCCTGGCCCACATGTTGATCTATAAATCCCGGGTGCGGAGCTATCGGGAGTTGCCCCTGCGCTTGTTCGAGTTGGGCACGGTGCTGCGCCACGAGCGTTCCGGGGTGTTGCACGGGCTTACCCGGGTGCGCCAGTTCACCCAGGATGATGCCCATATCCTGTGCATGCCGGAACAGGTGGAGAGCGAAATCCTGGGCGTTTTGCAGTTTGTGGCCGAAGTTATGTCGATTTTCGGGTTCGAGTATGAGGTGGAATTGTCCACCCGGCCGGAAAAATCCATCGGCACCGAAGCCGAATGGGACCTGGCCACCAACGCCCTCATCGGAGCCCTCAAAACCTGGGGGGTAGCTTATGGCACCTGCGAAGGCGAAGGCGCCTTCTATGGACCCAAGATCGACATCAAGCTCAAAGACGCCTTGAATCGGCGCTGGCAGTGCGCCACCATACAATGCGATTTTACCCTGCCGGAGCGCTTTGAACTCACTTATGTGGGCGCGGATGGCGAACGCCATCGCCCGGTGATGCTGCACCGCGTGATCCTGGGCTCTCTGGAGCGCTTCATGGGGGTGTTGGTGGAACACTTTGCCGGCGCCTTCCCAGTCTGGCTGGCCCCGGTTCAGGTCATACTTTTGCCCATCACCGACCGGGTCCATGCCTATGCCCGGGAGGTGGCCCGGGCCCTTGCAGATGCGGACCTGCGGGTGGAAGTGGATACTCGTACGGAAACCCTGCGCTACAAGATCAGGGAAGCCCAGGTTCAGAAAATTCCCTATATGGTAATCATGGGAGATCGGGAGGCGGCGGACCGCACCTTGGCGCCCCGCCTGCGGGACGGTACGGAGTTGAAAGACATCCCCCTGGAGGCGTTTATCCAGCGCCTTAAGCAGGAATCCCGGGTTCCGTCCCCCGCCGGTGCTTAGAAAAATCTACCTTAATGTCACTTGACAAAAACCTTATGGACCATTCTAACAGGAGGTGACGGTCATCCAGAAGCATCAAAGAGTCAGAATCAACCAGCATATCAGGGTGCCCGAGGTACGGCTCATCGGCCCCGATGGTCAACAGATCGGTGTCATGCCGACCAAAGAGGCCCTGGCCTATGCGGCTGAGGCGCACCTGGACCTGGTGGAGGTTGCCCCCCAGGCCAGCCCACCGGTATGCCGGATCATGGATTATGGCAAGTTCAAGTATCAGCAAAGCAAAAAACAGCAAGAAGCCCGGCGTCGCGCTACCACGATCCAGGTCAAGGAAGTTAAGGTCCGGCCTAAGATCGAGGTGCACGATATGGGGTTCAAGTTGCGGAATGCCCGGCGTTTTTTGGAAGACGGCGACAAGGTCAAGATCTCGGTGATTTTTCGCGGCCGGGAGATCGCCCACACCGACCGCGGCTTCCGTATCCTGGCCCAAATGGCGGAAGCCCTGGCGGAAGTGGGCAACGTCGAGCAGAACCCCAAGCTGGAGGGCCGGAATCTGTCCATGATCGTTGCCCCCAAGTAGTCCCGCGCCATTTCCTGCACAGTAACAAATGCCGCCCCTGGCTGGCCGGGGGAAAGGATTTTTTTGCAGAAATCTTGTTAAAATGTGATGAATAGAGTATAAATTTTTAGATTGGGTTCAACCGATATTTAGATCGATGACGCGGAAATCCACCCGGCCGCCGGCATGGCGGCCGTTAGCATCATGCGAGGTTAACCATGCCCAAAATGAAAACCCATCGGGGAGCGGCCAAGCGTTTCAAGGCCACCGGCAAGGGCCGCCTGAAACACAAGCAACCCTACCATAGCCACATTCTGACCAGCAAGAGCGCCAAGCGCAAGCGGCAGCTGCGTCTGCCGGCCTTCCTGTCCGAAGCCGAGGCCAAGAGCATCAAGCGCTTGTTGCCTTATCTCTGAGATGAGGAGTTTGTCATGCCACGTGTAAAAAAGAGCGTCGCCTCCAGGGCGCGCCGCAAAAAATTCCTGAGGATGGCCAAGGGATTCCGCAGCGGCCGTCACCGCCTTTACCGCTCCGCCCGGGAGGCCGTGGAACGGTCCTTGACCTTCGCCTACCGGGACCGCAAGGTGCGGAAACGGGAGTTCCGCAGCCTGTGGATCGTCCGGATCAACGCGGCCCTGCGCCCCTTGGGAATGTCATATAGCAAGTTCATCGGGGGCCTGAAAAAGGCCCAGATCAACCTGGACCGCAAGGTCCTGGCCGACATGGCGGTTTATGATCCACAGGGCTTTGCCCGGGTGGCCGAACTGTCCAAAGGCGGAGAGTAAATAGCTGTCAGCCGTCAACTGTCAGCTTTTTATTGGTGCCCAAGCAGAGCTTGGGCGAAAATTTGCGTTCCCAAGCTGGAGCTTGGGAACGAGAGCAGATCCGCAAGGGTTTGCCAAGGTGGCGGAGCTGGCCAAGGGCGAATAGCAAGTCGGGCGGTCTGGGACCGCCGCCCTCGGCGTGCCTGACCCGCCCTAGATCCTGGAGGGGTGGCTTGCGGGCCGCCCCTCAAACGCTCTTTAGCCCCAAGGACTTGTAAATGGGTGTCGAGGCCATAGACGAAATCCAAGAAGCGGCTCGGCTGGAAATCGAACAAGCCCAGTTCGCCGAAGCACTGGCGCAGGTACGGGTCAAATATTTGGGCCGCAAAGGCCTCATTACCCAGATTCTTCGGGGTCTGGGAAAATTGGACCCGGAGGTCAGGCGC
>JARRQO010000152.1:0-9105 GCA_037381685.1 Deltaproteobacteria bacterium | reverse complement strand
CTATTGCCGATGGCCGGATGTTCGTCTTCCTGCGGGATATCACCGAACGCAAAAAGGCCGAGGAGAACCTGGAAAAGGCCCACGACGAGTTAGAACACTTGGTGGCGCAACGCACTCAAGAATTGAAGGAAACTGTAGTCCAATTGGCGGAGGAAGTGAACGAGCGCAAGCAAACTGAGGACATCCTCAAGGAATCGGAGCAACGGCTACGTTACCTGGCAACCCAGATCCTAACCACTCAGGAACAGGAGCGGCAGCGCATCGCCCGGGACCTGCACGATGAGATGGGGCAGTCTTTGATGGCGTTAAAGATGCAGCTCAATGCCTTCAAACGGCGTGTCAAACGCAAGGAGGAGGCCTGGGAAGAGTTTGATCAAGCCCTGGAATTTGTCAATGTGATCGCAGATCAAGTCAGGGAAACCTGCCAATCCCTGCTGCCTACATCCCTGGAAAGCCTGGGGCTCAACGGCTCCTTGCGAGAACTGCTGTCAGAGTTTCAAAAGCCTCATGGGCTGGAGGTGATGGAGGAAATTGCCGATCTGAGCGGCCTGTTTCCAGAAGAGGTCCAGATTACGGTGTACCGCTTCTTTCAGGAGTGCCTGACCAACGCATTGCGGCACGGCAAGGCCATCAGCGTCAAAGTGTGCGCCTATAAGCAAGACGGTACGGTGCGGTTCAGTTGCGAAGATAACGGGTCAGGATTCGATCTGGAGGAGGTGAGATCTCGGAGAAGACCGGGAATAGGGCTTGTCGCCATGGAAGAACGGGTGCGCCTGCTGCAGGGTTCCTTTGAAATCACCAGTTCCAAAGGGCAAGGTACCCGCATCGAGATCATCCTGCCCGCTGACAAAGCCTAAGGCCAATACTCGCCTCTCGACTATTATGATCATTTAAATACGAATAGACTATTCACTCACCTCCATGACCGCATCAAAAATAGAAGATTTCTGCTATCACCAGCAACTTATCAGCGAGCCAGTTAAGTTCATATATCCAGAGCATGTCGAATCTTTTTGACTTTATAGACCACCCTCTTGGCGGCCGGTAACACTATCCTCGATACCTGAAATCGTTCCCCCCACGAGCCTCTGGGAAAGATATGCAAATCATATCTGCAGTTTTCTATGGCTGGGTGATAAGCTACGGCTTTGGCAAGTGATCGACTACGCCTGCATTCGCCTTCCCTGATCTACCGATGTAGCCAGGCCAATCCCTTGATACTGACCCGAGAATGCTTATTGTAAAAATCACAACGTTGCTTAGGGAGGCAAAGCCCATGTCAAAGATCCTGGAATGCGCCAAGGTAGACCCGTCGAGTGGGTGTCAGCACATCATAAGGGGTGAGACGCAAGAGGAGGTTCTCCAGAAAGCGGCTGAGCACGCCAAGGAACACGGCATCCGCGAAGTAACGCCGCAGCTGATCGAGCGTGTCAAAGCTAACATCCGTGACGCCTAAAGAGAGTTTCTATTTGTGACATCGACGCACAAGTCTGTTTCGAAGGCCCCATGCTTTCTATTTTTCTTTTTCTTCAATAGGGGTGCCGGAACCTGAGATCCCTAATCCTAAGGGGAGAATAGGAGTCATAACATGGATAGCAAGAATAAACCAAGTCTCTAAGAGCGGCTGGGGGGTGTATATAATATCGCAACAGTAGTAGATGACTTCATCAACAGGATCATGGTTGACCCGCGCTTGAATGCCAACCCCCAAGTGAACGGAGCCCATCACCGGGTATCGCCCCCGGGGTTCAAATACCTCGTGACGGAAATGGTCTGCTGGGCGACGGGTGGGCCGCAACAGTATACCGGTCGTCCCTTGCGTGAAGCGCACCAACATTTGCTGATCACCGCTGCAGAGTGGGGGGCTTTCATAAATGATTTCCAGCAGACGCTGGACAAGTTTGGGGTCTCCCAGGCAGAGCAAGCGGAACTGAAAGAAATTTTGGCTGCACTAGAGGGGAAATTGTAGTCCGAGAATAGGACATTTTTTTGCCGTCTGAAACCCTGTGTTATTCCCAACTAAAGTTACGTTCACGCTATGACCCCGAACTTATCACTGCCTGAATGACCCTTCAATATCCGGATCATATCAGCTCTTTTTGACCTGATGGCCTCCTGCCTTCCCCGCCGACAATCCGTCTTCTCTCGGACGTGGATATCTAAGATCTTTCCCCCCCACAAACACCAGGGGAAGATATGCAAATCATACCTCCAGTTTTTGCTGGACTGGCGATAAGCTGCGGTTTTGGCAATATAGCTCGAATCCCTGTATCCTGGAGCGTGGACTGATCTTGGACGACGCCGATTTCCCTACTCCGCCTATCTGTATTCGATTCAGCATATTGACAAGTCAAATGAAGTAATTAATGTAAAATTTAGTTAATTAGTATTGTAAACTGAAACCCAAGAGGATGATGATGATCAACACCACAAAATCGCAAAGGGTTGGGCTAGTCGCTGTAATGTGTTTTTCTTTGGCTTTTGGCGCTATCCAGGCAAACGCCGCTGATGTCGCACTTACCAAGGAAGCACAAGCCGCCATCACTCCATCTAAGGCGCTGGAAATGCTCAAAGAAGGCAATAAACGCTTTGTCAGCAACAGGTTGAGAAAACGGAATCTCATGGCACAAGTCAAAAAGACCTCGAAAGGACAGTTTCCCTTTGCTGCAATAGTGAGCTGCCTTGATTCGCGCACCCAGCCGGAATATGTGTTCGATCAGGGGATTGGTGACATCTTTGTTGCGAGGGTGGCGGGCAACTTTGTCAATGACGACATCCTCGGCAGTCTCGAATTTGCGACCAAACTGGCCGGCGCTAAACTGATCGTGATCATGGGTCATACCTGGTGCGGCGCCGTAAGGGGGGCTTGCGACAGGGCCCAACTCGGGTTGTTGACGGCGACACTGGCTAACATCAATCCAGCCGTAGATGCGGTACAGGGAGACTACAAACCCAGAAACTCGCAGAACGAGGAGTTTGTCCTAGCCGTTACGGAAAAAAACGTTAAGCTCAACATGCAGAAACTCCTCAACAGGAGTAATGTGCTACGAGAGATGATCAAAAAAGGAGAAATCGGCTTAGTGGGTGCGATGTACGACGTGAGCACCGGCAAGGTTACCTTCTTCGAAAATCCATAACCCGCCGACCGCTAGTCGGCTCCTGACGGCTCCGGCCCCGTGGCCAACCCGCTGCCCCCGCCTTGCGACGGGTTTAGCTTTTACTGGTATTTGGCGATAAACACAATAGAAAATAAACGTCAAGATTTTTTATAGATATGTGGTCAGAAGCTTAGGAAAGAATCATTCCCAAAGTTTGAAGGTAAAAGATAAGGGCGCGAGTGAAACAAAAAAGGCAACACACTGGGGCTCCCTGAAAAAGCATCCTACCACATTCGGCCAGGGGAAGGCGGCTTTTTGAATTGATAGAGAATGGGCCTCCAAATTGCTCGTCGGAGGCGGCGGCGACGGCTGCGGGTTAACTGAAAGAGGTTACCAATAACAACCTAGCTACGGGGATACTGTCAAATTAAGTCTGATTCAGGACACGTTATGGCTAAGTCTACCGTGCTCAGGCAACTCGGCTGGCTCATCATACCTGCTTTTTTCCTCACCCTTCCGATAAGTGTCCCTTATGGCAAGGGATCAATATCTTAAACTTTTCAGGATATAAAATTTTTCGATATCTTAGGATTTCTTGCTTATGCTTTGAGGTCCGTAGCTTTCGCCCCGTTTATCGCTTATGGCGTGTCGTACCCGTTCAGCGCGGGGACGATGCTCCCTTCTCAATAATCCTCTGTGGCTTGCGATTGCGAGGTGACGTTCCACGGGGAGGAAGCATCTGATCGATGCGGCAGCCCCAGAGGTAGTTTTCTTCCACTAATCGCGCACACCAGCACTCGCCGCACCCTTTTCTTACAAGGTTCGCGAATGCTTTAGCCACCCCTAGCTGCACAACGCTGTTCAAGCGGTCACCGCGATCCAATTCTCCACAAGAGAAAAGCACGCCCTCCGGATCCATAGTGCAAAACACCCAGCCCGCAGCACAAGGAGGCCGGGTCTGCTCCGGGAACCGGCGAAAGTGGCGCAGGCTTGACCAACCGTTCCCGACGCCGCGTTGCTGGCGTTTCATTACTTCGATACGAGCGAAGGCAGCTCGGGCGCTCGGACCATCGAGTTCCCAAGCCGAACCATCGCGCCTACTTCCCTGAAAAAGGCTGTTGCGAGCCGGCTGGAAAATGACAGGAACTCCTAAAGCTTTGGTAATGTCCAGCAGTTTTTCAAGCGACTCGGAGTTGTGGCGACCCACAGTGCATGTGAACTCGACCGGAACTCCCACCCGCCGCGCGGCGCGCGCGCCGGCAAGGGCTGCGTCGAAAGACCCATCACCGCGCATCGCGTCATGGATTTGCCGGGGACCGTCGAGGCTGATCTTGAGCTTGGCCAGCTTGCGGACGGTGTCGATTTTGCGCGGTACCAGGACACCGTTGCTGTTCATGGCGACCGTGATGCGGCGTTCGACGAGCCACTGCACGATCTCGTCCACGTACCGGTGGGTGAGCGGATCACCACCGTCGAGGCACACGTCACGTGTGCCGATATCATAGAATTCGGTAAGCGCCTGGAAGATCTGGTCACGCGTGAGCTCATTCCGCATTGGTGTGTGGCGGTCACAGTACCTGCAGGCAAGATTGCAAAGCCAAGTAAGCTCAAACGTGAGACCCAGGGGATACGGCCGCAGCCCCAGCCGGGCAATTGCACCCTTTACAATAATGGACGGGAGCACACTTCCACCTCTGAATCGCTATCTAGATTATAAGCCAATCTTACTAAAAAATACTTTTATATAGAATATGAAAAGTGGTTGATAACTTCTATATATGCGCAGGCTTAATTGAAATGCAAGGTAATTGATTTGGTTATCCTAGCTGTCCCTCAAGCCTCAGGCTTTTTAAATTATTTCCCCTAAAGTCAGATTTAATCTGATCTCGATTTGGTGGTTGTCAGATTAAATCTTATTCATTACAGTTAATTCACATCTTTTTATATGAATCATTCCGCCGGTGATATCATATTATGACCACCTTTGAGCCCCGCACCTATCGAACCCGCATGGCCCGCCCAGGCCTCACCGGTTTGCGCGTAGAAGTCAAAGAGACCGATCTGTGGGTCCTGGCCGCCCGGGATTTTTCCGCAGAGGTCCGGGATCTGGTCATTCAGGAACGGCAACAACTGGAAGCCTACATCGCCAGCCATCCCGGATTTCTCACCAGTATGGCGCCCTGGCCCCCGGACCCCTTCGCTCCGCCGGTGGTGCGGGAGATGATCACCGCGACCGCGGTCGCGGGGGTGGGGCCCATGGCCGCGGTGGCCGGCGCCCTGGCGGCCCGGGTGGGGCGGCACCTGACCCCCTTGAGCCCTGAAGTCATCGTGGAAAACGGCGGCGACATTTTTCTGGCCCTTGCCCAACCCGCCACCATTGCCCTGTTGGCGGGCAAATCCCCCTTGAGTCACCGGGTGGGGCTGAAGATCGACCCCGCCTTGAGCCCCCTGGGGGTGTGTACTTCTTCTGCTATCACCGGACATTCCTTGAGCCTGGGGCGCGCGGACGCCGCCTGCGTCCTGGCCCCGGACGCCGCCTTCGCCGATGCCGCGGCCACCGCGCTGGGCAACCGCGTAGGGGGTCCCGACGCCATTGCCCCGGCCCTGGAATGGGTGGCCAGCCTGCCGGATATCCTGGGCGCCATAGTGATCGTCGGCGAAAAGCTGGGGGCCTGGGGCCGGGTGGAGCTGACGCCCCTGACCTAAAGCCTCGGTTTACCTTTCCTTCCTCTCGGGAAAAATGATAAAATATTTTAAATGGGGAAGTGGCGTGGCTTGCCTAATCTCCCAAGGTTCTTGAGCCCTTAACCAAGCTGGATTCGGCCAGCCAGTGATCGTGGGGCCAGATGATCGGGACCATCCTGTTTTATGCCGGCTTTCTGTTGCTCCTTCTCCTGTTCTCCGAGGAGGTGGCCCGGGCCGCGGCCTGGGTCCGGGAAAAACTGGCCCAGAATCCCCAATATCGGATTTTCGCCTATCCCCTGATCGGGGCACTGCTGCTCGCGGTGGGGCTGATTATCGCCAATTCCCTGATAGAATTTGCCACCACTGTCACTTTTTCCTATGACTAATCGGGGCATTCGAGCAATTCTCTTTCTTCACCAAAAACTGAAAACCGAAAACTGTATTTTTACCCATGCCTGCTTGTCGCGCCTGCGGTCGCACTGACCGCATAATTTCAGCCCGCCTGGGCTACTGCGCCCCTAGTCTCAGGGCTCACTTTGAGGAGCTCTGGCCTGAAGTAGAGGCGGTCCACCAGAACAGCCGCCGGGCTTTTAATCTGCCCTTAAGCCCGCCCCGGGCTCTCGGGGGGCGCCGCTGTAACCTGTGCTTCCATGCCTGCGTTATCCCGGAAGGCGGCCATGGCTTTTGCGGGGCCCGGCGGGTGGTGGACGGCAAAATCGTGGGGGGCGGGCCCCGGGGCGCAAGGCTGAGCTATTATTATGACCCCCTGCCCACCAACTGCGTAGCCGACTGGTTCTGTCCGGGCGGAACGGGGGCGGGCTATCCCCGGTATGCCTGCCGCCAGGGGCCGGAATACGGCCATGAAAATTTGGCGGTCTTTTACCAGGCCTGCAATTTCAACTGCCTCTATTGCCAGAACTGGACTTTTAAAAAGGCGACCTTTTCCGGAGAAAAAGTCTCGGCCGTGAAACTGGCCGGGGCGGTGCGCGCCCGCACTTCGTGCATCTGCTATTTCGGCGGCGACCCCACGCCCCAGTTGCCCCACGCCTTGACCACGGCCCATCTCAGCCGGGCCGCGGCCCGCAAGAATAACCGCATCTTGCGGATCTGCTGGGAAACCAACGGCGCCATGCAGACCCCCTGGCTCAAGCCGCTTTTAGATACTTCCCTGAAGTCCGGCGGGGTCATCAAGGTGGATTTGAAGGCGTTTAGTGAACCCATCCACCTGGCCCTGTGCGGGGTCTCCAATTCCCAGACCCTGAAGAACTTTGCCGAACTGGCCCGACACCTGGGGGAGCGGCCGGAGGTGCCGCTGCTGTGCGCCAGCACCCTGATGGTGCCGGGTTATGTGGACCTGGAAGAGATTTACGGCCTGGCCCGCTTCATCGCCACCCTTAACCCCGATATTCCCTACAGCCTGTTGGCCTTTCACCCGCAGTTCTACCTGGACGATTTGCCCGTTACGTCCCGGGATTTTGCTCTTAAGGCCGAAAGGGTGGCCCGGGAAGCCGGGGTGAAACGGGTTAACCTGGGGAATGTGCACCTGTTGCGGTAAATTCCCGGCGGCCTGCCGTGATGATCCGGTCCTTGGGCGAACTTTTCAGAAACCGCGGGTCCTCTTGACATCCAGGTTGGGGAGGTATATGTAGGGACTTGTGAAAAATAAATTCATTTTTATCACCGGTGGGGTGCTGTCCTCGTTGGGCAAGGGGGTGGCGGCCGCGGCCATTGGCGCCTTGTTGGAAGCCCGGGGGTTGAGGGTCACCTTTCAAAAGCTGGACCCTTATATCAATGTGGACCCAGGCACCATGAACCCCTTCCAGCACGGCGAGGTCTTCGTCACCGAAGACGGCGCCGAAACCGACCTGGATTTGGGCCATTACGAGCGCTACACTTCGGTCACCCTGGGCCAGGAACACAACTTCACTTCGGGCCGCATCTATTATAACGTCATTTCCAAGGAGCGCCGGGGCGACTATCTCGGCGGCACCGTCCAGGTCATCCCCCATATCACCGACGAAATCAAGCAAGCGGTCATGAAGATTGCCCCCACTGCGGATGTGGCC
This sequence comes from Deltaproteobacteria bacterium, assembly GCA_037381685.1. Lineage (GTDB taxonomy): Bacteria > Desulfobacterota > Desulfobaccia > Desulfobaccales > 0-14-0-80-60-11 > 0-14-0-80-60-11. Next base: position 1,256 of record JARRQO010000152.1, on the reverse strand, counting down.
ATCATCGAGATCGGCGGCACCGTGGGCGATATCGAGAGCCTGCCTTTTCTGGAGGCGATTCGCCAGCTCAAGGGCGATTTGGGCAAAGAAAACGTCTGCTACGTCCACCTGACCCTGGTGCCATTTATTAAAACCGCAGGGGAGGTCAAGACCAAGCCGACCCAGCACAGCGTCAAGGAATTGCGCTCCATCGGTATCCAGCCCAATATTCTTATGTGCCGCACCGAACAGGTTCTCAGTCCGGATATCAAGGCCAAGATCGCCCTGTTCTGTAATGTAGAGCCGGACATGGTGATCACCGCCCAGGACGTGGACAACATCTACGAGATTCCCCTGCTGCTGCACCAGGAGGGCCTGGACGACCGCCTCGTGGAAACCCTAAATATCTGGACCCGAGCCCCCCGCCTGGAAGTCTGGCAGCAACTGGTGGACCGCATCAAGAATCCCAAGGACCGGGTGGAAATCGGGATTGTGGGCAAATACGTGGACCTGCGGGAATCCTACAAAAGCCTGCACGAAGCCCTGATGCACGGCGGCCTGGCCAACGAAGTCCAGGTAGCGCTCACCTACATCGATTCTGAGCGGGTGGAGCGGGAGGGCGCCGAGGGCCTTTTGGGCCATCTCCACGGTATCCTGGTGCCCGGGGGCTTCGGAGTGCGAGGGGTGGAGGGCAAAATCAAGGCCATCGGTTATGCCCGGGAACAGCAAGTGCCGTATTTCGGCATCTGTTTCGGTATGCAGTTGGCGGTGGTGGAATTTGCCCGCCATGTGGCCAAAATTAACGCAGCCACCAGCGAAGAATTCCTCCCCGAGGCCGAGCACCCGGTGATCTATCTGATGCGGGAGTGGTATGATTACCGCAGGGACGCCATCATCCGCCGGGATAAGGCTGCGGACAAAGGCGGCACCATGCGACTGGGGAGCTACCCCTGCGTCCTCACGGAAGGCTCTCTGGCCGGGACAGCTTACGCCGAGACCAAGACCATGGAACGGCATCGCCACCGCTATGAGTTCAACAACCAGTACCGGGACCGACTCAAGGAGGCCGGGTTGGCTATCAGCGGCACCTCCCCCAACGGCGAGCTGGTGGAGATCATCGAACTGCGGGACCATCCCTGGTTTTTGGGGTGCCAGTTCCACCCGGAATTCAGGTCCCGGCCCCTGACGCCACATCCTTTGTTCCGGGACTACATCCGGGCCTGCCTGGAATACAAGCGGGGTCTGATTAAGCCGGGTGAGGAAATTTGAGAGGCAGG
>JARRQO010000151.1:10249-19041 GCA_037381685.1 Deltaproteobacteria bacterium | reverse complement strand
ATGACCGCCACTTCCGAGGTGCCGCCGCCGATGTCCACCACCATGTTACAGATGGGTTCGGTGATGGGCAACCCGGCGCCGATGGCCGCGGCCATGGGTTCCTCGATGAGGTAGACTTCCCGGGCCCCGGCGGATTCGGCAGATTCCCGGACAGCCCGTTTTTCCACCGGGGTGATGCCTGAAGGCACGCAGATGATGATGCGAGGCCGGATCAATGATCCCCGGTTGTGGACCTTGCGGATAAAGTGGCGCAGCATGGCCTCGGTGATTTCAAAGTCGGCGATGACTCCGTCTTTCATGGGGCGGATGGCCACAATGTTTCCCGGGGTGCGGCCCAGCATCATCTTGGCGTCCCGGCCCACCGCCAGCACCCGGCTGCGATCCCGGTCGTTCTTGCGCACCGCCACCACGGAAGGCTCGCTCAAGACGATGCCTTTGCCATTCACATAGACCAGGGTGTTGGCGGTCCCCAGGTCGATGGCGAGATCATTGGAGAACAACCCTAGGATGGGATCAAGAAACATGTGCCTGACTCCTTAGCATATCGTGGGAAACACCGCCTCCGGTGCCTTAAGCGCCGCCGGAGGCCAAAAAACGCCCGGTTCCCGAGCGCGCCGCGCCTCCAGAGAAGCCCCTCGATTCTCTATTGTGCCTACTTAGGGAAAAAATTCAACCTAAAAATCCTCAGGTTACCTCCACTGGCGGTTTATCCTGGCAATGCGGTGATTAATCGGCGTAAGCTCTTGACAAAACCCGCCATAAATGGTTTATAAATTGTTTGGAATAAGTTTCGGATAAGGGTGATTGCATGAAACGCACATTTCAACCCAGTAATTTGCGCCGGGCTCGCACCCACGGGTTTTTGGAACGCATGAGCACCAAGGGCGGGCGCCGGATCTTAAAGCGCCGTCGGGCCAAGGGCCGTAAACGCCTCACAGTCTGAGTGGTGGGGAGCCCTTGAGCCTCGCCACGAGGTCAACCGCCGGTGCTCCGCCACTGTCCTGACTCCAATCCCAGAGGGACCGCCCGGTTTACCAAGGCAGAGCGTCTCCGCCGCCGCCGTGACTTCCTTCGGACCCAGGCCCTGGGCAAGCGGTTTTATACGCGCCATTTCGGAGTGACCCTGGCTCCCCCGGCAACGGACAGGCCGCGGTTGGGGCTGGTGGTGACCAAGCGCCTGGGGAAAGCGGTGCAGCGCAACCGGGTGAAACGCCTGCTCCGGGAATTTTTTCGCCGCCACCACCGCCAATTGCCTACGGTCGACTTGGTCATCATGGCCAAAAAAGGCGCTGAGGGGCTGGTATACCATCAGGTCGAAGAGGAATTGGGCCGCCTGCTCTTGGCCCAGGCCCGGAAGATAACCCATGATTAAAGTGGCCCTCTTGATAATCCGTGCGTATCAGGTGCTGATCTCCCCCCTGTTTCCCAGTAGCTGCCGGTTTGCACCCACCTGTTCCCAGTATGCCGCGGAAGCTTTGAGCCGTCACGGCCTCTGGCGCGGCCTGGGGTTAACTATCCGGCGCCTGTGTCGCTGCCATCCTTTCCATCCCGGGGGATGGGACCCAGTACCTTAGGAGTTTTTAAATGGAAAGACGGGCAATGATTGCCCTGGGCTTGAGTTTTTTGGTGTTTTTGGTGTTCATCTACTTCGGACAGAAGATGAAACGCCCGGCGCCGCCCGCGCCCTCCACCCAGACCATTCCGGCCAAACCCGCGGCCCCGGCCCCGGCGCCGCCTCCGGTGGCGGCGCGACCTACGCCCCCGCCCCCGCCGCCAATGCCGGCGACTACGGCCCGGCCCGCCAAGGACGTGGTGGTGGATACCCCCTTGTATCATGCGGTTTTTACCGAATCGGGGGGCCGGCTCAAGAGCTTCCAATTAAAAAAATATAAGGGCCGTATGCCCTACAAACCCCTGTACCATTTCAAACTGGGGCCCGTTTCCTTCGAGGTCGAGCGTTACTTGAGTGGGAAAGAGGCCCATATCGGACCCCAGGAACTGGTCCGGCCGGGCGACCACGAACTGCCCCTGACCGTTAGTTGGGAAAGCAAAAACCTTATGGTGAAGGGGCTGGGCCTGTGCCAGGCCTCCACCGACCATCTGACCCTCAAGCAAGGTGGCAAAGGCACCCTGAAATTCACCTGCGTCAGTCCCGAGGGCCTGAGCTTTGTTAAGACTTTTACCTTCAAGGCCGACAGCTACGGCTTCGACCTGGGGGTGCAGGTGACCAACTATACCAAGCAGCCCCTGGATGGCCAGCTCAACCTGGATCTGAGTGAGAATTTCGCCGGGGAGGAAGTCAGCCACTTCCATTTTCTGGGGTTCAACGGCTCCATCAACAACAAGACCGAAGACATCCAAAGCGGCAGCCTCAAAGAACCCAAGACCTTTACCGGCCAGGTCCAGTGGGCCGGGTTGGACGAGGGCTACTTTCTCACCGCCATGGTGCCCCAATCCAACAAGGCCTGGGTCACCCTGAGCGAACCGGCCAAAGCCCCCATGGTGGCCAGCCTCAGGACTCCCGTGGAAAACCTGGCCCCGGGCGCGACGGACCAGTTTTCCTACCTGCTCTATTTCGGTCCCAAAAACCTGGATGATCTCAAACCCCTGGGGCTGAATCGGGCCGTCAACTTCGGCTGGTTTGACTTTCTGGGCAAGCCCCTGCTAACCTTTTTGAATTGGCTGGACCGGTATTCCTACAACTACGGTTGGGCCATTATCATTCTGACCATTCTGCTGCGGATCGTCTTCTGGTGGCCCAACCACAAGAGCTACAAGTCCATGAAGGAAATGCAGAAGCTCCAGCCCAAGGTAGCCAAGATCCGGGAAAAGCATAAAGATGACAAGGAAGCCATGAACAAGGAGCTCATGGCCCTGTACCGGACTTTCAAGGTCAATCCTATGGCGGGCTGTCTGCCCATGCTGCTGCAATTGCCGGTGTTCATCGCCTTGTACAACGTGCTGGGATACGCCATCGAACTGCGCCATGCGCCTTTTATACCCACCTTGCCGTTTACCCACATTGTCTGGCTGGCCGACCTGTCCGCCAAAGACCCGCTGCTCATCACCCCCCTGGTCATGGGGGCCACTATGTTCATCCAGCAGAAAATGACCCCGTCGGCCGGAGATCCCACCCAAGCCAAAATGATGATGTTCCTGCCGCTGATTTTTACGTTTCTCTTCCTCAATTTTGCCTCGGGTCTGGTGATCTATTGGCTGGTGAACAACATTTTATCCATCGGTCAGCAGTACTACACCAACAAGTACCTTACCTAGATCTCAGGGGAATTTTGATGGAGATTTTGGAATTTGAAGGCAAAACCACTGAAGAGGCCATCGAAAGCGCCTGCGCCCATTTTCAAGTTCCTTCGGAGGAGTTGGAGATAGAGATTTTGTCGGTGGGGTCTCCCGGAATTTTTGGTCTGGGAGGCAAAAAGGCCAAGATTCGTGTTTTTAAGCGGCAGGAACCGGAAGAAGACATGCTGCCCCGGGCCCGGGAAATCCTGGAGCAGGTCCTGACGAAAATGCACGAGCCGGCCACAGTGACTGCTTCCTATGAAGAAGACCGCATCAGCCTGATCGTTTCCACCGACGATGCTGGTTTGCTCATCGGCAAGCAGGGCCAAACCCTCGATGCTTTGCAATATCTCGTCACCAAAATGTTGGCGAAGCAGACCAAAAAGAAGGTGCGAATCGCCATTGACGTGGAGGCCTATCGGGCCCGCCACAACGAGGCCTTGACCCTGCTGGCCAAAAAGAATGGCGAGAAGGTCAAGCGCAGCGGCAAGCCCGTCACCCTGAATCCCATGAATCCTTATGATCGCCGCATCGTGCACATGGCTCTCCAGGGGGACAAGGACCTGAAGACCATCAGCCGGGGTGAAGGTCTCTACAAAAAGGTGGTCATTTCGCTGGCTAAAAAGAAGGAAAAACAGGAGGATGCCGGCGGCTCGGCATGACCTTACCGTATGCGGCCGATACTATCGCGGCTATCTCCACCCCCCTGGGCGAAGCAGGGATCGGTATTGTCCGGCTCAGCGGCCCGTTAGCCTGCACCATCGCCCAGCGCCTCTTCCGCCCCCACCGTCCCCGCCCCCAATGGCAGTCCCACCGGCTATATCTGGGCCACATCGTCGACCCGGCCGGTGAAATCATCGATGAGGTGCTGGTGGCCCTCATGCGCGCTCCTGATACCTATACCCGGGAAGACGTGGTGGAAATCAACTGCCATTCAGGATACGGGGTCTTGCGCCGCATTCTGGAATCTGTTCTGGCTCAAGGGGCCCGGCTGGCTCACCCCGGAGAGTTCACGTTGCGGGCCTTTCTTTCCGGGCGTCTCGATCTGACCCAGGCGGAAGCCGTCCTGGAGGTGATCAGCGCCCGCACCGAAACTTCGGTGCAGGTGGCTGCAGAACACCTGCAGGGTCGGCTGGGCCGCGGGCTCCGTCAGGGACGGCAGGACTTACTGGACCTTTTGGCCCGGGTGGAGGCGGCCCTGGATTTCCCCGAAGAAGCGGGAGAATTATCCCCTGCTTTGATCTGCGCCGGTCTTGAGACCCAGATAGACTCCCTGCAAACTTTGGCCGAAACCTATACCGCGGGACGGCTGCTTAAAGAGGGGCTCCTGGTGGTGATCGCCGGGCGGCCCAATGTGGGCAAATCCAGCCTGTTGAACCGCCTTTTGGATATGGAGCGGGCCATTGTCACCGAAATTCCCGGGACCACCCGGGACTTGGTGGAGGAGGCCATCACCCTGGAGGGCGTGGTGGTGCGCTTCAGTGATACCGCGGGCTTGCGCCCGGCCCGGGACCGGGTGGAGGAACTGGGGATCGAGCGCACCCGCCAGCGGCTGCGGCAGGCGGACCTGATCCTGTACCTGGTGGATCACAGCGCCGGGCTGGCCTCCGAAGATGAAAGGGTCCTGGCGGAGATGGCGGGGCAGCGGGGGCTGGTGGTGATCAACAAAATCGACTTGGCCCTGGGGCTTAACGAGGCCGATTTGCCGCGGTTCACCTCCTGGCCCCTGGTAAGAATTTCCGCGCTCACCGGGGCAGGTATCCCGGCCTTAAAAGAGGGAATCGTAGCCCAGACCCTGGGGGGTGGTCTCAAGGTCCAGGGGCAGATGATCACCCAGGCCCGCCATCATCACCATCTTGGTCAATGTCTCACCTACCTGGGCCAGGCCAAAGGTTTGCTGAGCCCTTGCCAAAATGGCGAGCCGCAGCCTTCCTGGGAGCTGGTGGCCCTGGAACTGGCCGCGGCCATCCGGGAACTGGGGGAAATTACCGGCGAGGAAGTGGGCGAAGCCATCTTGGACCGCATCTTTGGGCAGTTTTGCCTGGGAAAATAAATTAGAAAGCAAAACAGCAACTTGAAGAAGAGGAGACGGAACGAGCCCGCGGGACCTGTGGTTGATCCTGGGGCGCTTTTGCAGGAGGGCGCCGCGGGCCTGGGCCTGAAACTGCCTCCTAAGACTCTGGATAACTTAAGGATTTATCTGGAAGAATTACAGGTCTGGAATGCCAGAATCAACTTAACGGGTTTGAAAAATCCCCGGGACATGGTCATCAAGCATTTTCTGGACTCTTTGGCGGTGCTGACGTTTGTCGGCCGGGCCGCCTCCCTGGTGGACCTGGGTCCCGCCTCAGGTTGACCAGGGTCGAAGTAGTCCAGACCCATCTCACCCCCTCCCTGGCCCGGAAATGGGAGTCGAAAGTGGAGGCGGTGGTCTCCCGGGCCACCTTCTTGCTGCCCCGCTTGCTGGAGCTGGCGGAGCCCTTACTGGTCCCAGGGGGCAGGCTGTTGGCCCTCAAAGGTATCCATCTGCCGGGATTCGAGTTGGAAACGGCCGCGTCTGCCTGTCCGCTTCTGGGCCTGGAACTCCTGGAGCCTCAGACATACCACCTCCCCATCAGCAAAGAGCCCCGGCTGCTGGTGGTATGCCGTAAACTATAAATGAAACTTTAAGAGATAAATGGAAAATTAGCTTGCTTTCCTGGGGATGTCTTTATACCCTGAAATCAGTTATAATAGCTGCGGTTCTCAGGCGGCCGCCGGGTTTTGCTCTTAACGGCCAGCAGTTTTACGACCGCGGTGAAATTCACCATCCCAATGCCAGCCGCTCAAATTGGCTCAGCACCCGGTACCCTTACCTAAGGTGCTGAATTTTAATAAAGTTCTTTAAAGTTGAGTGGGCCTCACCCATTAATAAATTGCCTTGATCTTGACGGGTTCCGAGGTTATTACCTGGGGCGCAATATTTAGCGTAGACTGACAGCTAACTGCTGAGTCGGAAGGTTATGTCTTTCATCTCCTGGCAATATGCTTTATTTCTGCCCGTGATCGTCGGCTTGTACTGGCTTTTGCCGGTCAGGCGGCGGTTGTTCCTGCTGTTGGCCGGGGGGTTTTCCCTGGCGCCCGCGGCCTGGCTGCTGGGATGTTTCCTGGGGCTCCCCGGCTCCCATGTTCCGCTGTCCCTCCTGGGAATCAGCGGCGGGCTGGGGTTGGCTTTTTTCGGGGCCCATGAAGCCCTCGGTCTGACCCCTGCAGACCGGCGCCCCAAATATTACTTGATGCTCAGCGTGGTATTTTGCCTGGCCATCCTGGGATTCTTCAAGTACTTCAACTTCTTTACCGAGTCCTTCCAGTCTTTGGTTGGCACTATCGGGTTTAAGCCGGATATGCCCCTGCTGAAAATCATCCTACCCGTGGGCATCTCCTTTTATACCTTTCAATCCCTGGGCTACGTCATTGATATTTACCGAGGCCAGGGCGCCGCGTGCTCAGATTTCCTCACCTTTGCCACCTTTGACGCCTTTTTTCCCCAGATGGTGTCGGGGCCCATCGAACGGGGCAAGAATCTCCTTCCGCAACTGGCGCAGGGGGCCAGTTTTCGGAATGCCCACCTCCAGGACGGTCTGCGTCTGATGCTGGTGGGCTTCTTTAAGAAGGTTTTTGTGGCCGATAACTGCGCCATGCTGGCCAACTACGCCTTTGATCCCGGCACCAGCCTCAATGGCTACTGGGCGGTGATCGGGGTGCTGGCCTTCACCTTTCAGATTTATGCCGATTTTTCCGGGTATACCGATATCGCCCGGGGCTCCGCCAAGCTGTTGGGGATTGACCTCATGGAGAACTTCCGGTTCCCCTATACGGCCCGGACGCCGTCGGAATTCTGGGGCAGATGGCATATTTTCTTTATATCCCCCTGGGCGGCAATCGCGGCAACCGCTGGGAAACCCTGCGGAACCTGGCCATCGTCATGCTCCTGGTGGGGCTGTGGCACGGGGCGAGCTGGATCTTTGTCTTGTGGGGGGCGTATCATGGCGCTTTGCTGGTCCTCTACCGGGTGGCGCCGCCCTTCAAGAGCATCCGGGGAAAAGATGGGCCCTGGACCTGGCAGGACGTTCTGGCGGTGCCGGTGATGCTGCTCTTTACCGTGGTGGGGTGGGCCATTTTCCGCAGTCCCAACCTGGCTTACCTGGGGTCCTGGTTCGCCGCCCTGGGCAACTGGAACGCGGCCGCGGGGCTCTCCTGGCAATCGTCTTCCATCTGGCTGTTGATCCATACCATCCCCTTGATCCTGCTCCAGGCCCTCACCTGGAAGTACCGGCATGAGGCCTCGCTGGGGCAGATCCCCTGGCTGGCCCGGGGGGTGGTATACACCTTGATGATCCTGCTGATCGTCTCCTCCGGGGGGCAGGATAAAGAATTTATCTATTTTCAATTCTGATGAAACGGTTGATTACGCCCGCCTGTCTTGTGGTTATCTGCCTGTTGGTTCTGGGAGAGGCCGGGGCGCGCCTCTTTTTTGCCAACGATGTTTCGGGACGCTTCGAGTATGGCTACAGCCCCGACGCCGGGTTTGATGAGCACCAAGACGGCACGGTGGCACTCTTCCGGGCCGGAGGGCGGCGATTTTATCCCCAAACCTTTCAGCGCCGACGGCCTCCGGGAGTGTTTCGCATCTTTACCGTGGGCGACTCCGTGCCCCGGGGCCCCGGTTTGCATAAAGCCTATCCCTGGCTGGTGGGCCAGGAATTGCGGCGGCATGGCGTTAAGGCTGAATCCATCAACCTGGCGGTGGCGGGTTACGGGGCACGGCGCTGCCACATCGTGCTGGCCAAGGCCCTGAAATATGAGCCCAGCCTGGTGATTTTACACTTTGATGACTACAACAAGTGGGAGGATGAACGGGAGTGGCGGCGCAGCCAGGAATTCAAGGGATGGCACCCCCGCCACTGGCTGATGAAGGTCTTTATCTTCCGGCGGCTCTATGAAGCTAAAATCGAAAAGCTCTTCTGGTCCCTGGTGCCCGAGGAGATTCGCCTGCGCTACGCAGTCAACGATGCTGACGCCCAGGTGGCTGCAGGCGCCGACCCCAAGGAAGTCGCCGCCCGCATTAAGTTGGCCTATGACACCGCCGTGCAAAACGTTGCCATGATCCGGGCCCGGGGTATTCCCGTGATCCTGGTTACCCAATGCCGTTTGGAGGAAGGTCCCGGCCATCACCTCTACCTTACCGACCACGGCCTGGACGTCCTGGGGGATTCCCTGGCGGGCCCGGGCGTTTATCATATTTCCATGAAACAGGTGTTGACCGGCAAGGACGTTAAGCAAATTTTCTCCAATTTCAGTGGCCACCTGCACCACGATGGTCAGCAATTGATGGCGCAGGCCATCTCTGAGAAGATCGAACAGGAACGGGCGGCCTTGGGGTTACCGGAACCCAGCGTCGCCATGGCGGGCAAATACCCGGATGCGAAAACTCCCCTGTCTGCCGTTCGGCTTGA
>JARRQO010000151.1:1636-10218 GCA_037381685.1 Deltaproteobacteria bacterium | reverse complement strand
ATAGCAGTATATCTGTAAAAGAGAAAGCCCGCAGAGGAGAAGGATGGAACAGGCCTTGGGCATGATTTACGGACTGGCCTTGGGAGACGCCCTGGGCGCGCCGGTGGAATTTTGGGATTTGAAGGGGATCCAGGAACGCTACGGCGCCGGCGGCATCCAGGAGCTTCCGGTCCCGGCCCTGTTCACCGATGACACCCAGATGACCCTGGCGATGGCCGAGGCCCTGATTGCTACGGGCCATGAGGACCTGGGCACCATCATGGAGGCTGTTTCCCGGGAGTTTGTCACCTGGTTGAACTCTCCGGAAAATAACCGCTCCCCTGGCGGCTCTTGCCTCTATGGGGCGCGCCAGCTCGAGGCCGGGGTGCCATGGTGGTGCAGCGGCAAGCCCAATTCCAAGGGCTGCGGCGCGGCCATGCGTGTGGCTCCCGTCGGTTATCTCTATCAACATGACCTGCCGAAATTGCGCCGGGTGGCTGCGGCCAGCGCGCTGGCCACTCACCTTCATCCCACCGCGCAGTTGGGCGCCGTGGCCGCCGCCTTCCTGATGAAACTGGCCCTGAACCGCCTGCCACCCGAATACCTGCTGCCGGCCCTGGAACTGGAGACGCATAATCAAGATCAGGACTTTGATCTGGCTCTGGCCCGTCTGGATGAGGCCCTGGAGCTGACCTCCCCGGAGGCGGCCCTGAATCATATCGGAGAGGGTTGGGTGGTGGAGGAAACGGTGCTGATGGCCCTTTATTGTTTCCTGCAATCGCCGGAAGACTTTGTCGCCACGATTCGCCGGGGGGCTAACACCCAGGGTGATTCGGACTCCATTGCCTCCATCGCCGGCGGCTTCAGCGGCGCCTACCTGGGGGTAGGCGCCCTGCCTCCCGCCTGGGTGAACCGGGTGGAAAAGTCGGAATATTTGGGGGATGTCGCCCGGCGTCTGGCCGCGGTAAAGCCGCCTTTGAAGGGGGGCCTTTTTACCGCAACGCCCCCCCTTTTCTAAGCATTTAGGGCGGACACGCGCCCGCCCCCCAGGATATCTGATTGGGTATCTGTAAATGAACCGCGCTCAGCAGGTTCCGGTCCGGCGGGTGAGCAACCCCCGGCCCCGGCTGACCGCGGGGTAAGGTTGGGCTCTAGCCAGACGCCCCCGCGGCTGGTTTTCCCAGATTTTGGACTTGGCAAGAAGCTGTCCCACCACCATGAATCCGGCCGGCAAACCGTGTCTGTCGGAGATCAGATTGCAGTACCAGCGGTAGGAGCTGGTCGAGCCGTTGCGCGCTTGAAGACGCAGATCAATGCTCTCGGTGGATTTTCCTGACAATACCCGCTGCATGTGGATCATAGCCGAAATTCGGTCGGCTTCAGGGAAGATTAATTCTATCCCGTTTTTCCCCAGAATTTCATGCCGGCGCCAACCGGTGAGGCGCTCGGCGCCCTGACTGAATTCCAGGATGTGGCCTTCCGGGGACAGCAAGATAATGGCCACCCCTGCGACTTGCATGAGCGGCTGCAAGGCCTCGGTAGCGTTAAGCGGGGCCTCTGTTTCGGGCCTGACCGCCGAGGTGATGCCGATGGCCTCGAAAAAGCCGGTGATGGAGGACTCGCAGGTATTGCCCTGGACCTCGTGCCCGGCTCGCTGGGCATAGTCGGCCCGATTTTGTGTGGCTCTCCCCTGGCGGGTGCTGGGCCTGATCAGGAAGCAGGGGGTTTGCGGACAGATTTCCTGCGCCAGGGCCATGGCAGTGAGGCTACTGACCCCGGCACAACCGTTGGTAACCAAAATAAAATTAGGTGAGGATTCCTGTAATGCCTGGAGGAAGGCTTCCCGGGAAGTGACTCGTAACATAATAAACCGTAGGTTGGACTTGCTCAGCTCGTACTCGATGAGATCTTCTGGGCTTTCCTCGTCTCCGAGAACCAGAATTCTTAAATCGTCATCCATAGCGCCACACCTATAGATTATGTGAAAGAATCATCAAACAAAAGCTAAGGCCAGGTTAGTTTTTTGTCAACAATATAGATGAAATTATAAATTGATTAAAGATTATTCAACCCTTGCTTTAATAGCATATTATTGCTTAAAAATCATTATAAAATAAATTTTGCTTTAGATTTTCATGCTTTCGTCGATGAAATCAAGGTTTCCCGGCGGCGGCAATCATTGGGGGAAGACATCATGAGAATTATCGCGGGAATATTTTGGGGCGGGGTTGTCCTGATTGCCGCTTTTGCGCTCATGGCTTTCCCGGGGCTGGCCCAAAATAATTTTCAGGAGTCCCGGCAGACGATGGTCGTCCGGCAACTGCAGGGCCGGAATATCACCGATCCCCGGGTCCTAAAGGCCATGGGCCGGGTGCCCCGCCACCGCTTTGTCCCCGAGGCCCTGGCGTCCCAGGCCTACAATGATCATCCCTTACCCATCGGTTCGGGGCAGACCATCTCCCAGCCCTACATCGTGGCTCTCATGACCCAGTGGGCCGAGGTGCATCCGGGAGATAAGGTGCTGGAGGTGGGAACGGGGTCGGGGTATCAGGCCGCGGTTTTGGCGGAGCTGACCGACCGGGTCTTCACCATCGAGCTCCTTCCCGCGCTGGCCCGCCAGGCCGCGGCGCGCCTTCAGGACCTGGGCTATAGAGGTATAAGGGTGAAATGCGGGGATGGCTACCGGGGCTGGCCGGAGGAAGCCCCCTTTGACGCCATTGTCGTCACTGCGGCAGCTCCACGGGTGCCCCCGGCTTTGGAGGCGCAACTCCAAGAAGGCGGGGGTGAGAAGCAGGTGACCGCCGGGCTCCAGCACTTGCTGCAAAACGAAGCCGACCTCGGGCTGCATGGCGTCGACCTCATCGAGCTGAAGAATGTGGCCCTCCTGTATACTCAAAGGCGCTAGCCCGCTTTATTCGTAAGGGGTAGCGAGAGATCTTTTCTCAGGCGTTTTTTGAAGGTAGAATCACGAGGGGCTCTGTGAAGGTGCAGGGATCGCTTACAGGGATATTTTCCAGCGGAAGCCCTTTGGTTGGTGAATCAGACCCGATTTTGGCACACCTCACCCCAGGGTTCAGCCAAACAAAGGGGAAGCGAGAGATTAACTGGGACTGGCCCGCAGGTTTTGCAACACCAGGGCCAGCAGGTTGCGGTAAGGAGATCTCGAGGCCAGATGCACCCAGATGCGGCGGCTGGTCTCCCGGATGCGGGCCCCGATCTTCAAGAGCTTGAGCCGCAAGGTATTTGACCTGGCCGTAGCCAGCAGTCCACCGGCACCTGGGGTAATCCGGCCGTTCTCAAAGTCGGCGATGACTTCCTTGGAGAAAAGACTCCGGGCTGAGGGGCTGGTGGGGTCGGGTGCGGCTGGTGGTCTGGGGCCCCTCGGCCCCATGTCTCTGCCGGAACCGGGAACTTAAAGAGGAGTTGCCCCAACTCAAGGCCGCGGGGTTGGAACCCTTTAGCCTGCAAGGCCTGCTCTGATCCTTATGGGGTGGCTAATGAGCTCCAGAGCTTGGGGGTTGAGGTCAGATACATGGGCCAACCCTTGACTGAGATGCTCAAGTCGGGAGGGCATTGCCTGACTTTTTGAACCGGCTGGCGAAGGCCAACTTCTCCAGATCCAGGAACATGGTATAATCAAGCCAGAGGAACGCGCCTGCTGCCAAAAATTACCTGAAAGGATGATTAATGGATATTCATCAGACTACCTACCGGGAAAAGTTGGCCCAGCAATTGATCAAGCGCCTCACCAAACGTCGTCTGGAAGCCAGCTATGCCCCCACTGCCGTCCAGGCCCGGGACGAAGTCCTGGCCATGATCCCTGACGGGGCCACCGTCAGCCGAGGCGGCTCCATGTCGGTAGTAGAAATGGGGCTATGGGAGGCCCTGACCCACAAACCCGGACTCCAAGTGATCGACCCCTTCCTCCCCGGACTGGACCCGGAGGAGGCGCAAGCGCGCCGACGCCAGTCGCTGCTGGCCGACTTTTTTATCACCGGAACCAATGCCATTACCCTGGACGGCAGACTGGTGAACCTGGACGGCCTCGGCAACCGGGTGGCGGGCATTTGTTTCGGGCCCAAAAAGGTCATACTGGTAGTGGGCCTCAACAAGGTGGCCCCGGACCTGGAAAGCGCCATGGCCCGGGTAAAACACCATGCCGCCCCCATCAACGCCATCCGCCTCGGCCGGGCCACCCCTTGCGTCGAGACGGGCCTGTGCTCCGACTGCAACAGCCCGGAGCGCATCTGCTACATGTGGTCCATCGTCGAGGGCCACATGCTGGCCAACCGCATCCACGTCAAGCTGGTGGGCGAGGATCTGGGGTACTAAACTCGGCATTGAGACCTGAAGCCCTGACCGACTCGATGACCCGGCCGCCCTGCCAGGGGCCACTCCCCCCATGGAGCGGGAACTCCTGTTTCCTGATTAAATTCAGACCGGGTTCCGGGTTCGAACGTCCGACATCCCCTTTGGCGCGGTGTCAGACGCCACCTGCCCATTATGCCTTCGACACCGCTTTAACTATTTGTTATCTTATGGATAATTGGTTTAACCTTGACAGTTTTAAGCCGTTCAGAATAAATAAGTCAATAATTTGTTACACTCTTGGCAATGTAACGATTACCCCTAAAATGAATTTCGCAAAATAATAATAAATTCAATTTAAGGCAAAGTCATGATGGGTAATATCTGGCTTCTTATCTTTTCGTTTTTATTCATATGTATAGCCACAATTTATATCTATAAAAAATGGCCGGATTTAGATTTAATAGATTTATATATAGTTTTTGTGGCATTACATTTCGGCTTCTACCCATTCATTCGAGGACTTCATTTTGGTAGCGATGTTATTTTTGATTTTCGCAACAGTAACCCATTACCATTATTGTTAGTTTTTCTTCAAGTTTTGGTGATCTTAGTTATTATAAGAGCGGGAGCCTTTTATTTTTCAGATAATTTTAAAAATTATTTAAAAATTAAATACCTACTTTATATAGTTACCTTAAATATGGAGTGACAACCTACATATTGCCCGACGATTTTGCCAGAATCGGCAAGACCTTGCCATATTGGTTTACCTCAATGCGCACCGTATATCCTTATGCAGCTTTAATTGTTTTTCTCGGCTTGTTTGCAAATGTTGTTAAATCAAGAGGATATCAACAGTATTTGTGGATTTTATTAACTATAATCTTTGCTCCAATTGTTGCACTCTATGGCAGGAGATTTCTTCTCAACATCCTGGTATTATCAGTTATGTTTTGGTTTATTTATAAAAAGGAAGATATTTTTCGTTTAAAATATATTACGGTTGGTTTGGTTACTATCGCTGTATTCTTCATTTTTAGTAACGTTTATCAAACTTACCGCTTTAAGGTATTTATAACTGAAGGTCCGGTTCAATGGAGTAAATTGCCAAATCCTTTTACGGCTGCTCTTAATTTTAGTTCCACCCTGAATAACCTGAAGGCCAGACCTGGAACTTGGGAATTTAACTTCTTGGTTATTAATCATCAACTAAACGAACCAGGAATGACGACGGATGGCAAAATAACTTGGGAGCATTTTAAAAGCGCTATCCCCCGGTTTTTCTGGCCTAATAAGCATTTTACCCTTATAGACAAAGTCTTGGGCAAATTGTATCATGTCAAACCCGAATCCACAGATATCGGTAAAAATATTTTTGGCATTGGTCAGGTGGACTTCGGATACTTTTCTCTGATTATCGTACCAGGAATTGTTTTATTGCTATTTATAATATTGGCGGGCCTTATTAAGATCAGCCAGCACTATCCCACTTTTTTATTATTATTTTCTGGAACGATACTTTTTTATTTAATTAGCATTGAAGAAAGCGGCAATGAGCTTTTCTTAATGTCAAGATATATACTAATATTATTATTCTTTTTTGGGCTATATGTTGGCGGTGATCATCTATTCACCAACTTTGTTAAAAAAAGAAAAGTAGTCTATAATTAACACGCTTATTTTAAAGCCTTTGCGTATCCTCCTCCCAACTTTGCACTGAGTTTCAAAAGATCTTTTTAGGGATGAATTAATGAATCAAACCCGCGCTTCAGGTCGGTTTTTGGAGAAAATCCTATTCGGCACCTTAAATGCCATTTTGTCTTGGTTAATAGAAAAGACAAGATTTTCAAAAATAATATTTAATTTTTACGGGCGCATTCTTCCCGTTTTTTTGATGTGGGGGCCTCTTTTGGAACCGAAACCCTTTATGCTGCTTTAAAAACTGGCGGTCCCGATAAAATTGTCGCCTTTGATTTAGCTTTAGAAAGTTCATTTAATCTGGCTTACAATATTAGTATTAACAATATCCACAACGTTGATCAATATTATTTGGCATTATCCCATGAGCTCGGTTTACACTCTTTTAAAGAACCTACACAATATTTTTTTATTAAAGAGCGGCCAAAATACGACGCTGTATCATATAGGACCATATCTATAAGTATGGATCAATTTATCCGTATGACCCAAATAGTTCCTGATTATATCAAAATAGATGTTGACGGAGCTGAACAAAATATCATCTCAGGCATGGCGGAAACCGTTCAATATCCCCAATTAAAATCAGTGGTGATTGAGGTCAGCAGCAGGTCGGAACCGAGCATCACCCGATTTTTTCAAAATGCGGGGTTTATGATTGAATCCGAACGCCGGTTGGTTGAGGCAGAAGGAATGGTTTTTAAAAATATCACCTTCACCAGGAAGTAAGCCGCCGGACTGACCATCCTCTTTCTGACCAAGCCTCCGGAATTTTCCTCCATACGTCTTAAGGTTTGTCTCTTCTAGCCCTCCCGGAGCCTGGTATTTTTTTCTGGCCCCATGGAAGGCAATAAAAAGCCGAGCCCTTTTTCAAATTGAAGCCAAGGGCACGGAGGCAAACATTTTCGCCCGGGGATTTATCCGGTTGCGGGATCGGGGTTTGGCCCTCATAATGTCCCTGGTGTTTCTGATCGGAGCCGTGTTGCCCCTCGGGGCAAAGGGTCCGGATTACGGAGACTTGATGGACCGCCGGGAAATTCGCCAGCATCTCGAAGCCCATCTCCGTTACCTGAGCGTTGAGCTGGGGGAGCGTTCCATTTATCGCCCGGCAAATCTAAAGGCTGCAGAGGACTATGTCTTTCAAAACTTCGCGGCTATGGGTTATGAACCCCGGCGTCAGACCTTTATCTACATGCGGGAGCACGTAAGCAACATCATCGTCGGGGAGGAAGCGCCTTCGGGCTACTACCTTTTGGGGGCCCATTACGACACCGTGGCGGGCACTCCCGGGGCCGACGACAATGCCAGCGGGGTGGCGGTGCTGCTAGAAGTAGCCCGCCTGGCCCGGAAGCTGACCCTGCCCCGCGCCTGGGCCTTTGCCGGCTTTACCTGCGAAGAACCCCCAGCCTTCTTCACCCCTTACATGGGCTCCCGGGTCTATGCCAAACGGGCCCGGTCGCAGCGCCACCGCATCCAGGGCATGCTCTGCCTGGAAATGGTGGGGTACTACTCCCGCACTCCCGGCAGCCAATCGCTGCCTCTGGCCCTGCGTTTCATGGGCTACCCCACCACCGGTGACTTTATCGGCCTGGTGAGCGATCGCCGCTCCCGACCGCTCATGGAGCGCCTTGAGGCCGCCATCAAAGACGGCTGCCATTTGCCGGCGGTCACCCTGGCCGTGCCCCTGGGAGGCCACATCCTCCCGGAAGTCCGTTTGAGCGACCACGCTAATTTTTGGGATGAGGGCTATCCCGCCATCATGCTCACCGACACTGCCTTTATGCGCAATCCTAATTACCACGGCCCCGGGGACGTCATGGCGCGCCTGGATTTGGACGCCATGACCGAACTTACCCTGGGTCTGGTGAATTTTTTGCAACGGGAAGGCCGCTAACCCAAAACCCCCTGGCCCTCTCGCGGTCAACTTCCATTTATGTTAAAATAAATTAGTTACCGCAATTCAACCGCAAAAAGGACAGGCATGGACAAGAAAAAATTCAAGGGCAAGATTCATGGCGAACCCTGGGACGCCTTAGCCAAAGGCCCCCGGGAGGTATTATCCGCCATCTGGGAAGATTATCTGACCGAGGTCTTGCAGGTTTCCCCCAAAAGCGAACGTTACAAACTCCTGCGCCGGGAAATTGAGACGTCCGCAGGCTTTAAAGAAGTTTATGATAACTGGAACAACCTTTCTCCCGAGTCCCGGGCCGTGGCCTGGCGCCGACTGATGACCGCCACCCGCAACCAGATCCTGGAGCGGGGCCAAACCTGCATCCGCTGTGGCGAGTGCTGCGAAAAAAGCAGCCCCACCCTGCTCAGCGCCGACCTGGGACTTTTCAACCGGGAAATTCTGACTTTAAATGACGTTTATACCCTGAGGGCCGGAGAGAAGGCGACCGACCGGGAGGGACAGGTGACCACCCTCCAGGAGGAACGGCTGAAGGTCCGGGAGGT
The DNA here is from genome assembly GCA_037381685.1 of Deltaproteobacteria bacterium. GTDB lineage: Bacteria > Desulfobacterota > Desulfobaccia > Desulfobaccales > 0-14-0-80-60-11 > 0-14-0-80-60-11. The sequence continues at coordinate 1,776 of JARRQO010000151.1, read as the reverse complement.
TCCCGGCAGCCGCCAGTGTTGGTTTTATCTCGCGGCCACCCAAACCTGCCGCATCTATGAGAACCGGCCGGAACAGTGCCGCCGTCATAATTGCTGGGGTGAGCCCCCGGACCCGCCCACCCCGGAGGAGCTCTTGCAGC
>JARRQO010000151.1:0-1535 GCA_037381685.1 Deltaproteobacteria bacterium | reverse complement strand
TGATCCAGGAGCACCAGAGCCGCTGTGACTGCGCGGCCATTGCCAGTCTTTTGGCCGACCTGGGAAAAGGCGAGGAAGCGGCCAGCGACGCCCTGTTCGAGGCCCTGCACTTTGACCATTATTTGCGGCAGATGCTCATCGGCGATTGGGGCTTAACCCCGGAAGCCACCGAACTTCTCCTGGGCCGACCCCTGAGTCAATTCCTGGAAACCTATGGCCTGCAGGCCGTCCTGACCCCGGAAGGAGTTTTTCGCCTGGAATCTCGCCAGGAAAGCGCCTAAATTTACCTGACCCACCGGCACTCATCACCTGCCAAAAATTCCTGGCGCAATTATGCTCAGCGGCTAAGCCGCCATTACAGGCCAGGTTGGAGCATCCCCCAACCACGCCTTATTTAACCCGAATATTTCGCCGGGCTGCAAAAAACTTGGTGGCACAGGCCTTCCAGCCTGGGCAAAAAACCCCCGGCTTTTTGGGGCTGTTTATTTTATCTTCATATTTCGACATGTTGTCGGATAATTCCAAAAGTTCATGAATAAAGAGGATTAAGCCCCCTGTGCCGCTTTTCCGGTCCCGGAAGCTCCCCGAACGAATTTAGGAATTTTTCCCCCCATATTTAGGTTTTTCCTAATTGTCCCCGCGTGAAGGTGCTCATACACTACACCTATCGTAACCAAGAAAAGGAGGCAATCATGCACGTGGTCGCCAATGTCGCTATCTTTCTCCTGGGTGGAATGGCAATTATCATTATTATGCGCCTGCTGCTGTTCCACTTCTGGTCCCGGTCTAACAAAAGAACCATGGATGACCAATACCTGAAGCGAATTGCCGACAGCTTGCATTGACCAGGATTAAGGATCCCAAACCCGGTTCGGAACCGACCGAACCCTCATGATCCTGCTTGACTCAGGTGCAAAAAAACACCGACTCCGTATCGGTCGGTTCTCCGGTTAAACTTGGCAGCCCACCTCCGGGTTTCCCAGTTGACGGAGCAAACCGAGTTCATCTACGCAGTCCCAGTGTTCGACAATCCGGGCGTTTTTAAGCCGGTAAAAATCCAGGCCCTGTACCCGGACAGTTTTCCCGGTGGGTTTGGTGCCCCGAAAAAGGCCATGTTGTGTTCCCTCCCAATGATATCGGGCCGCCACGGCGGCCCCTTCCCCAACTAATATAATTCTGCCAAGTTAAAGCGAATATCGGGAAAGGCTTGCCGTAGGGCCGCCAATTTTTCCTTAATTACCGCGGTCCCGCGAAATCCCGGAATCCATGCTTCCCCAGGTTTCGGATAAAACCGATGAACCCATAGACACGCCCTTCACCACGGAAGCGAAGTCCCCCTTCGCCAGCTTCAAACCTGACCTAAAGCAGACCGGCGTTTTCATTGACCGCTTCTTCAACAAGTGGTCTTATGCAGACCTGGCCGTCAAGTACGACACGACCGTAGAGGGGGCCAGAAAGATTTATCAGGCCGCGGTAAAACGTCTCTTGAACGTGGTGGAAGCCCTGGACGGGAAGGAAGGCTCGCGCAATTTCGA
>JARRQO010000150.1:0-5717 GCA_037381685.1 Deltaproteobacteria bacterium | reverse complement strand
GAATTGCCGGGTGAGACCCCGGTGGCCCCCATGGCTGCGGGCGCCCTGGGCTTTTGCGCCTACGACCTGAAAAACCATTTGGAGCGCCTGCCCACCACTGCGGTTGACGACCTGGGCCTGCCCGAAATGGTCTTTGCCTTCCCCCGGTGCCTCCTGGTCCACGACCGCCGGGCCGGCCGGTTCCATCAGGTCGGCATCAGGTATGAAGATCACCGGGGAAGACGTACCCCCGCCGCCGCGCCCCTGGCCTGGCCCCCGGCCCCGCCCGTAGGCCCCTACCGGGTGGGCCGGCCCCGCAGCAACTTCACCCGGCCGGACTACCTGGCCGCGCTGACCCGCATCCGGGAGTATATCCGCGCCGGCGACGTCTACCAGGTCAATTTGACCCAGCGCTTTTCTTTTCCCCTGTCCGGCGAACCTTTTTATCTGTTTCAGCGCCTCTTTGCGGTGAATCCGGCCCCCTTTTTCGCCTATCTCCACTGTGATGATTTCCAAGTGCTCTCCACCTCCATGGAGCGCTTCCTGTACCGGCAGGGGGATTACCTGGAGACCCGGCCCATCAAAGGCACCCGGCCCCGGGGCGCCACCCCCGCGGCGGACGCCGAGTTGCGGCGGGAGTTGGCCGACAGCCTCAAAGACGACGCCGAACTCTCCATGATCGTGGACCTGCTGCGCAACGACCTGGGCAAGGTCTGCATGCCCCGCAGCGTGCACGTCGCGGAGCACAAACGCCTGGAGGCCTACCAGAACGTCTACCACCTGGTGTCCATTGTCGCCGGGCGCCTGAAGCCGGAAACCACCGCGTTGGATATCCTGCGGGCCACCTTCCCGGGGGGCTCCATCACCGGCTGCCCCAAGATTCGAGCCATGGAGATCATCGACGAACTGGAGCCGCACGTGCGCCATGTTTACTGCGGGGCCATCGGCTACCTGGGGCTGCACCGCAACCTGGACCTGAACGTCGCCATCCGCACCGCCATCATCTCCCGGGGCCAGGGCCATTTCGCGGTGGGGGGCGGCGTGGTTTATGACTCCGTGGAAACGGACGAATACGACGAAACCCTCCACAAGGGCCGCACCCTGTTCCGGGTCATCGCGGGGGATTTGTAAGAACTTGCAGAATCAGCAGGTTTGGGGGGATAATGACAAAATCACCCGGGGCGCAAAGCATATGAGCCAGGCAGTAAACCCGAGCCAGTTCGTCTGGCTCAACAACAACCTCCTGCCAGTATCCCAGGCGCAGGTCTCAGTAAATGACCGCGGCTTGCAATTCGGCGACGGCCTGTTTGAAACTCTGCGCGCTGATGGGGGCAAGGCGCATTTTCTCAGCGAGCATCTGGACCGCCTCAAGGCCTCGGCCCAGGCCTTGCGCCTGCCGTTTCCCCCCGGGATTCCCTGGGAGGAGCGTCTGGGCCAATTGCTCACCGCCAACGGCCTGGCCAAAGGTCCGGCCCGCCTCAAAATTCTGCTCACTCGGGGAGTAGCGCCCGGACTGGGTCTGCCGGAGCCCAGCCGCCCCACCCTGGTCATCTGGGCCCAGCCCTATACGCCCCCCACTCCGGCGGAGTATGCCGCGGGCTGGCCGGTGGTGGTTTTCCCGGAGGGCCGCTCCACCTTTTTAGGCCGCCACAAGAGCCTCAATTATCTCTTTTACCTGGCGGCCCGGCAGTACGCCCTGGACCACGGCGCCAAAGAAGCCTTTATCTGCGAGGCCGACGGCCTGGTTTCCGAAGGCGCCGCCACCAGCCTGGTTTATTTTCACGAGGGGCGATTTTACACCCCGGAGGCCGCCAGCGCCCTGCCCGGGGTCACCCTGGCGGTGCTGCGCCGGGGCTTGAGCGGACGGGGCCGGTGCCTTGAGGCCCGCCCCACCACGGTCAGCCAGCTCAGCGCGGTCCAGGGTCTCTGGCTGGCCAACTCCCTGATGGGCCTGATGCCGGTGGCTGCCATTAACGATATGCCCCTGCCCCTTAGCGATATTACTGCGTTTCTCCAGGAGGTCTTGGCCGTCCCTTAAAGGCAGGGCAGCAGAATTTTCCTTTAACTGAAAACCGAAAACCGGAAATTGCCCGTTTTACCCTCCCGTTTTCTCCAAAAACTGCCGCAGCTGCTCCCCGGTTTTTTCAAGGTCCCCCGGCGGGTAGCTACCCTGGGGGAAGAGTTGCAGGCCGTCTCTAGAATAGCGGGGGATGACGTGCAGATGGGCATGAAACACCACCTGCCCCGCAGCTTCAAAATTGTTCATGCCGATGTTGAACCCCGCGGCGTATAAGATAGCCCGGAGGGCCTGGGCTACCCGGCGGCACACCTGGCCCATCTCCGTCCAGAGGGGATCCGGCAGGTCCAAGAGGTTCTGATGGTGCGCCTTGGGGATGACCAGGGTGTGGCCATAGTGCACCGGAGCAATATCCAGAAAGGCCAGGACCGCGGGCGTCTCCAGGAGACGCACCGCGGGCACCTGCCCGGCCGCTATCCGGCAAAAAATACAATCTTGCATGGCTCTCCTTTCGAGGCAATGGTCTTGCAGGCAGAGACCGCCAGTCAGCCGCTTTTCCGCCTCTGCTGGCGTCGCAGCTCAAGCCCCAAACGCACCAGGGCCGCCTCCACGTCGGCCAGATCATAACCCGCCAGCGGCTGGGCCTGCCATTCCAGAGCCAGAGCTTCCAGGGCCGCCTCGGGACCGAGACCGGGGGGAAATACTCCCAAGTATTCCCCTGCGCTTTGGGCCAAGGGGCTCAGCGGGGGCCTGGCTTTCGCCCATATCCCCCTGAGTTCTCTAAGGAAAATATTGACCGTGGTGGGGCCGATTCCCGGAGCCAGGGCCTGGAGACGGCTCTCCAAGTCTTCGTAGCTCGCAGCGAGATCATGAAGCCGCTCCAACGACCCTTGATACTGATCATTGAGCGTTTCCATCACTTTTAGCAGTTTGGTGGCGGTTTTGAAGTCGTACCGGGTGTATCCTCCCTCATCCAGGAGGATCACCAGGTTGTCCCACCCCTGAGCCAGGATATTATCCGGAGTGAAGATCCCCCGGGCTGCGAAGACCCGATAGGTCCGGGCGGCCAGTTGCCCGGAGACTCGGCCCCCATACAAGATGGCCGCCAGAAACCACTGTTGCCGGGCTTTAAGGCCGGTGCGCAGATCGATCCCCAGTTCTGTGGCAAAGCGGCCTGGGAAGCGGGTCAGCAGATCAGCAATTACTTGCACGGCAACCCTTCCCTGGCCCGCCGGGAAGATAGATGTGCGCTCTGCCGGTGGGCCAGTGGCGGAAGTTCCGGAAAATCGAGGCGCCCTCTTAAATAGGATTCTTGTTATTATAGCCAAAAAATAGTATGTATAACCGCGTTTCATCCAGGTTTTTTTCCAACCAGGGCCGGAACCGGGGAAATGTCCACCATAACCGTCCAAGAGATCGAGGCCGCACGAATGCGGCAGACCGGCGTGGTCCTGCACACGCCGCTGATCTACTCCCATTCCTTGAGCCGGGCCGGCGGGTGCGATGTCTTCCTTAAGCTGGAAAATCTCCAGACCACCGGCTCTTTCAAGCTGCGGGGCGCGCTGAACCGTCTGAGTCTCCTCAAGGAGCGGGGGGAAGGCGCCCGGGTGGTGGCCGCCTCCGCGGGCAACCATGGCCAGGGTGTGGCCTTTGCCGCGGCTCACCTGGGGATTCCCGCCACCATCGTCATGCCCCAGGGAGCCTCCATCTCCAAGCAACTGGCCACCCGGGGCTACGGCGCCGAAGTTATCCTTCATGGCCTGGACCTGGGGGAGGCCCTCAAGCAGGCCCAAACCCTGGTGGCCCAGGGCTATACTTTTATTCACCCCTATGACGACCCCGAGGTGATTGCCGGGCAAGGCACCCTGGGGCTGGAGATCATCGAAGACTTGGCCGGCATGGACACCGTGGTGTTGCCGGTGGGCGGCGGCGGGCTGGCCGCGGGCGTTGCCCTGGCCGTAAAGGCGCGCCGGCCCGAGGTGCGGATCATCGGCGTCCAGACGGCCCAAGTGCCCTCTCTGGCCGCGGCCCTGGCACATGGCGCCCCCACCCCGGTGCCGTCCAGGCCCACCCTGGCGGACGGCATCAACGTTCCCCTGGTGGGCCGCCATCCCTTTCCGGCCCTGCAGCAGTACTTGAGCGAAGTAGCGCTGGTGGCCGAACGGGAAATCGTCCAGGCGTTGCTTCTATTGCTGGAGGGCAAAAAAGTCCTGGCCGAAGGCGCAGGTGCGGTGGCGGCCGCGGCCTTTCTGGGCCCCTTAAAGGGCCGGGACCTGGGCCGCCGGGTGGTGCTGGTGGTCAGTGGCGGCAATATCGACCTCCCCCTGCTGGAACGGGTGGTGCCCCGGGCCCTGCTGGAACGCCGCCGCCTTTTGACTTTGCGGGTGGCCCTCCCCGATTACCCCGGCTCCCTGGGCCGCCTTACTGGCCTGTTGGGTGAGCAAGGCGCCAACATCCTCCACCTGTTCCACGACCGCCTGGCCAAGGAACTGCCCCAGGACTATACCCGGGTGGAACTCAACCTGGAAACCCGGGGCCCGGAACACGGCGACGCAGTGCTTGCCGCCCTGCGGGAGGCGGGCTATAAAGTGGAAGAAAAAACCTAAAACCGGTTTTCAGTTTTCGGATTGCAGTTTTCTGTGGGATACTGAAAAAAAGAATTTTGCCCGAGGCTCCTTGGCATTGGGTTTTTTCGGCGCCTGAAGAAGATCTCCAAGCAGGCGCCGACCCTGACTAAATCGATGTGGCAGGAGTACGCCAAGCCCGCCTCAGATGCTGATTGAGCTAAAAACCGAAAACTGAAAAACAGGAACCTTGCCATGGCCATTTCCAGCCGCATGAGAACCGCTATCCAAAACTCCTCTTGGATCAGGCGCATGTTCGAGGAAGGCGCCGAACTCAAGGCCCGCCTGGGAGCAGACCGGGTCTTTGATTTCACTCTGGGCAATCCCGATCTGGAGCCTCCGCCCCGGTTCAAAGAGGCATTGCGCCAGGCAGCCGCGGACCCGCGTCCCGGCCTGCACAGCTACATGCCCAACGCCGGGTTGTTGGCTACCCGCCAGACCTTGGCCGACGTGTTGAGCCGCCGCGAGCATCTGGAATTTAAACCCCAGGACCTGATCCTCACCTGCGGGGCCGCGGGGGGACTCAACGTCGTGCTCAAGGCCTTGCTGGATCCGGGAGATGAAGTGTTGATCCTGGCTCCCTATTTTCCCGAGTACCATTTTTACGCGGATAACCACGGCGGCGTCCCCCGGGTGGTGGAAACCGACGCCAACTTTCAAATCGATCTGGACCGCCTGGCCGAGGCCGCAAGCCCCCGGACCCGCGCGGTCATTATCAATTCCCCCAATAACCCCACCGGCCAGATGTACGATGCCGCCGCCTTGAAAGAATTGGGGCGGATTTTGACGGACCACGCCGGACGCCACGGCCGGCCGGTTTACCTGCTGGCGGACGAGCCCTACCGGCACCTGGTCTATGACGGCGCCGAGGTCCCCAGCGTCTTGGCGGCCTACCCCGACACCCTGCTGGCGACTTCCTTTTCCAAGGACCTGTCCATTCCCGGAGAGCGCCTGGGCTATATCGCCATGAGCCCCCGGGCCGAGGGCCGGGACGAATTGGAGGGGGCCCTGGTGCTGGCCAACCGCATCCTGGGCTTTGTCAACGCCCCGGCCCTGATGCAGCGGGTGGTGGCGTCCTTGACCGACGTCACCCTGGA
>JARRQO010000149.1:0-10507 GCA_037381685.1 Deltaproteobacteria bacterium | reverse complement strand
ATAAAGGGCTGCATGGCTGAAACCGTGAAAATGAGTTCCCTTAAGGCCGAGAGCCTGGATCGGACCGTGGATCTGGAGGAGGCCAGGAGCCGGCATAAGCTGGGGGCGCGCCGGTTTGCCATTGCCCTCATCATCCTGGGACTGGGACTGGTGGGGTCGGTGGTGCTGGCTACGGGCATCGGCCGCATGGACGTGGGCTGGAGCGCCATTGCCGCGGTGGCCTTGAACAAGCTGGGTATCCACACGGCTGCGGTGAACCGCACCACGGACGTGGTGATCTGGGACATTCGCCTCTCCCGGGTGATCCTTTCAGGGCTGGTGGGCGCGGCTTTGGCGGTGGCGGGAGTGATCTTTCAGGGAATCCTCTTAAATCCTCTGGCCGACCCCTTCACCATCGGCGTATCCACTGGCGCAGCCTTCGGAGTAGCACTCCTGGTTACGATCGGGGTGGGGGGCAGTTTTTTGGGTCTGAGTCCCCTGCCGCTGGGGGCCCTGCTGGGAGCCCTGGGGGCCATGGCCGCGGTCCTGGCGCTATCCCGGGAGGCCGGCCGCATGCGCAAGGAAACCATAATTTTGGCCGGGATCGTGGTGAGTACCTTTCTGGCCGCGCTCATCAGCCTGATTAAGAGCCTGGATGAGGAGTCGCTGTCGGCCATCGTGTTCTGGATCATGGGAAGCTTATCCGGCCGGGGCTGGATTCACGTGGGCTTTCTGTTGCCTTACCTGGCCGTTGGCCTGCTTTTGGCGGCAATGTATCACCGGGAACTGGACATCCTGGCCCTGGGAGAAGAGCAATCCCACCACCTGGGGGTGGCGGTCTCCCAGGTCCGGCTGAAGCTCTTGGTGGGAGCGTCGCTACTCACCGCGGGCGCGGTGTCGGTCTCCGGGGTGATCGGATTTGTGGGCCTGGTGGTGCCCCACCTGGTGCGGGTGCTGGCCGGACCTTCGCATGGGCGGCTGTTGGCGCTGTCCGCCTTAGCCGGCGCCCTGATTCTGATCTGGTCCGACGTGTTGGCCCGGGTGATCCTGAGCAGCGGCCAGGAATTGCCGGTGGGCGTGGTCACCGCGCTTTTGGGCGGGCCGTTTTTCTTTTACCTCTTAAAGTCCCGGCGTTCCAGGGGGATGTGGTGATAAGGGTCGAGGGGCTGGATTTGGGCTACGAAGACCGCCTGGTTCTGGCGGGCCTGAATTTTCAGGTGAACCGGGGAGAATTCGTGGGTATCCTGGGTCCCAACGGCAGCGGCAAGTCCACCCTGCTACACGCCCTCTCCGGGCTGCTGCGGCCCCTGGGCGGGCGGATTGTGGTCAAGTCCGAGGCCCTGGGGGGGCTGCCCAGCCGCCTGAGGGCCCAAATCCTGGCGGTGGTGTCCCAAACCACTGAAGTGCGCTTCCCCTTCAGCTGCTTGCAGATCGTGCTCATGGGGCGCTATCCCCACCGGCGCCGCCTGGGGACCCTGACGGATGCGGACCTGATCTTCGCCCTGAAATCCATGCGCCGCACTACCACGATGCATCTCAAGGAACGGACCATCACGGAAATCTCCGGAGGGGAATGCCAGCGGGTGGTGATCGCCCGGGCCCTGGCCCAGGAGCCGGAAATCCTGCTCCTGGATGAAGCCACTTCATCTTTGGATGTGCGTAAAAAGCTGGAGATTTTTGAAATCATCAAATATTTGAACGAGACCAGGGGCCTGACGGTGCTCTGCGCCATGCACGACCTGAATCTGGCGGCGCTTTATTGCCGGCGTCTCATGTTCGTCAAGGAAGGCCAGATTTTGGTGGACGGGTCCACGGAGCAGGTTTTTACCCCTGAGACCCTGGCCCAGGTTTACGACACACCCATGGAGGTGGTGCAGCATCCGGACCATCAGCGGCCCTATGCAGTGATGCTGCCCCTAAGGCCGGGCGCGGTGGAGGTGGAAGAGGCCGATGAAGCCCGGGAGGCGGCGCGGTCATGAGGCAGAAGTTTTTTGCCGCGGCCCTGGTCTGCGGTTTGGTGATGATCGGTTTTTTGGGCGTGCCTCACCGACTGAACGCCGCCCGGATTACGGATGATCTCGGCGCCACTGTGAGCCTGGCTACGCCGCCGCAGCGGATAATTTCCCTTTATGGTGGTTTGACGGAAATCCTGCGCGCCCTGGGGGTGGGCAATCGGGTAGTGGCCCGCACCCAGGGAGATAAAACCCTCAAGGGCATCCCCACCGTGGGCACTCATCTCCAACCCAACGTGGAGATGATCCTGGCCTTAAAGCCCGACCTGGTGGTGCAGGGGGGCGTTGCCAAGGGCATCCCGGCCTTAAAACGGCTGGAAGCGGCCGGGGTGCCGGTGGCCATGTTTGCGCCCCATGATTTCACGGGTTTGTTCCACACCATCACCCGGCTGGGGGCCCTCACCGGCAAAGGGCAGGTCGCCGCGGCCCTGAACCGGTCCATGCGAGCCCAACTGGCAGAGGTGGCCCGGCGGGTGGCGGGGCGTGGCCAGCCCCGGGTTTTTTTCGAGGTGCGGGAGCTCAACCTGTTGGGTGCGGGAAGGGGCTCCTTGGTGAATGATATTATCAGCCGGGCCGGCGGGAAAAATATTGTCACCAGCCCTAAAAAGCTGACTTTGTACAGCCTGGAGGCCCTTATACAGGCCAATCCGGACGTCTATATTATCCAAAAAGGGCCCATGAACCGCAGCCCTGACAATATTTATAAGCGGCCCTATTTTCAGGAACTCAAGGCGGTGAAAAACCACCGGGTGCTGGTGGTCAGCGAAAGCCTTTATTCCCGGCCGGGGCCCCGGTCAGCGGAGGCGGTCGAGGAACTGGCCCGGTTTCTTCACCCGGAGGCGTGGGAAAACCAGGGATCAGGAGGCAGGGATTAGGGGCCAGGCTTCATTCAGGGAAGGGGCGCGTGGGCGCGGGTTATTCTGCTCCTCGGTTGTGAGGCATTACATTTCAGGATTTTCGGCATGATTCGCCAAACACGGGGGCTGGTGATCGCGGGAACTCAGAGCGGCGTGGGTAAGACCACGGTCACCCTGGGGCTCCTGGCGGCGTTGCGGCGGCGGGGTTTGGCGGTGCAGCCCTTCAAGGTGGGGCCGGATTTCATCGATCCCGGCCACCACACCCGGGCCGCGGGGCGTCAGTCCCGGAACCTGGATGGCTGGATGCTGAGCCGGGAGGCTAATGTGGCCCTGTTTCGCCGCCAGGCCCGGGAGGTTGACGTGGCCGTGGTGGAAGGGGTCATGGGGCTGTTTGACGGCTATGATGGAGCCAGCGAGGCCGGGTCCACGGCTCAGATGGCCAAGTGGCTGGGTCTGCCGGTCTTGCTGGTGGTGGACGCCCGGGCCATGGCCCGGAGCGCCGCGGCCCTGGTGCACGGCTTTGCCAGCTTCGACCCCGGCCTGAGGCTGGCGGGGGTGATTTTCAACCGCATCGGCAGCGCCACCCATCTGGAATATTTGCAGCAGGCCCTGGCTTCCGGAGAAGTCGGGCGCTGCTTGGGGGGGCTGCCCCGGGACCAGGAGCTGGCCATCCCTGAGCGGCACCTGGGTCTGGCCACCACCGAGGACCACCCGTTGCCCGACGCCTATCTAGATCATTTGGCGGACTGGCTGGAAGCTCATCTGGACCTGGATGGGCTGCTGGAGGCCTTGCCGCGATTGGCGCTGCCAGAAGACCCGCCCATCGAGGTCACACCGCCCACAGTGCGCCTCGGGGTTGCCCGGGACCGGGCCTTTTGCTTCTACTACCCAGAGAACCTGGAGCTGCTGGCTGATGCAGGCGCGGAATTGGTGCCCTTTTCTCCGCTGGAAGACCGGGAGTTGCCCGGCGATTTGCACGGCATCTACCTGGGCGGAGGCTACCCGGAGCTTTACGCCGCGCCGTTGGCGGCCAACGCCGGTATGCGGCAGGCGGTCAAAGCCGGCGCCGCGGCCGGACTTCCCATTTACGCCGAATGCGGCGGGCTCATGTATCTGTCCCGGGAAATCCGGGACCTGGAGGGCCAGAGCCACCTGATGGCAGGGGTATTTCCCTTCACGGTGCAGATGCTGCCCCGGCTCAAGGCCCTGGGCTACCGGGAGGTGACTTTGGCGGGGGCGGGTCTTTTGGGTCCCCCGGGGACCAGGGTCCGGGGACATGAGTTCCATTATTCGGAGATTATCGGGGAGACCGTGGGGGTGACCGGGATTTACCGCCTCGCGCCCCGAAAAGGGGGCGAACCCGTGGTCGAAGGCTATGCTTCCGGCAACGTTCTGGCCAGTTACGTTCACCTGCACTTCGGCAGCAATCCCGAGGCGGCCCGGAATTTGGTGGCTGGCTGCCGGAAATATAAAGATGGCTTGAGAGAAAGGTTGTAGGGCGCACCTGCGTAGCGTCCTTCTCTGGGCGGACATCAGGTCCACGCCTACAAGAACCGTTAAGAGGAGTTTATATGACCTGGCAACCCCGGCTTCCGGCGGAGATCGAAGCCGAGAGTTTCCGCCGCATCGAGGCTCTGGTGGGGGAGCACCATCTGCCGCCGGAGGCCTGGTTGGTGATCCGGCGCATGATCCATACCACTGCGGACCCGGAGTACCTCACTTCGACCCGGATTCACCCGGCGGCGATTGCCGCGGGGGTGCAGGCCTTGAGATGGGGGCGGCCGGTGGCTACCGACACCCGCATGCTCCTGGCCGGGATTTCCACGGGACGGCTGGACCGCCTGGGCGCAAGGGCCTTCTGTCTCATGGACGACCCGGAAGTGGCGGCGGCAGCCAAGCGCCGGGACACCACCCGGGCCGCAGTGGCCCTGGCTTTGGAGGTGGGGGTGCCGGTGGGTTTTGTCAACGCCGCGGAGTCCAAAGACGCCCTGGCCCGCCAGGATTGCCCTTACATCACCGCGCTGGGACCCAAGGGCGGCTCCGCGGTGGCGGCCAGCATCATCAATGCCCTGGCTATCATGGCCCTGGAGGAGACGCGGTTATGACCACGGAAACCGGGACGCTATACGGCATTGGCGTGGGACCGGGAGACCCTGAATTGATCACCTTAAAGGCCCTCAGGGTGCTGCATCGGGTGCCCCATATCTTCGCGGCGAGCTCCACCAAAAACAGTTACAGCCTGGCCCTGAGGATTGTGCGCTGTCACCTCAACGGCGCGGGCATCGAGCACCTGCCTTTCCCCATGAGCAAGGACCCCCAGAGGCTGCAGGAAGCTTGGGAGGGCAATGCCCGGCGGGTCCTGGAAGTGCTGGAGACCGGCAGCGATGCCGGGTTCGTTACTCTGGGAGACCCCCTGACCTATTCCACCTTCGGGTATCTTTTGAAAACTTTGAAGCGCCTGCATCCCCAGTTGCGGATCATCACCATCCCCGGCATCACCTCCTACAACGCCGCCGCAGCCTTAACCCATATTCCCCTCACCGAAGGGGAAGAATCTTTCTATCTGGTGTCAGGGGCCCTGGGTGCAGCCCGACTGAAGGAAGTTATCGACAAATCGGATAATATTGTAATGCTCAAGACCTATCGCCATTTTGAGGAAATCTATCGCGCCCTGGAGGAATTGGACCTCCTGGACCGGACCACCTGCATCTGCCATTGCGGTCTGGAGGGGGAAACCGTGGTGGAAAACCTGCGGGACCTCAAGGGGCGGAGTTTGCCTTATCTCTCCATGGTTATCATTAAAAAGAAAGGGAAGGGGTATTGAAGGCCCAGCCCAAGATTTTGGGAGGCCGGGGGCGCTGGCTGTTCCTGTTGGCTCTGACCCTGCTGGTGGGGATCACCTGGCTGGGCCTGGGCGGAGGGGCGCGCCTATTCACCGGCGGGAAGCTTTATCACCAATTAGGTTCCCCGTTGCTGCGGCTCCTGGTTTACCTGGGGGTGGGCCTGCTGGTGGGCCAGGCCATCGAATCTTTCGGGTGGGCCGCCAAGCTGGGGGGCTGGAGTGCGCCCCTGCTCCGCTGGGGGCATTTGAAGCAAGAGAGCGGGGCCACCTTTACGGCGGCGTTTTTCTCCAAAATCCTGGCCAACACCATGCTGTGGACCTTTCACCAGGAAAAGAAAATCAGCCGCCGGGAAATGACCCTGACTTACCTGTTCAACGGCGGGCTGCCGGTTTTCCTGCTACATCTGCCCACCACGTTTTTTATCATTCTGCCTCTGACCCATGAGGCCGGCCTCATCTATCTGGGTCTGACCGGGAGCGCCGCCCTGATTCGCAGCGTGGTTATCCTGGCCTATGCCCGGTGGCGCTTGCCCGAGCCGGAGGCAGCAGAGGAGGTCTCGATGCCGGCCGCGCCGGCCAAAAAAGAAAAGCTTTCCCAGGAAATCTGGCGCAAGTTCCGCCGGCGGTTCTCCCGCGTCATCCTGTTCACGCTGCCCATCTATCTGCTGATTGTCCTGGCAAATGATTGGGGCCTGTTCACGTGGCTCCGGGAGGCAACCGCGTCCCATGTGGCCTTAAGATTTCTGCCCATGGAGGCCGCCAGCGTGGTAATCTTCAGCGTAGCTGCGGAATTCACGTCGGGCATGGCCGCGGCCGGGGCTTTTCTCCAGGCCGGGGCCTTGACGATCCACCAGACCGTCCTGGCCCTGGTCCTGGGCAACATCGTGGCTACGCCCGTGCGGGCCCTGCGCCACCAGCTGCCCTCCCATGTGGGCATCTTTTCACCAGGGTTGGGGACCCGTCTGCTGCTGACCAGCCAGGGGCTGCGGCTCCTGAGCCTGATGCTGGTGGCGGCGCCGTATGCCTTTTGGCTGTAGGCCAGTATTTTAGAGTCATTTGGGTCATGAATAAATCATCCAACCTCGGGCAGGCCTTTGAGGACGATGAACTGCTGAAGCCGCCCCGGCCCCGGCAGGAGCTGCGCCCAGGGTTTGCCACCGGCACCGCAGCCGCGGCCGCGGCCCAAGGGGCGCTGTATGAACTCTTGGGCCGGGTTTGCCCGGAGATGGTCGAGGTGCCCCTGCCCGGCGGGGATAGTCTTACCGTTCCGCTGCACTGTCATGGCCGGAAGGAGGGCCGGGGCGAGGCAGTGGTGATCAAGGACGCCGGCGATGACCCGGATGTCACCAACGGCGCGGAAATCGGGGCCCGGGTCTGGCGTCTGGAATCCCGGGGATCGGGGGATAAGATCACGATTCTGGGCGGGACAGGCGTCGGGCGGGTGACCAAGCCGGGGCTGGCGGTGGCCGTGGGCGAGCCGGCCATTAACCCGGTGCCCCGCAGGATGATCAAAAAGGCCCTGCGCCGGGTGCGGGATTCCATCTGCCCGGAGGAGCCCTTGCGCCTGGCGGTGGAAATTTTCGTGCCCCGGGGCGAGGAACTGGCCCGGCACACCCTTAACCCCCGCCTGGGGATCGTGGGCGGCATCTCGATTTTAGGCACCACCGGGCTGGTGAAGCCTTTTTCCCATCAGGCCTACCGGGCCACCATTGCCGCCAGCCTCCGGGTGGCCCGGGCGGCGGGAGTTGCGCATATCGTCTTCAGCACCGGGGGCAAAAGCGAAGGCTACCTTAAGGCGCTTAGGCCCGAGTTGCCTGACGAGGCCTGGGTGCAGATGGGTGATTACCTGCGCTTTGCTTTGAAGGTGGCTGGGGGTATGGGGTTTCCCGCAATTACCGCGGGGGCCTTTTTCGGCAAGGCCCTGAAGATGGCCCAGGGCTTCGGACATACCCACGCCTCCCGGGGATTGGCCGATTTGCAGCAATTGGGCCGCTGGACTCTGGGGCTGACGGGGGACGCGCGCCTGGCCCAGGCGGTGGCTCGGGCCAATACCGCCCGGCAGGCTCTGGAGCTCCTCAGCAATGCCCGAAGCGGCCAGGTGGTGGCCCGGGTGGGGCAACGTATGCTGGCCGCGCTACGGGACTACGCCGGGGCCGGTCCCCGGCTCAATGCGGTGGTGCTCGATTTTGACGGCGCCATCCTCTGGCAGGGAGAAAGCCTTGGGGAGGGGGCATGATTCCGGTCCAACTGGTGGGTCTGGGAATGTCGCCCGCGGATTTAACCCCCAAGGCCCTGGAGATTATCCGGGAGGCCGAGGTATTGGTGGGGGGGCGGCGTCTTTTGGCTTATTTTCCGGAGCATCAGGCCAGGAAAATTCCCCTGGGCCAGGACCTGGAAGGGACCCTGAGGCAACTTCCGGCCCTGGCCGAAGCTCAGCGGGTAGTGGTGTTGGCTTCCGGGGACCCCAATTTTTTCGGGATTGGGCCGCGGCTGGTACAGGTCCTGGGGGCGGAGCAGGTGGTGATTCACCCCAACCTCACCGCGGTCCAGGCCGCCTGCGCCCGTTTGAAGATGCCCTGGCAGGATGCCACCATCATCAGCCTGCACGGGCGCACCTGGGAGCCGTTGGGGGCCGCCTTGGGCCAGCCGGGTCCCTGGATCATCTACACGGACCAGGTGCATTCCCCCGGTGAAGTTGCCCGGTTTCTGCTGAAGCGGGGTCTGGCCCAGGCCCGGTTCTGTGTGCTGGAAGACCTGGGTCAGGACACGGAGCGAGTCACCTGGCTGAGCCCGGCCGAGGCCCAGAACAGAAATTTTTCCCCGCTGAACCTGGTGGTAGTGCTGCCTGAGACGGCTGAGGCGGGTAAAGCTAAAGCGCCGCTCCATTTGGGCCTCCCTGAGGAGGTTCTGGCCCATGAGGCGGGACTTATCACCAAGGCCGAAGTCCGGGCCGTGGTGTTGGCCAAGCTGAAACTCTTGCCCGGCCAGGTTATCTGGGACGTCGGGGCCGGTTGCGGCTCTGTGGGGTTGGAGGCCAGCCTGCTCGCGGTCGGCGGCAGGATTTTTGCGGTGGAGCGCCACCCGGAGAGGGCCGCGCAAATCACTGCCAACCGGGACAGGTTCGGAGTGCCCAACCTCGAAGTGGTTTGCGCCGAGGCCCCGGCGGGTCTGGCGGACCTGCCGGACCCGCAGCGGGTCTTTGTGGGCGGCGGCGGCCCGAAAGTGGGGGCCATTATTAAGGAAGCTACGCGCCGTTTGACCCCAGGGGGCCGAGTGGTGATCGCCGCCGCGCTCTTGGAGACCCTGGAGACGGCTCGGAGCGTGTTGGCAGAAGCGGGGTGGGAAGTGGAAGTGGTGCAGCTCCAGGTGAGCCGCTCCCACCCGTTGGCCGGCGGAGCCGCGTTGCAGGCCCTGAATCCGGTGTGGGTTGTTACGGGTTACTTGAGAGAAGGGCAGGGGCCGTAGGGGCGGACCTGCGTGTCCGCCCTCCGGGCGCGCTGCTCCCTCAGAAAAAGGAAATTACATGAGTGAGCTTCATCCCGTTATCTTTGTGGGGGCCGGTCCCGGCGACCCGGAGCTCATCACGGTCAAGGGCCAAAAAGCCCTGCTCCGGGCGGAGCTGGTGCTCTACGCCGGCTCTCTGGTGCCGCCCGCGGCGCTGGAATGGGCCGGCGCCGACGCCGAACTCGTCGATACCGCGACCCTGAACCTGGAAGAGATCATAGAGAAGATCAGGGCAGGGCACCGGGCCGGCAAACGGGTGGTGCGGGTCCATTCCGGCGACCCTTCCCTGTATGGCGCTATCCAGGAACAGCTGGAAGCCCTGGAGCGGGAACAGATTCCCTGCGAGGTCATTCCTGGGGTGACCGCAGCCTTTGCCGCCGCCGCGGCCCTGGCCCAGGAACTCACCCTGCCGGAGGTGACCCAGACCGTCATTCTCACCCGGGCGGCGGGACGCACCCCGGTGCCCCCAGGCGAGGCCCTACAGGATCTGGCCCGGCATCGGGCCACCCTGGCAGTTTATCTCAGCATCGGGCTCATTGACCGGGTGGTGGCCGAACTCACTCCCGCTTACGGCCCGGATACCCCGGTGGTGGTAGCCTACCGGGTGAGTTGGCCGGAGCAGCTTTTACTGCGCGGCACCCTGTCCACCATCGCCGGGAAGGTCAAGGAATGGGGCATCGAGCGCCAGGCCTTGATCCTGGTGGGTCCGGCCCTGGCCGCCAGGGAGGGGGAGTTAAAGGCCCGGTCCAAGCTCTATGACGAAAGTTTCAGCCATGGGTTTCGGGGTGGGGATCAATAATTGCTTATCGGGCCTGCCGGGCAGCCATTTGTGGTGCCCACGTGCCGCCCTATTTTCCCTGGTGTTTAAGGGCAGATAGCGATCTCTAAGGATCTGGCCCTGTATAGGACCTCAACTTTGAACTTGAACCTTGAACCTTGAACTGTTTAAAGCAGGATTCTATGGCTTCACCGTCCCGCCCCACCAAAATTCTGGCCCTGACGCCCAAGGGCGCAACCCTGGCCCGGCGGCTGGGCCGGGAGCTGGCCGGGGCGCAATGTTGGCTGCCCCGGACCCAGGCCAAGGAGCCGGGGGATAGGACCTTCTCCCGGCTGTCCGATGTCTTTCAGGAGGCCTTTGGCCAGGGCGAAAACCTGGTGTGCGTCATGGCCGCGGGGATCGTGGTGCGGGGCATCGTCCCCTATCTTCAGAGTAAGGCTGTGGATCCCGCGGTGGTGGTGGTGGATGAAGCCGGACGGTTTGCCATCAGCCTGCTTTCAGGCCATCTGGGCGGCGCCAATGATTTGGCCCGGGA
>JARRQO010000148.1:0-5742 GCA_037381685.1 Deltaproteobacteria bacterium | reverse complement strand
GCGCCGTCGTATTCGTGGGTCAGTTTAAAGACCTTGCGGGCCAGGTTGTAGCGGGTGCCGACGTTGGTTGCGCCTTTATTCAGCTTCATTTCCTTCATGACCTGGGGATAGTCCGCGGGGTCCACCACCACGGTCACGTCCTGATAATTCTTGGCCGAGGCCCGGAGCAGCGTGGGCCCGCCGATGTCGATGTTTTCGATGGCGTCCTCCAGGGTGCAGCCGGGCTTGGCCACGGCCTGCTCGAACTGGTAGAGGTTGACCACCACCAAATCAATGGGTTTGATACCGTGGGCCGCCATCTGCTCCTGGTGGCTGGCCAGGTCCCGGCGTCCCAGGATGCCGCCGTGAATCTTGGGGTGCAGGGTCTTGACCCGGCCATCCAGCATTTCGGGAAAGCCGGTGAACTCGGAGACCTCCACTACGGAGACGCCGTTGTCCCGCAAAAGCTTGGCCGTGCCCCCGGTGGACAGAATTTCTATTTGGTAGCCTTTCAGAAATTGGGCGAATTCCACCAGACCGCTTTTATCAGTGACGCTCATCAAGGCCCGGGCTATGGGTTTCATTGGGGTTCCTCCCTGATCAAATTTTGCTGAACTGAAAAAATTTCCCCTCCCCTGTGGGAAGGCTTTAAAGGGAGGGGAGAAAATATTAGTTGGAACCTTGGATTTCACCCCCGCCCTAAGCCGGTCAAGGTCAGATTTAAATGACTCACTTAATACCGGAAAACCTACTATAAGTCCGGGATTTGCGCAAGGCCGGGGGGCCCGACTATTTTTCTTTTCAGAACGCCATGATCTGCGGTAAGATGAATTATGCGCTACGTGATTATCGGGGCCAGCGCCGCGGGGTGCAAGGCGGCGGAAACGCTGCGGCGTTATGAGCCGGACAGCCCCATCACTATCATCAGCGAAGAAGCCCAACCCCTGTATAGCCGGCCCCTGCTCACCTATCTGTTGGGCGGCGAGGTCACCCGGGATAAAATCTGGCTCAAGGGGGAAGATTATTTTAGCCAATGGGGGCTTGAGGCGGTCCTGGGCGAGCCCGTCACCCGGGTGGACCCCGAGGGTCATGCCGTGCACCTTTTGGGCGGGCAGATGATCAACTACGACCGCCTGCTTATCGCCTCCGGGGCCCGGCCCCGCCTCTTGGGGCTGCGGGGCGAGGAATTGACCGGGGTCTACACCCTGCGCACCCTGGCGGATTGGCAGCGCCTGGAGGCCGGCCTGCCCCCCGAAGGCCGCGTCGCGGTGATAGGCGCCGGAGCGGTGGGCCTGAAAACCGCCGACGCCCTGGCCCGGCGGGGACTGCAAGTTACCCTGGTAGCCCGAGGTTCCCAGCCCCTCTCCAAGGTCCTGGATCCCACCGCCGCCTCCATACTCAAAACAGCCCTGTCCGGCATGGGCATTGAGTTGATTTGCCATGCCTGGCCCGAAGCCATTTGGGGGGAAGGCGGCCAGGTCCGCGCCCTCACCCTCAACGAAGGGCGGGAACTCCCCTGCCAGGCCGTGCTTTTTTCCATCGGCGTGGCTCCCAATGTAGAGTTTCTGGCCGGCACCGACCTGGCCGGTCCCTTCGGCATCCCGGTGGACCACCAGATGGTCACTCCTGATCCCCACATCTTTGCCGCGGGCGATTGCGCCTATAATTACCACCTGCTCAAGGACGAGCGGGCCGGCTACCACATCTGGCCCGCGGCGGTGGCCCAGGGACGGGTCGCCGGGGCCAACCTGGCCGGGGCGGGGCTGGCCTACGACGGCCTTTTGCCGCAAAACAGCCTGTCTCTGCGAGGCTTTCATATCATCACCGGCGGCCTGGGACCCCAGGACACCGAAGACTGCGAAATCGCGAGCGAACTCGATCTCACCCGGGGCCACTACCGCCGCCTGGCTTACCGGGACGGCAAGCTGGTGAGCGTCACCCTGGTGGGCGCAGTGGAGGACGCAGGTATCTATTTTCAGCTCATGGCCCAGCAATTGACCGTCAAAAATCCGATACAGCCGGGGCGGATGTGGGCATGATGACTTCAGGAAAGGACGCCGTTTTTGGCCCCCGACATGAATGTGCAGCTACAGGGCTAGCGGACCCGTAGGTTCGTCTTGCCTTTTTAGGAGTAAATTACCTATGAAAACCGTCATTGTTAAGCCCGAGCGCTGCGTCGGTTGTCTCCAGTGCCGCCTGGCCTGTGCGGTGGAGCACTCTAAATTAAAAAATCTTTATGCCGCCATTTCCGAGGCCACCCGGCCCCGGTCCCGCTTGCGCATCTATCCGGCCCAACAGCACCAAGCCTTTCCCAATAAGTGCCGCCATTGCGACCCGGCCCCTTGTCAGGAGGTCTGCATCGCCGGGGCCATCAGGCGGGACGCGGCCCGGGGTACGGTTGAGATCGACCCGCACCGCTGCATCAATTGCGCCATGTGCGCCATGGCCTGCCCCTTCGGGGTTCTGACCTACGGGCCGGTGCATACCGCTCCGGAGAAAACTGCGGTGGCTCTGAAGTGCGACCAGTGCCCGGACCGGGAAAAGGCGGGAAAAGTACCCGCCTGCGTGGCCGCCTGCAAGGTGGGGGCTTTGACCTACGGCGACTGGGAAGATACCCAGACCGACAAAGGCCGCGCCATTGCCCGGGCCTTTTTTGCGACGCATCCCGCCTCGGAAGAAACCGTTACCCCGCCCTTAATTTCCGTCTGGCGGGAGAAAAGCGGTAATTAGTAAAAAGAAATCTTAGCAATGGGGTGCCTTTGAACCGGTGTTTTTGCCGCCTTATTCTTTGGACTTAAACCCCATCGAACGCTTATGGTTGCTGATCAAGGCCTGAATGGTTCACCGATTTCTTTGCCAAAACCGGGCAACAACTCCTGGAGCGCATCAACCAGGCCCTTTTATGGGTCATGAATCGAACCAAAGACAATCAAAGAACCTGTTCCCTGGAACGATTTATGTAAGCCCACTTACTCTTTGTTGAAGAATTAAGTCTTCCAGAATCACCCCCGAGCTCCGTTAAGGCTTTTAAATTAGCTTTCTCCCGCCAAGGGCGTTACCAACTCACCCGGTCCCCCACCTTGATGCCGCTTTTGGCGGCAAAGCCGCCGGGCACCTCGAGGACCTAGTTCACCGGCACCGGCGAAGACAGCTCCCCGGTGAAGGTTGGCGGCACGTTCCGGGTGATCCCCGCCACCCTGCCATCGACGATCCAGACGAGGTCCAGAGGGAAGCGCATCCCCCTCATGCAGAATATCTGCACCTCTTTGTCCGGCATAAAGAAAAGCATTCCCCGGCCCTCTGGCAGCCCGGGGCGATTACTTAGACCCAGGTAGAGGCGAGGTGGGGTGCTCACCGCTTCGGCCTGCACCTTAACCGGGCCAACGGTCATCCTCACCCAGGAGTTGCCTTGTTTGGAGACCCCTTGGCCCCCGGCCCCTGCGGCCGTCCACACCAGGACGGCCAGAATTGCTCCCAAGCAAACCTGAATTTTCCTGATGCGGCTGGCGGTCATCTTTACCTTCGGGTCGCCTTTCGGGGTCGGCCTGTGGCCGAGCTTACAAGTTATGGCGATTTAAAGTAGCATAATCCACGTAATATGTTTTTTAAAAATATCCTAAGGAAAACTCGGCAGCCATTGCCGGATTTTCCATTTTTCAGAAGGAACTTGACCCTTGGTTCTCCCTTTTTCTTTCTGGTTGAAAAAAACTTGAAGGGTGAAGAAGATTTTTCCGTGGCTTCAGAACCCGCGGCATCCTGTGATATAAATTGGGAAAACCATTTTTCCGATCAGGAGACTTTGCCATGAAAATTGTCGCGGTACTGGGTTCTCCCCGGCCCGAGGGTAACAGCAGCACCCTGGCCCACGCCTTCCTTGAAGCCGCTCGGGCCCGGGGAGCCGAAACCCAGGAATTTCTTTTGAACCGGATGGACTTTAAGGGCTGCCAGGCCTGTATGACCTGCAAGACCAAGACTCAAACCTGCGCGCTGGAAGACGATCTGTCCCCGGTGCTTGAGGCCGTCCGGGAGGCCGATATCCTGGTGTTGGCCTCACCGGTGTATTTTGGAGACATCAGCAGCCAGATGAAAGCCTTTTTCGACCGCACCTATTCCTGCATCAACCCCGATTTCTCCTGCCGGCTCCCCCAAGGGAAAAAAGCCGTCATCATCTTGACGCAGGCCAACCCGGACTCGAGTCAATTCGATGACATCTTCCCCCGCTATGAACGCTGGCTGAAGATTTATGGCTGCGATCCCATCCGCCTGCTTCGGGCCACCGGCGTTGGGGAACCCGGCGAGGTCGCCCAACAACCCGCGGTCATGGATCAGGCCGCGGCGCTGGCCCGGGAGTTGGTGGGATAATCCTAAAAGGGATGTCAGGATTAATCGGCTCGGAGCCTACATCCTTTCTTTAATCCCCCGGCGGAGCAGCCACCAGGTAATGGGCAGGCTGGTGGAAAATCCGGCCACCATGGCGATCTGGAGCATGAACCAGAACACCGGGCCGGTTTTGGGCAACTCCTGTCCGAAGATGACAAAGGTGGCGATGGCCATCCAGCCATACATCCCTACCTGCCAAAAGGTCAAAGATAGGCTGTCGGCCTTGAGCGCCGCGACCAGACTCTGGCTGGAGGAGAGGCGGCGCATGGGCTTGATGGTGAAGTACTGAAAGGCAATGCCGAAGCAAAAAGCCAGGATGTAGTCAATCACCCAGGCCCCAAAAATCGGCTTGCCGAACAGGGTCAGGGGCACGAAGAAGGTGAACCACTCGGAGACGATGTCCCCCAAGGTGCAGCCGGAGCCGCAATGGGTGGCCCCCAGCGCCACACTCTGCCAAAGGGGTTTCTGCTTTTTCGGGCCCCCGGATTCCATCTTCATGTTATCATGTCCGCCTTTAGGGCCGGCGCTCCGGCCCACCCGGAAATAAGCCCACAGGGCTAAAGGGCCGGCGTACAGGGCCGTGATGGGCCACACCAGGTTCATGATCCACATGTGCTGGCGGTGTCCGGCCCAAAGATCAATGATAATGACCAGACAACTGATGCCTGCGCCGATTAAGGAAACCGCGGCGAGTATGGTAAGCCAATCCGGCATCTTGTGCTCCTCTTGTCAAGTTTTCCGGTTCCGGCCGCAGGGGCGATCTTCAGAAAATAAGTTAAATAAAAAAGCCCGGTTTGCAAGCGGGACGGGAAAAAAATCTTTTAGGGGCGGAGGCACAGCTCTGGTTGAATAATCGTTTTTACTAAAACTTAAAAGATTTTTGGCGATTTTTGCAAAAAAGCCCGGAGTCCACTCCAGGCTTTTGGTCTGTAAGCGGTGGTTTTTGCCTTGCATCTCTCGGGCTGCACCTGACAACGGGTTGCCGTCACCTCCGGGTGGACGGGGGTGGCCGCCGCGGCCACGAGCGCAGCAGGCCGCAATGGTTCAGCAAAGCTCAGTCCCCCCGATACCTGTAGTCATGCTGGGGATAATACGGGTTTGGGGCGCGGGGGTTTGAGGGCATGGGGGTCGGACTATAGGGCTGAGGTCCTTTCACCTCAGGTTTGTAGGAGTTGAATTGGCCGGTATAAGGATTGACCTTCCCCGGGGACGAATACTTGTCCTGTCTGAGGTCTTCCGAGGTCTGCCAATGCCCCTCCGCATAGCTACCGTCTTTATCCATGTGCGGGGGGATCCATTTCTGCGCCCAGACGGCGCCCGGCGCCAACAAGAGCCCACAAATCAAGGCGATCATGAGCTTTTTCATAATTGCTCCTCTGCGCG
>JARRQO010000147.1:0-5754 GCA_037381685.1 Deltaproteobacteria bacterium | reverse complement strand
ATGGCGACTATTTCCGCTTCGGGGTGCAGACCAACGCCACCTTGCTGGATAAGGAAGCCCAAGATTTTCTGGTGTCCCATGAGGTCGGCATCGGGCTGTCACTGGACGGGCCCACCCCCGAGGTGGCGGACCGCACCCGGCACACCTGGGGCGGCGCCGGAGTCTTCGCCGAGACCGTGAAGGTCATGGAAGAACTGGTGGATTACCCGGGGCTGAACGTCATCACCACGGTGACCCGGGAAAACGTCCGGTCCTTGCCGGAGTTAGTGGAGTTCTTCCAGGCCCGGGGCGTGAAAAATGCCCTCTTAAACCCGGTGCGGGGCACCCGGCCGGAGGGCCGGGACCTGTTTCCCGTCCAGGCGGACCTGGCGTATTACTTCTTCAAGGCCCTGGACCGGACCTATGAGTTGGCTCAAGAAACCGGGCGCAAGCTGGTGATCGGCAATTTTGCCAACCTGCTCCTGGGGCTGGTGGCCCCGGGGGCCCGGCGGCTGATGTGCGATATCAGCCCCTGCGGCGGCGGGCGCTGCTTCTTTGCGGTGGGCGCCAAAGGCGAGCTGGCTCCGTGCAGCGAATTTTTGGGCCTGCCGGAGTTTCACGGCGGCAATCTCTGGGAGACCCCGGTGCCTGAGTTGCTGGCGACCAGACCCTTCAAGGAGGTCACCACCAGGGTGGCGGAGGGTTTTGCGCCCTGCAACCGCTGTGCGGTGCGCCATTTCTGCGGCGCGCCCTGCCCCGCGGAGGTTTACGCCATCAACGGCAAGCTTGCCGCGCCGGCGCCGCTGTGCGATTTCTACGCGGCCCAGGCCCGCTATGCTTTTCGGGTCATCGCCTCGGGCCGCCTGGACGACTACCTCTGGGACGGCTGGCGGGAGGGCTTGGAAGAAATCATCCTGCTTTAAACCTGGGGGCCGGGCCAGGGGCATGACTCTTGACCCGGCCTTTTCTTCCTGCCTCAATCATTCTTCGGTAAATCTGACTCAGGCGCTCACGCAAAGAAAAGACCCAGAAAAAGGCCCATATCCTTTCGAACAATTTTCCCCCCCAGGTTCTTGGCTAGCGCCTAAGGTACGGAGGAGAAACCCTCCTGACCCCTGCGATCCTTAATCTGACCAAAAATGCTTTATTGAAAGTAGATAATATGATGTTTAAATAAAATTATACAAAACTATCACGATAAGGCCGCAGTCTCACTGCGGCAGAAAATTGCCCTGAACCTTAGCTGTTTTTCAGGAGGTGTGTAGATGGAACCGATTAATATGGTAATCGATCTTTCTCACTGGAACAACGTGGTCAGTTTTCAGGAGGTTAAAAACGACGGCATCATGGGGGTGATTCACAAAGCCACCGAGGGCTTCGACTATGTCGATCCCGACTATCTGGAGCGCCGCAGCCTGGCGCAGGCGGCCGGGCTTATGTGGGGGTCTTACCATTTCGGTGTGGGCGGTGATGGCGCGGAGCAAGCCAAGTTTTTTCTGAGTACGGTGCAGCCCGGACCCCACGACCTGTTGGCTCTGGATCTGGAGGAAAATCCGGTGGGGAGCAGTATGACCCTGCAGGAGGCCGAAGCCTTCGTGAGTCAAGTCCAAAGCGCCACAGGGCGCTGGCCGGGGGTCTACTCCGGGGGCTATATCAAAGGCACCTTGGGCAACCCCGCCAATACCGCGCTGGCCAATTGCTGGCTCTGGCTGGCGCAATGGGAGCAGGTGCCCGTGGTGCCGGCGGCCTGGGAGTTCTGGACGTTGTGGCAATACACCGATGGGCAGTTAGGTTCAGGCCCGTACCGCGTGGCCGGCATCGGCATTTGCGACCGGGACAAATTCAATGGGCCCCTGGTGCAGTTGCGCAAACTCTGGGGCTATAAAGAAATGGGCGATGGCGCGCCCCAGAGTGCCTGCAACCTGCATCAGGGCCGCAAAAAATCTGCTTAAAACTGAATTTCGAACAAGGAACTGATGGAGTCTTCCTGGTGGATGCGCACGATGGCCTGGGCCAACAGGGGCGCCACCGGGAGTTGCACGATCTTGGGGCATTTTTGGGCCGCTTTCCCCAAGGGGATGGTATCGGTGACCACCAGGCGGTGCAGCGGCGAGCTGCTGATGCGGTCCACGGCCGGCCCGGAGAGCACGGCATGGGTGCAGCAGGCGCTGACGTTGTGGGCGCCTTGCTGAACGATAACCCCGGACGCTTCACTCAAGGTGCCGCCGGTGTCGATGATGTCATCCAAAATTACCACTTCCTTGCCCATAACTTCGCCGATGAGATTCATGGCCTTGGCCTTGCCCGGGGAGTCCCGGCGTTTATCGATGAGCCCCAGAGTGGCGGTGAGGCGCTTGGCGTAAGCCCGAGCCCGGGCCACGCCCCCGGCGTCGGGAGAGACGATGGCCAGATCGTCATGAAAATTTTCCCGGATATAGGGAATCATGACGGGAGAGGCGTAGAGGTTATCCACCGGGATATCGAAAAACCCCTGGATTTGACCCACATGCAGGTCCATGGTGAGCACCCGTTGGGCTCCGGCGGTGGATAAGAGGTCGGCCACCAGCTTGGCGGTGATGGGCACCCGAGGGGCTACCTTGCGGTCCTGGCGGGCATAGCCGAAATACGGGACGACCGCGGTGATGCGCCGGGCCGAGGCCCGCTTCACCGCGTCAATCATGATCAACAGCTCCATCAGGTTGTGGTTGGTGGGCGGGCAGGTGGATTGGATCAGGAAAACATCCCGGCCCCGGACATTATCGGCGATCTCTACCCGAATTTCCCCGTCACTGAAGGTGCTGACCATAGCCTGTCCCAGGGGCAGGGAGAGGTGGTCGCAGATTTTGTGCGCCAACTCGGGAACGGAATTGCCCGTAAAGATGCGGATACTGTTATTGAGCCCAACATTCATAGATCTACTCGTTAACGCCTTGTGAGTACTCGGTTAGGACTTTGTTATAAACGATTATGTTAGAACAAAGGGAAGGGATGACGCAAGGATAATTTCCGGAGGCTGAACTTTTTCCTGGAGGACCATGATTCGGACGCCACCCGCGGCTGCGGCGGCCAAGGCCTCGGCGTAAGCCGGATCTATGGCCGCGGCGGGACGCAAGACCCGGGCGTCATCCCGCTGGACCACAAAGATGTTGGCGGCCCGGTGGCCCTGCCGCACCAACTCCTGCAGGTGTTCCAGATGGCGGCGCCCCCGGCTCGTCACCCCATCCGGGAACAGCGCCACCCCGTCCTCTACCCAGGTGACGCTTTTAATCTCCAAAAACAGGAGCCGGCCTCCCTCCTCCAGGACAAAATCCAGACGGCTGCCCTGGGGGATGGTGACTTCGGCCCGCACCTGGCGGGGCGGCGGCAGGCCCGGCAGGCCGCCTGCGGCCAGGGCCTCGGCCACCAGGCGGTTGGGAACCAGGGTATCGATGCAGATCCAGCCCGTCTCTCCCCGGACAAACCGCCAAGTATAGTCGGTTTTGCGCCCCGGGCGGGCATCCCGGGTGAGCAAGATCTCCTGGCCGGGGGTGGCGCAGCCGGTGAGGGCCCCGGAATTGGGCACATGCACCCAGACGCGGTGGCGGTCCGGCAGCTCCACCAGGGCCAGGAAACGTTGGCGGCGCTCCAAAAACCGGGCGGAGATCAGGGGCGCAGAAAAATGCACGACCAGAGGCGCCGCACCAGGCCCATACGGGTTTTAGGTGATTTCATTTTTATCGGGGAAAGTCTTTTCAGGAGGGAAGTTGACGGCGCGCCCATCAACTAGAAAGCATACCAGACCCGAAACCAGTTTTGCAGGTCTTTGCCCTGGTTAGGATTGCCAGTTTCCACCTGGCTCTTCAAGAGGAAGCTCCACCTTCCCAAATCGTACTTGAGTTCCGGGCCCAGGCCCATAACCTGATTGGACAAAGAATGCTGAAAGGCAAAGCCCTCTTCGGAGGGGCGGTACAGATAACTGTTCAACCCCACTCGCAGGTTGGACAGCACCCGGTAATCCATGGCATATTTCATGTACAGCGAAGAGTCTTTAAGCTGCGGCTCCGACGGCGAGGTGTTCCGATTATAACGGATAGAGATATGGAGCTCCAGATTGCGGGGCAGCCGGAGCGTGGCGTCGCCCGGTTTACGCAGCTGTAGAGTGGGGACGGCTTGAATATTGGGAAAATGAGGCAGAGCGGGCGGGGGTTTTTCGCCCAGCATCTGGGTTTCCAGGGAACTTTGGGCCTCGATGGGAAGGATGGGCAGGGGACTAAAGTGGAAGTCTCCCGCGGCCAGCGCCGGAGTACAGACAATTGCTATCAGCCAAATAGCTGTCAGCAGCCAGGCTATCCCCCTTTTCGCCTGCATTGCCGCACTCCCCCATTTACATAAAAAAACATTTTTTCTGTTGTTAATATTACTTATATTTCGACAAATGTCAAGCCAAATCTTGCAGTTAAATGGAGCGGCCATAGAGTTCGGAGAGGATTTCCCGCCCCCCCTGAGCCAGCAAACTGTCGGCCAGGTCGGCCCCGAGCCGGGCCGCCTCCGTCACGGGGCCGCGGCGGGAATCCCTCAAAAGGCGCCGGCCTTGAAGATCGCTGATCTGGGCCTCCAGGTGCAAAGATTCTCCCTGCACCCGGCCCAGGGCCGCCACCGGCACCACGCAACCGCCTTCCAGCCGGGCCAGAAAGGCCCGCTCCGCGGTCACCGCCAGGCGGCTGGGTGGGTCATCGAGGAAGGCCAGCATTTCCTGCAAGTCGTGGTCGCCACTGTGAATTTCCAGGCCCAGGGCCCCCTGGCTTACGGCGGGCAGCATGTCGGTTTCGGGGACGCAGCATTGATAGAGATGGCGTAACCCCAGCCGGTTGAGCCCGGCCGCGGCCAGGATGAGGGCATCCAGGCCCTGGGTTTCCATCTTTTTCAGACGAGTGTCTACATTGCCCCGGAGGGGCACAACTTCCAGGTCGGGCCGCCGGTGCAGGAGTTGCACCCGCCGCCTGAGGCTGCCGGTGCCCACCCGGCCGCCGGGGGGGATCTCCGCCAGGTTGCGGTAGCGGGAGGAGATGAAGGCGTCCCGGCAGTCTTCCCGGGGCGGCACGGCGCCCAGGATCAGGCCCTCGGGCACCTCGGCAGGCATATCCTTGAGGCTGTGCACCGCCAGGTCCACCTGGCCCGCAAGCAGGGCCTCCTCAATCTCCTTGATAAACAAGCCCTTGCCGCCGATCTGGGCCAGGGGCTTATCGTGAATCTTATCGCCGGTAGTCTTGATGATGACCAGCTCGACCCGGCCGCGGGGATGGCGCCCGGTAATCTGGGCGGCCACCCAGTTGGCCTGGGCCAACGCCAGGGCGCTGCCCCGGGTGCCGATTTTGATATTCCCGGCTGACATCACTGAGATGCTTTTCCTTAGGCAAAACAACAGCTTGTAGGGCGGACTGCGTGTCCGCCCCACCCCAGGGCGCCCATTCAGGTGCGCCCCTACGAATTAAAGATTTAATGGCAGGTGCTGCAGGAGCCGGAGGAGCAGCCGGCGCAGGAACTCTGGCTGCCGCTAGAGGTGGCAGTGAGCTTATTACCTACCTTGGCGGAACAGGCGCTCATCAATCTTTCCACCTTGGTCTGGCCGCAGTGAGGGCACTCGACTTCGGAGTCGCCGCCAAAGACCAGTTTTTCGAAGTCCTGGTTGCAGCTGTGGCAGTGAAACTCGAAAATGGGCATCTTTACTCTCCTTAATCTATGGGGCAAAAAGCAGGCGGGTTTCTACCCCGCCCCCTAAATTTTTCTCGGTTATTT
>JARRQO010000146.1:0-5759 GCA_037381685.1 Deltaproteobacteria bacterium | reverse complement strand
CTGCTCAAGATTATCGAAGGCACCATGGCGTCGGTGCCCCCCAAGGGCGGCCGCAAACACCCGCAACAGGAGTTCATCAAGGTGGACACCACCAATATCCTGTTCATTTGCGGCGGCGCCTTCAATGGCCTGGAAGATATCATCGGCGCCCGCATCGGCCGCAAGTCCATGGGCTTCGGAGCCGACATCCAGAGCCGGGCCCAGCGGCCTTTAGGGGAGATCCTGGTTCAGGTGCAGCCCCAGGATTTGCTGAAGTTCGGACTAATCCCCGAGTTTGTGGGGCGTCTACCGGTGCTGGCGACGTTGGATGAACTGAACGAAGAGGCCCTGGTGCGGATTCTCAAGGAACCCAAAAACGCGTTGGTAAAGCAGTATCAGAAGCTGCTGGAACTGGACCGGGTGTCCTTGAAGTTCACCGACGGCGCCTTGGAGGCGGTGGCCCAAGAAGCCCTGAAGCGTAAATCCGGGGCCCGGGGGCTGCGCGCCATTCTGGAGCGGGCCATGCTTGACCTGATGTATGATTTGCCCTCCCTCAAAGATGTGCAGGGATGCTTGATCAACGAGGACTTTATTATCAAACATGCCGCCCCGATTCTGACTTACCGACCGGCGGAAGATATGTCCTGGGATAAACCCGGCATGGCGGTGCAACAATGATTTTTAAAATGCCCAAAAACCGCGGCGAAGGGGATAATAGCAACCTGCTCACGGTGCCCATGTTGCCCTTGAGGGATATTGTCATCTTTCCGTACATGGTGGTGCCCCTGTTCATCGGGCGCGAGCGTTCCATCCATGCCCTGGAATATGCCATGGGGCAGGAAAAATACATCCTGCTGTGCACCCAAAAGGACCCCCGCAAGGACGAACCCCGGGAAGGCGAAATTCACCGATTGGGGACTTTGGCCGCAATCCTGCAACTCTTGCGGTTGCCCGACGGCACCGTCAAGGTGCTGGTGGAAGGCAAGGGGCGGGCCGTGGTCCGCCGGTTTCTGCCCATTTCCCAGTTCTTCCAGGTGGAGGCCGAGGAACTCCCTGAACCCTGGGAGGGTACCTCCGAGACCGAGGCTCTGCGGCGCAGCGGCATGGCGGCCTTCGAGTCCTATGCCAAGCTGAACAAGAAGGTCCCTCAGGAAGCCATGCAAAGCCTGGTGGGGGTGGATGACCCGGGACGCCTGGCCGACACCATTGCCGGGCACATGGCCAATAAAACCGAAGAGAAGCAGGGCCTGTTGGAAACCCTGGACGCGATTCGCCGCCTGGAACAGGTGGTGGGCATGGTAAACCGGGAAAACGAAATCCTCCAGATCGAGTCCCGCATCAAGAACCGGGTCAAAAAACAGATGGAGAAGACCCAGCGGGAATACTATCTCAATGAGCAGATGCGGGCTATCCAGAAAGAGATGGGGGAAAAGGAAGATCTCAAAGGGGAGATCCAGGACCTGGAACGGCGCATCCGCCGGAAGAAAATGAGCGCCGAGGCCACCGTCAAGGTAAAACATGAGGTAAAGAAGCTGAAACTCATGAGCCCTATGTCGGCGGAAGCCACGGTTTCCCGGAACTATATCGACTGGATTCTGTCATTGCCCTGGCGGGACAAGACCAAAGATAAACATGATCTGGAGGAAGCCGAGCGCATCCTCGAAGAAGACCACTATGGTCTGGAGAAGCCCAAGGAGCGCATCCTGGAGCACCTGGCGGTCCAGAGCCTGGTGAAGAAGATGAAAGGCCCCATCCTCTGTCTGGTGGGGCCGCCGGGAGTGGGCAAAACCTCATTGGCCAAATCCGTGGCCCGGGCCCTGGGACGGAACTTCGTGCGCCTGTCTTTAGGCGGAGTGCGGGACGAAGCCGAAATTCGGGGGCACCGGCGCACCTATATCGGGGCGTTGCCCGGCAAGATCATCCAATCCTTAAAGAAAGCCAAGACCAACAATCCGGTTTTCTGCCTGGATGAAGTGGATAAAATGAGCACGGATTTTAGGGGCGACCCCTCGGCGGCGCTCCTGGAAGTACTGGACCCGGAACAGAACTTTGCCTTTAATGATCATTATCTGGATGTGGATTATGACCTATCGGAAGTGATGTTCATTACCACGGCCAATAACCTGTACTCCATTCCACCGCCGCTTCAGGACCGGATGGAGATCATCCGCATTCCCGGCTATACCGAAGTGGAGAAGCTCCATATCGCCGAGCAGTTTTTGATTCCCAAGCAATATGCCGCTAACGGCTTGACCAAGGAGAACATTCAGTTCTCGGAAAACGCCATCCTCACCATTACCCGGCAGTATACCCGGGAAGCGGGGGTCAGGAACCTGGAAAGGGAGATCGCCTCCATCACCCGAAAGGTGGCCCGGGAAGTGGCGGCTAAGGGCAAAGACCATCAGGTCAAAGTCACCAGCCAGGCAGTGGCCAAGTACTTGGGGGTCCCCAAATTCCGTTTTGGCCGTACCGAAGAGGCAGATGAAGTGGGTCTTACCACCGGCCTGGCGTGGACCGAATTCGGGGGCGAACTTCTCCAGACGGAAGTGGTGGTGCTGCCTGGGCGTGGCAAGCTCTTGATAACCGGCAAACTGGGAGAGGTCATGCAGGAGTCGG
The DNA here is from genome assembly GCA_037381685.1 of Deltaproteobacteria bacterium. GTDB lineage: Bacteria > Desulfobacterota > Desulfobaccia > Desulfobaccales > 0-14-0-80-60-11 > 0-14-0-80-60-11. Next base: position 3,164 of record JARRQO010000146.1, on the reverse strand, counting down.
CCCAAGCGGCCTTGAGCTATGTGCGTTCCAAAGCTGAGAGCCTGGGGTTGCCGACGGAATTTTACCGTAAAATCGATATACATGTCCATGTGCCCGAGGGGGCCATTCCGAAGGATGGGCCTTCCGCAGGGATTACCATCGCCACCTGTATTGCTTCGGCTTTGTTGAAGATTCCGGTGCATCGGGATGTGGCCATGACTGGCGAGATTACCCTGCGGGGCAGGGTACTGCCCATCGGCGGTCTCAAGGAAAAGATCATTGCGGCCCATCGCCACCAGATCAAGACTGTCCTAATCCCCCGGGACAACGAAAAGGATATTAAGGAAATTCCGGCCCGGATTCTCAAGGCAGTGGAGTTGGTGCCGGTGGATCACATGGACGACGTTCTGAAAAAGGCCTTGGTTCTTGATGATCCTGAAAGCCTGTTTAAGGCGGCGCCGCCGCCGGTATCTCCGGAACAGGTTTATGTGCCCTCCGAGCAACCCAGCGCCGAGATTCAGGCCCATTGAAAATTTGTGGGTGAAAAGGCGAACAGGTAGAATTCGTCAGTTTCGGTAAAATAACAGTGAACTTGGCCTGCCCAAACAAAATGTCAGGGCCGGATTATCTCAAGGGTAATCCGGCCTTGGCCGCTTTGGGGGGATGCCGCGACGGGCGAGGTCGCCCGTTCCGCAAACTTTTTCATGGCTTAGAAGGCGTTGAAGCCGAGCATGACTGCTTGGAGTAAATCACACGCCTCGGGGCCTCAAAAGGTATATAATACCTCCATTCGGTCAAAGCTGACCTGGGATAGAGCCTGGGGGATAATTTGAAGATCAAGGGGTGCAGATGAATTTAAAGGCGCGGCGGCTTGTCGTTATCCTGGTGGCCCTAAGCCTGGTGACTCCGGGCATGTTGTGGGCCCAGGACCGGGATGAGGTCGCCAAAATGATGAATGCAGGCTTCGATTTGTTGCAAAAGGGGAATTATAGAGAGGCGCAGCAGGTCTACGAAGAATTGCTCAAAAAAGATCCGACCCAGCCTTTGGCCCTGAACAACCTGGCGGCCATCATGGTCAAACAGGGCAAGTATGATCGAGCCCTGGGGTATCTCAAACAGGCCTTGTCTCATGCCAAGGGTCATAGAGTGACGTTGAATCGCGTATGCGATGTTGAAGGAGTGTGCGCAGTCTGTCGCATGAGCGAAGGCCAGTTTGGCTCCGAGGATTTGGCGGCGATCCTTAAGAGCAACATACTGATGGTACAAATGGCCAAGAGCTCCCGCTCCGGGGCAAAGTGACGGGAGCTGTGCGAGATAGTTTGAAAATTATCAAAATGATAAACAGACTCTTAACATTTTTATACGGTAGGGGTCTATATCTATGAGCCGGGAAAGAGACCCCATGACTGATGATCAGCTCGTGGCCCGGGCCCAGGAGGGAGATCTTCCGGCCTTCGAAGAACTGGTGAGAAAGTACCAGCGGGAGGTTTACGGCCTGGCGTGCCGCATGGTATCCGATGCGGAGGAGGCGAGAGACTTGGCCCAACAGGCCTTTCTGCAGGCCTTTGTCCACATCAAGAGTTTTCGCCGGGACGCACAGTTTCGTACCTGGCTCTTTCGTATTGCCATCAATCAATGTTACAATTTTTTGAAAAGCCGGAAAAAGTTCGGTTCTCCCATAGATTGTGATGAACTGAACCTGACAGGGGAGGAGGCCTCTCCAGAGGCGCAGATGGTTACCCAGGACGACCGCCGGCGTCTTTATGAGGCCATGGAAAAACTCCCTGCCAAGCAGCGGGCGGTGATCACCCTGAAGATTGATCAGGGACTATCTTATCAGGAAATCAGCCAGATTCTGGGTGGGACCGCGGGGGCCGCGCGAGTCAATTACTGTCAGGCATTAAAGACATTAAAGAAACAGATGCAAAGCGAGGACAATCATGAAGTGGCAATGCGCCCTTCTGCGACGGTGGCTGCCAGATTATCCCGACGGTGATCTCCCGGGGTGGGGGAAGCGGTGGCTTAAAGCCCATGTGGCCCAGTGCGCTGCCTGCCGCCGGGAACTGACGGAGTACAAGGAGGTAATCACAGCCATTCACGGGACTCCGGCTGAGGAACCGGGGGAAGAATTTTGGCGCGAGTTCTCCCGGGATATGCACCTGAAGCTGGCTCAGGTTGCCCAGGATGGACAAAAGGCGCCGGTGCGGGCCACCCCCCGGTGGTTGCGGCTGTCCTATATTTTAGGGGCGCCGGCCCTGGCAGTGCTGCTGCTGTGGGTGGCGGTGCAGTACATGGGACCCGGCAGTCCGATCTCACACCAAATACTTTCTAAAAAACGGGTAGCAGCAACGAGAATGGCGGCTCCTGAGAAGAAGCCGGCAACGCAGATAGCCCGTGTCCCCGCACCTGTCGGATGTTTGGAGCAATTCGTGCCCGTCGCTCTGGTGAAGGGGGCGACCTTTCCGGCGGAGGAGGTGGATATTTCCGGTTGGGATCTGGATTCGGAGCTGGCGGGAATGACGGACCAGGAGAAGGAAATATTCCTCAAAAGACTGCATCAACGTGCTAAGGATGGGTCATGCGTCGAAAAGTATTCGTGGCACTCCTGGGCCTAATGGTGGCCGGTGTGAGTTGGGCCTGGGGGCAACCCGGCCATCATGCATGTGGCCACGGCTTTCATAGCCGGCTGCTGGAACTCAAGCGCAGCCAATTGGGGCCCGCTCTGGGAGTGAACCAGCAGACAGTGAACAAGCTGCTGGCCATTGACCGGCGATATCAGCCGATGCGGCACCGGTTGATCTTGGAAATGAAAGCGGATTTACGGCGTTTGAAGAACCTCGTGAGTCAGTCCGCGCCGCCAGAGAAGGAAATCGAGACCGTTCTTTCCAACATGAAGAACAGGCGGCTGGAAATGCTCAACCTGCAGCAGCGCAAAGATGATGAAGAAACGGCCATTCTCACCCCGGTGCAGCAAGCCCGCTATATCATTTATCTCATGGGTCTGATTCGGGAAGCCCGGAGCATCAGAGGCGGTCACAGAGGAGGGCCAGAGGGTCCGGCGCCCCTGCGACCTCCACGGGAAATTCCCGTTTCCCGTCCTCCCCGGTAAGGAGCGGGCAGAAACTAAACTTTTTGGCAACGCCGTTTCCTGGAAAACCGGCAAGTATTGATTTATTGCCGCGGCG
>JARRQO010000145.1:479-6267 GCA_037381685.1 Deltaproteobacteria bacterium | reverse complement strand
CCGTGAGGCTCTGTTTTAGCTCCAGCACCAAGATCACCCCCTTATCAGTTAATATCTTCGGGATCGTCTCACTCATCCTCTGGTCGCTGATCATCGTCGTGTCCCTCAAGTATCTGGTTTACGTCTTGAAGGCCGATAACCACGGGGAAGGGGGCATCATGGTGCTGATGTCTCTGGTCCATCCCGGGGGCCGGTTCACAAAATTGGGACGCTGGATTCTGGTAGCCCTGGGCCTGATCGGGGCGGCCTTGCTGTACACCGGTTGCGCCATCACCCCGGCGATTTCCGTTTTAAGCTCCGTGGGAGGATTGACCATGGCCACGGACTTTTTTAACCCTTACATCCTCCCCATCACCATCTTTATCATCATTTTACTCTTCGTCTTGCAGCGCCAGGGGACCAAGGTGGTTGGTCTGGTTTTCGGGCCGGTCATGGTGTTGTGGTTCTTCACCATTGCCACCCTGGGGATCAGCGCCATCGTTCGCCGACCCGACATCCTCGGGGCGGTAAATCCCGCGTATGCCTTCCGCTTCTTTTTGGCCAACGGCTGGCCAGGCTTTTTGGTGCTGGGATTTGTTTTCCTGGTGGTGACCGGGGGCGAAGCCATGTTCGCCGATATGGGGCATTTTGGCAAATTCCCCATCCGGTTCGCCTGGTTCTCCCTGGTGCTCCCTGCCCTGTTATTGAATTATTTCGGTCAGGGGGCCTTACTTTTAGAAAGTCCCCAAGCCGTGAAAAATCCCTTTTATTTTTTGGCTCCTTCCTGGGGGCTTTATCCCTTGGTGCTCCTGGCCACCATGGCCGCCATCATTGCCTCGCAAGCGGTGATCTCCGGGGCCTTTTCCATTACCCGCCAGGCGATCCAGTTGGGTTTCTGCCCCCTGATGAAGATTGATCATACTTCGGAAAAAGAGATCGGCCAGGTCTATTTGGGCTCAGTCAACTGGACCCTGATGTTGGCGACCATCGGTTTGATTCTCGGCTTTCGGCAGACTGCCCATCTGGCCGCCGCCTATGGGGTGGCGGTGTCTACCACCATGGTTATCACGACTATTTTGATCGGCGTAGTGGCCTGGGAACTTTGGAGGTGGCCCAAGACTTTGGTGATATTGGTCACCGGGCTTTTGCTGATCCCCGATCTCTCTTTCTGCGCCGCGAACATGAGCAAAATTATGGAAGGCGGCTGGTTCCCCCTCATTGCCGGAGGCCTGTTATTCCTTCTGATGTCCACCTGGCGGGAAGGCAAGGACCAAGTGTCAACCGATTTAAAGGCCAGCCTCATCCCGGTGGAAAAATATCTAAACGAGTTCAAACAGGAGCCGCCCCCGCGGGTGAAAGGTGCGGCGGTCTATCTGACCGGCAATATCGAGGGGGTGCCGCCGGCCCTGCTCTATCAACTGGAGCACAATAAAGTGGTGCATGAGAAGGTGGTATTTTTGACCATCATCACCGAAGATGTCCCCCGGGTCTGGCAGTCCAAACGGATCGAAACCTCTGAACTCGGGGAGAATTTCTTTCGGGTCATAGCCCATCACGGTTTTATGGAGCCGCTCACCATGTCACAGATTTTTCACCTGCTTGGTTCGTCAGTTTTGCAGCTGGACATCAAGCAGGCCTCTTTTTTCCTATCGCGGGAGAATGTCATTCCGGTAAAAGGGTTCAAGATGCCTGTGTGGCGAGCCAAGATTTTTAGTTTCATGACCCGCAATGCCTTGCCTATCACCACATTTTTAGAAATTCCGCCGGACCGGGTCATTGAATTGGGGGTGTTTATGGAGCTTTGATGCGGTCTTTCCTTTCCGGTTTTTAATTTTTAGTTAAAAGGATAAAATTAACTACCAGTTGCAGATTGAGTTGAGTGCGTTTGCTCAGATACCTAAAAACCTCCGGTCAGTTGAAGGTGGAAAACTGAAAGCTGAAAATCGACCATCCAAAACCCGTCTTGACCAACTTCTGGTGCTGCGCGGTTTGGCTAAAAGTCGGGCCCAGGCCCGGGCTTTGATTATGGCCGGGCGGGTGCAGGTGGAAGGCCTGAGTGCGCCTAAGGCCGGGACCCTGGTGCCACAAGAAGTCCGGGTCACCGTCATGGGGCCGCCCTATCCCTTTGTCAGCCGGGGTGGGGAAAAACTGGCCGGGGCCCTGGAGCACTTTGGGGTGGCCCCTGCTGGCAAAGTGGCTCTGGACGCGGGAGCCTCCACCGGTGGCTTTACCCACTGCCTGCTCACTCGCGGCGCCGGGAAAGTCTATGCTGTGGATGTGGGCTATGGTCAGCTGGACTCCACCTTAAGAGGCGACCCCCGGGTGGTGGTGTTAGAGCGGATCAATATCCGCCACCTGCCCCAGGGGGCCATTGGTGAACCCATAGACCTGGCTACCCTGGATCTGTCTTTCATTTCTTTGGCCCTGGTGCTCCCGAAAGTCCTGGAGTTTCTCCGGCCCGGAGGCGAAATCTTGGCCCTGGTGAAGCCCCAGTTCGAAGTGGGGAAGGGCCAGGTGGGCAAAGGCGGGGTGGTCCGGGACCCCCTGTTGCAGCAAGAAGCAGTGCAGCGCGTCGCCGCCGCGGCCGCGGCTCTGGGTCTGAAAGTGAGTCCTGCATTTCCTTCCACCCTCAAGGGGCCCAAGGGAAATCAAGAATATTTTCTATATCTTATCGATAGCAGGAAGTCTTCTGATCCTATTGACAAGCCCGCGCCCTAACTTTACAATTAAGTGAAATCCCAGTTCAAAGAATGCAACCTGGCGGTTTTTCCGGCGTTGGGGAAAAACCAGGTTAGGAGTGAACAAGTTATGGAAAACAGAATCAAAACCGTGCTGTTACTGGCGCTCATGACCGCGTTTGTTATCGTGATCGGCAGACTCCTGGGCGGCCGTTCCGGCATGTACATTGCCTTCATTCTGGCCGTGGGTATGAACTTTTTCAGCTACTGGTACTCGGACAAAATCGTCCTCAGGATGTACGGCGCCCAGGAAGCGACGCCTACGGATGCCCCTCAGCTCCACCAGATCGTCGAGGAGCTGGCCCATGAGGCGGGCATCCCCAAACCTAAAGTCTACATCATCCCTGACGACTCGCCCAATGCCTTTGCCACGGGCCGCAACCCGGAGCACGCCGCGGTAGCGGCTACCCAAGGCATTATGCGCCTGCTCACCCCTACGGAATTGAAAGGGGTCCTGGCCCATGAGATCGGACATGTGCGGAACCGGGACATCCTGAGTTCCACCATTGCCGCCACCATGGCCGGGGCCATCATGATCCTGGCGAACATCGCCAGGTTCAGCGCCATCTTCGGCGGGATGCGGGACGATGATGAAGGGGGCGGGATTATTGGAATTCTGGTGATGTCCATCATTGCCCCCCTCGCGGCCATGCTCATCCAGATGGCCATTTCCCGGTCCCGGGAATATCTGGCCGACGAGACCGGGGCGCACCTGTCTCACAACCCCGAATCCCTGGCCCGGGCCCTGGAAAAGCTTTCCAAGGGAGCCCAGCGGGTCCCCATGGACGCCAGCCCCTCCACGGCTCACATGTTTATCGTCAACCCCCTGACCGGCGGCGGCCTCACGAACCTCTTCAGCACTCATCCGCCCATGGAAGAGCGGATCGCCCGCCTGAGGGCCATGCGCAGTTATTAAGACTGGAGGGAAAAATCAATTCATGGTATAAGGGTCATCCGCCCCCGGCTGATGGCCCTTATTTTTGACTGAAACAGGAGATGTTGCCGTGACGGGGTGAAACGAGGACTTTGATGGGAATTTTGGTAAATATTTTTAGAAAAAAGCCAGCAAATACGAGAAACCAACTGGAAGAGTGGCTTCAGACCCTGGCGATTGAGGCGGAAGCCGTGGCAGATGTGGGCGGCAAACCGTTGCCGGTGAAAGATCGGGTCAGGTCATGGCAAGTGAAGCAATATGACTTATTGGATCTGCCGGAACACGATCTGAACCAACCCTGGGATTGGAAAGAAATTTATGAGGCAGTTTTTTGTTTAGAAGTTTTTGAATACGTATATAATCCCATGCAGGCGATGAGGAATCTTTATGACATGCTGAAGAAGGGGGGAGCATTATATACCTCATTTCATTTTCTCTATCCCCATCATAGTACGAAATTTAGAGATTATTTAAGATATACCCGGTGGGGGGTTGACAAATTATTACAAGAGGCCGGCTTTAGTTCATGGGAGATCTATCCTCGCTATTTTAAGAGCCCCCGGTTGATCATGCGGGTTTATGCAGATGAACGCATGAGGGGGAACAACAGCAACCGGGGAAGGCTTCACACTGAACAGGGTTATTTGGTCAAAGCAATCAAATAGGTTGTTTGCTGAAATGATATTCGGGAGAGCGCCCATGAGACGTTTTTTTATAACAGTGATGGCGGTGTTATCCTTAGTTGGTCTGATGGCGGTTCCTGTTTTGGCCGGGCAGGCGCTCCTGGTGAAGGGAATGCAGGCTCAGAAAGCAGGACATAATAAGTTAGCCCTGAAACTGCTCAATGAATACATAGACCGTTATCCCCAGGTGGCTGAGGCCAGGTATTATCGGGCCCTGGCCCTGAACGGGCTGGGACGCAAAGACGAGGCCCTGGAAGACGTGGATAAGGCCCTGGCGGATAACCCCGGCAGCATCAAGGCCCTGATGCTCAAGGGGAACCTCCTGGCGGAAATGGATCGGCGCCCGGAGGCCATTTTGATCTATTCCCAGGTCCTGAAATATGACCCCAGAAACGCCGTAGCCTGTATGAAGAGGGGAGATTGCCTGGCCCAGGCGGGAAAGTTCGATGCGGCCCTTGTCGATCTCAACCGGGCCGTGAGATTGGCCCCGACAGACCCCTGGGTGTTCAACAACCGGGGTATGGCCTGGTTTTGCAAGGGCGATTACCGCAAGGCGATTAATGATTTTACAACTGCTATCCGCTTAAACCCCAACCTGGCCCTGTCCTATTTTTTCCGGGGCAATATCTACCGGTACCATCTTAAGGAACGGGACAAAGCCATTGCCGACTTTCAGAAAGGATGCCAGCTGGGGAATAACCTCTGCTGCGGCGAGTTGGAAAAAATGGGGATCAAGCCCCGGAAACCCTAACCGTTGCTCTCGGCCGCCTGCCCGCGCTTCGCAACCCCTGGTTTAACTACCCTAGAGGCACATTAAACCTGGTTTAGGTTCCCCATCCCCAACCTTATCAAGGTCCATATCCCATTTTCTCAGGGTTGACGAGCCGAATCTCCTCCCCTCGGCCGGTTTTTCGGGCTGCGACTTTTCCCAGGCAACGGATAATTGTTGTATCCTGACAATACATATTGATAAATCCATGGCCTTTAGGTCATCCGGCCAAGGTTGGAGGGATTAAGTGGTGGCTTTACGTCTTCCTCCCCGCTCACCAAATCCCCTTTCTTTGGCCATTCTGCTGCGCTGCTCGGAATAATCCTTGCACACCAGGGGGAATTTCTTGGGATCCAGACCGAATCTTTGGAAATATTCTTTAGGTGTCAAACCGTGAGCCTTACGCAAATGAGTTTTAAGAGTCTTCATCTTTTTGCCGCATTCCAAACAGACCACATATTTGGCTTTGACGATGTCTTTCAAGGGTATCGGCGGTTGCTTTACCACCCCACCTTCCCCAGCTTTCTCCATCAGGAGCTCCTCCAGACCGGCTCCACCTTCCAGGGAAGATAAAACACCGTAAACCTCTTTAATTTCACCTAACAATTCTTCCGGGGTGAGCTCACTCATGGAAGCGTGAGCCATTACAATCTGTGCGGTTAATTTCAGTATCTCGCTGGCCATA
>JARRQO010000145.1:0-461 GCA_037381685.1 Deltaproteobacteria bacterium | reverse complement strand
ATTTTGAAAAAATCAATACAGTTAATATGCAAAATTTTGTGAGCCCTTGTCAAGAAATTTTCTTAGAAATATTTAATTTTTACTTTTTTTATCGCTATTGTCGACATTAAGTTTTCTTCTTTAACACAAAAAACCGTGTTAAAGCCCCACAGAACGCGGCTTATGAGCTTAATTTTCCTAATCAATTATTAATCTCTGGGACTCTGACCCGCTCTCGCCGGTTTTTTAAAATAAAATCATGATCACACCTCAAGATACCGATAGTATCTCTGAGGAGGCGCCTATGACAACCGTTATAGAGTTTATTCAGCGTTTACACAATGACCCCGAGTTTGAGCACAAAGCGCAGGCCTATGAAAACAGCCATGAATTCATGGAATTTGTTAAAAGCGAGGGCTATGACTTTACCTTGGATCAGCTTCTAAAGGAGTTCGGAAACGAATCTGAGTCTGCGGATCTGC
>JARRQO010000144.1:4550-10345 GCA_037381685.1 Deltaproteobacteria bacterium | reverse complement strand
ATTAAAAGCGGTTTTTCACTTGTCAGTCAAGGCGGGTCAGGTTCAGGTTATTTCATGCCAAAGTCTAAGCTGCAACCCTAAAATTGTCAGGGCACATTTAATTGTGCGGCCTTAACCAAAAAGCGGACCTAAAGCTCGATCCTACAGGAAAATTGCCGATTGGGGCGGCTTGGTATCAAGGCCTCCGCTGGCGGCTCTCTTGCGCCCCAGGTCCACCCGGCCCGCCTCTATCCGTCTTGACAGCAGGGCCGAATTTGATATTATTTTTTTATGCGGGCGATTAGCTCAGGTGGATAGAGCGTTGGTCTCCGGAACCAAAGGTCGGGCGTTCGAGTCGCCCATCGCCCGCCAGTAAAATCAATGGGTTATAAAAAAATTAGGCACCTAAAAAAGTCACCAGGGTGCATATAGGGTGCAAGTTGGCCTCGGATTCAGAAAGTCCGGGGCTTTTTTGCGCCCGCATAGTGAGGCGAAGGTCCTGCCAGCTTAAGCGAAAATTGCCCATGAAAGCCATGCGTTTGCCTGCTTTGGGTGGTCCGGAAACTCTGATTTTTCAACTCCGCCAGCAGATAACCCGCCCGGTAGTTTTACAGCTGGTTTTATGAGGTTACGGGTTGGCCCTGTGGTAACGAACTCCGCCGGGCCCCTGGCCGTCCCGGTCCGGGCCTGACAATGCCCGTGCAGTTCCCCATGCCTTGAATACGAAGGTTGGCCTGGGCAGGTTAACTTTAAAAAGTCATGGGCTTATGGTAGGCTTCTGCAAACGAAAGGGGAAGCCCTGCCAATTGGTCGACCGATGCCACCGGTGACGATAGATGACCGGATGCGAAAACAATTGCAAACCATGAGCCGTTCCCGGTTTCTCTCCCAGATCCCGACCCAGCACCCAGATCATCTTGCTGGCTGCCGAGGGCATGAACAACAGGATCTATAGCAGTCCAGCTGGGGGCTGTCCCGCCCCACGGTGGGTAAATAGCGTCGGCGCTTCCTGAGCCAGGGGTTCGTCGGCTTGTATGAGGAAGCTCGGCCCGGTGCGCTCCGCGTCATCAGCGATGAGCAGGTGGCCTCTTTTGCTTCACCAAACTCTCCAGTCCAAGCCCCAGACTGGCGCCCATTGGACCTCCCGGTCTTTGGCGGCCGAAACCAAGGTCTCTCATACCACCGTGCACCACCTCTGGCGGGCCTTTGGCCTTCGACACATTGCCAAAAGCATTTCAAGCTTTCACCGACCCCTTCTTTGTAGAGAAGGTGCGGGATATCGTGGGGCTCTATCTCACCCTCCGGACAAGGCCATGGTGTTATGTGGGAACGAAAAGAGTCAGATCCAGTCCTGGACCGCACCCAGCCCGTCTTGCGCTATTTGGGGGCGCATACACAGGTGCGCCCCTACACTGACTTTGTCTGATTATTTCTGGGACATATAATATTAGAGGTGCGGGGCTCTTGGCATTCACGAACACAGAGAAATCTCGCAAATGACCATTAAAACCGGCTCCATCCACATCGGCACCTCGGGTTGGCATTACGGCCACTGGCAGGGGCCGTTTTACCCGGATGCAGTAGGCCCGGAGGGGTTTCTAAAGTTTTATGCCCAGCGGTTCCAAACGGTGGAAATCAACAATTCCTTCTATCAACTGCCTTCGGAACGGGCCCTGGCCACCTGGCGGGACACCGTGCCGCCGGGTTTCATCTTTGCCGTCAAAGGCAGCCGCTTCATCACCCACATGAAAAAACTGAAGGACCCGGAGCGTTCCCTGGCCCCGTTTCTGGAAAGGGTGAAAATCCTGAAGGACAAATTGGGGCCCATCCTGTTTCAATTGCCGCCCCGCTGGCACTTTAATTTGGCGCGCTTAGAGGAGTTCCTGAGGGCGCTGCCGGGCGCCTGGCGCTATACTCTGGAAATGCGGGATAAGAGCTGGATCAATGACAAGGCGATGGAGCTGCTGGCGCAACATAAGGTAGCCTTTTGTATCTATGAACTCGACGGCTATCTCTCCCCCCAGGAGACCACCACGGATTTCGTCTATATCCGGCTCCACGGGCCGGGCGGGGCCTACCAGGGCCGGTATGACACCCAGACCCTGGCGGACTGGGCCGGGGCCATTTCCGCCTGGAGCCGGCAGGGCCGGGAGGTCTTTTGTTACTTTGATAATGACGAAGCCGGGTTTGCGGCCCAAAACGCCCTGGAATTGCAAGAGATGCTTAACGGCTAATACCAGGTTTGCATTAACCTTAAGCGATCTTATTTTATCATTATGACGTCAGCGGTTTCGTGAAGAAATCCCGAAATCCAAAACTGACCCCCGGTCCCTGATTCCTGGATTTGAAGATGCCCATCCACAACCATGACATCGCCGAGATTTTCGATCAGGTAGCTGACCTGCTGGAAATCGAGGAAGCCAACCCCTTCCGGGTCCGGGCCTATCGCAACGCCGCCCGGGTGGTGGACGGGATGTCTCAGAACCTGGCCGATCTGGTGGAGCGGGAAGCAAACCTGTCCGCATTTGCCGGTATCGGCAAGGACCTGGCCGGCAAGATCAAAGAGATCGTCAATACTGGCAGCCTGCAACTTTTGCGGGAACTGGAGGCCCGCACCCCGCCGGAATTGAGCGAGATGATGCAGATCGCCGGGCTGGGGCCGAAGCGGGTGCATCTACTCCACAAAAAGCTGGGGATCAAGACTCCTGAAGATCTGCGGGAAGCGGCCCGCACGGGAAAAATCCAGGAGATCAAAGGATTCGGGGAAAAAATCGCCGAACAGATCCTGGAGGGCGTAGGGCAGATCACCGAAGAGGAAAAGCGCTTCAAGCTGGCCACCGCGGAGCCCGTAGCCCAGGGCCTGGTGGATTATCTGAAAGAGGCGCCGGGGGTCAAAGAAGCCATGGTGGCGGGCAGCTACCGGCGCCGCAAGGAGACGGTGGGCGACCTGGACATCCTGGTGGCCTGCGAGCAGGGCCCGGCGGTGATGGAGGCGTTTGTAAATTATGAGGATGTAAAAAAGGTACTGGCCCAGGGCGACACCAAGTCTTCGGTAAAGCTGCGTTCCGGCATTCAGGTGGACCTCAGGGTGGTCCCCCAGGAGAGCTACGGCGCGGCCCTGCACTATTTTACCGGGTCCAAGGCCCATAACATCGCCATTCGCCAGATGGGGGTTAGAAAAGGCCTCAAAATTAATGAATATGGCGTGTTTAAAGGCGAGAAAAGGCTAGCCGGCAAGACCGAAGCCGAAGTCTTTCAATCGGTGGACCTGCCTTATATCGAGCCGGAACTGCGGGAGAACCGGGGAGAAGTGGAGGCCGCCAAAGCCGGGGGTCTCCCGAAGCTCATCACTCTTCAGGACCTTAAAGGCGACCTCCATGCCCACACCAAGGCCACGGACGGGCGCAACACCCTGGAAGAGATGGCCCAGGCGGCCCAAGATCGGGGCTATGAGTACCTGGCCATCACCAATCACTCCAAACGGGTGAGCATGGCCCACGGACTTGACGCCGCCGACCTGGCCAAGGAAATCAAGGCGATCGACCGCCTCAACAGCAAGTTTAAGGGGTTTGTCCTGCTCAAGGCCATCGAACTGGACATTTTGAAAGACGGCTCCCTGGATTTGCCCGACGAGATTTTGCAGGAACTGGACCTCACGGTCTGTTCGGTGCATTACAATGTCAATCTTTCCCGGAAGGAGCAGACCGAGCGCATCCTCCGGGCCATGGACAACCCCCATTTCCATATCCTGGCCCACCCCACCGGCCGGTTGATCAACAAGCGGGACCCGTATGAAGTGGACCTGGAGCGGCTGCTGCAGGCCGCCAAGGAACGGGGGTGCTTCATGGAACTGGATGCCCAGCCCGACCGCCTGGACCTGGCCGATATCTACTGCAAACTGGCCAAAGATATGGGGGTCAAGCTCGCCATTGATACCGACGCGCACAGCACTGCGGATCTGGCCTTTATGCGTTATGGCATCGATCAGGCCCGGCGGGGCTGGCTGGAGCCCGGTGACGTGTTGAACACCAGAACCTGGAAGGACTTACAGAAATTGCTGCAACGCGTTTAGGGTTATGTCCCGGAGGTTCTTTGCAAATTTTGAGGCATTTTGGCCAGGGGGCGGGACCATGAGATGCCCCTTTTAAAGGCGTCCACCCAGGTGCGTCCTTCCCGTAATTTTTGCTGATTATTTCTGGCATATTACCAGCGGGAGGTCAGATGCCGGAACTCCCTGATGTGGAAATATTCAAGCAATACCTGGACGCCACCGCGTTGCACCAGACCATCGACCGGGTAGAGGTTGACCGTACCCGGATTCTGGACCAAATCTCCGAGGCTGCGCTGGCCCGGGCCCTGAAGGGCAGCAAGCTGTCCTCCACCCGCCGGCACGGCAAGCACCTGCTGGCGGCCCTGAACCGGGGCCAGTATTTGACCCTCCATTTCGGCATGACGGGATTTTTAAAATACTTCAGAGATCCGGATCACCGCGTTTCCCATGTGCGTTTGCGGCTAAGCTTCACCAACGGCTACCACCTGGCCTATGTGTCCCAACGGATGCTGGGAAAGGTGGGCCTGACGGAGGAGCCGGAGCAATTTATCCGGGAAAAGGGTTTGGGGCCCGATGCCCTGAAGCTGGACCTGGCCGGGTTTAAAAAAATTCTGGCAGGAAAACGGGGGATGATCAAATCTACCTTGATGAACCAGAGCTACCTGGCGGGCCTGGGTAACGTTTATAGCGATGAAATCCTGTTCCGCTGTGCGCTTTTCCCCAAGATTAGGACCGACTCGCTGGATGAGGAGATGCAGGAGAAGTTGTACCACGAAATGGTCCAGACCCTTAAGGAGGCCATTTACTATCGGGCCGATCCCCAGAAATTCCCCAAATCCTGGCTGACCAAAGAAAGGCAGAACGGTGGGGATTGCCCCAAGGGGCATGGTCAACTGGAGCGCATCAAGGTGGCGGGGCGCACCGCTTACTACTGCCCCCGGTGTCAACCCAGGCCCGAGGCCTGAGAGAATCACCTCTTTCTAAAGATTTCGGACACCCGGAGGCGCCGGCGGGAGGATGAAAAAGGGGTAGGGTAAAGGGGCCGGAGAGACCAGCCCCGGGGAACTTACCACTTGGCGTCAAAAATGCTGCTCACTTTGGAGAAGAGGCCTTTGGGTTTGTCTTTTTGAGCCAGGAATTTTTCGCACTCCTTGATGCGTTTTTTGGCCTCATGATTCTTGGGAAAACCGGGATAATCCTGGATCAAGTTTTGGAAGCGCTCAATCGCGGCATCGTAGCGCTTGGTGCGATAATAGAAATCGCCCACATAAAACTCATGTTCCGCCAAATCCTTGCGGCAGCGGGCCAGATAGGTGTCGGCCTTGGAGATGTATTGGGCCTTGGGGAATTTCTGTTTTAACCGCTGGAAGGCCGCGATGGCTCTGCGGGTATAGGTCTGGTCCCGGTCGATGGTAGACCGCTGGCGGTAGCAGCACAATCCTTCGCGGTAGACGCAGTAAGGCACGGCCTTACTGGTGGGATGGAGTTTTTCGAACTCCCGGTAGGCATGGAAGGCTTCGTCGTACTTCTTTTTGTAAAAGTAGGCGTCCGCCACCTTGAGCTGGGCCAGAACAGCCTGCTCACTATAAGGATAACGGTCTTTTACTTTCTCGAAAGTATCGATGGCATCATCGTAATTTCTCTTGCTTAAATCCTTGATGCCCTCCATGGCCAAGACATCGGGGGGCTTGTCGGCTTTTTTGCTGGAAAACCAACCACAACCGCCGACCCCCAATATCAGCGCCAGCGCCAGAAGACTTTGGGT
>JARRQO010000144.1:0-4482 GCA_037381685.1 Deltaproteobacteria bacterium | reverse complement strand
TCTTCCAGATAGTTTTCCGCGGCAATGGCCGCGACGGAGCCATCGCCCACGGCAGTACTGATCTGCCGCAGGAGTTTACAGCGCACGTCCCCGGCGGCAAAGATGCCGGGAATATTGGTGGCCATGATGACATCGGTAAAAATGAAACCAAATTCGTCCACAGGGATAAGGTCCTTAAGCCAGGCGGTGTTGGGCAGGACCCCGATGGCGATAAAGACCCCAGCCAGGGAAAGCTTTGTGACCTCTTTGGTTTTGACGTTCATTAATTTAACGGCTTCCAGACCCTGCTGGCCCAAAAACTCCGCCACCTTGGTGTCCCAATGAATCTCCACCTTGTCAAACTTGAAGATGCGCTCCTGGAGATATTTGGCGGCCCGGAATTGATCCCGGCGATGGATCAAATGGATCTTTTTGGCAAAGCGTTCCAGGAAAAGAACTTCGGTGAGGGCGTTATCCCCCCCGCCAACCATGGCGATTTCCTGGTCTTTATAGAGGGCGCCGTCGCAAGTGGCGCAGAAACTTACTCCCCGGCCAATTAGCCTGTCTTCTCCCGGAACTCCCAGACGCCGGTAGTGGGCGCCGCTGGCGATGATGATGGCGCCGGCGGTGAGTTGGCCGTTTTCCAACACCACCGTGTGCGCCGGTTTGCCGGGCTTCAGTTCCATTACTTCCTGGCTGCGGAACTCCAGGCCGAAACGCTCCGCCTGTTTGCGCATCCGGTCACTGAGGTCGAACCCCGTGATTCCTTCCGGGAACCCAGGGTAGTTCTCAACGAGGTCGGTGGTCATCATCTGACCCCCATGGATGAGTTTTTCCAGGAGCAGAGTTTTGAGACGGGCCCGGCCGGCATAGATGCCCGCGGTGAGACCGGCAGGGCCGCCGCCTATAATGATTAAATCATAATCCCACGAAGGCATACCGGACCGCTGGTTTAGAGGGCTTTTTTCAAGGCATTTTCAATGATGGAACGGGAGACGGCGCCGGTGATCTGTTCCACCACCTGCCCCCCCTTGAAGACAATCAGGGTGGGTATGGCCCTGATGCCGTATTTCGTCGGAGTTTTGGCGTTTTCATCCACGTTCATCTTGGCCACTTTCACCTTGCCCTCGTAATCCCGGGCCAGTTCTTCCACCACCGGAGCAATAGCCCGGCACGGTCCGCACCAGGCCGCCCAAAAATCCACCAAAGCCGGAATATCAGATTTCAGGATTTCCTGTTCGAATTCAGCGTCGCTTACGTGAAGAGGTTCAGCCATTCTCTTCCTCCTGAGTTTAATTAGACCTTAATTTAATATGTTTATCTTTTTTAACCGATTTTTGTCAATAAATTTCGGGGTGCGGCAGGGCCGGAGGGGTCAGTTTCATGTCTTGCCGGTCCGGTATGGGCCGACTTGCCTGTCAACGGCTTCCGTTATTTTGCATGAGCTCTATGATGAGATGCCTTTCTTAAAGGCGCATACACAGGGGCGCTCCTACAAAACTTTTGCTAAATATTTCTGGGATATAATGCTAGCGCGCCTCCAGGCCCAAGCCCCGGCGTTTGCCTTCCACATGGGTGATGATCAGGTCCGCGGCCTTGGCCGGGTCCGGCTCCACCGCGAAGGTGGCGCCGAGGGGGCCTTCCAGGCCGCTGAGGAGCAGGTCGGTGACTGTACTGCTGCCCAATACCGGGGGCATGACTCCCAACACCGTATAGATGCCGCTGGCCACGGCATAGGTGGCGATGGTGGCGGCCTTCTCGGAATACCATTCCGGGGCGGCCGCGGCCAGGGGGAGTTGATCCAGGTCCGCCCCCAGGGCCTGGGCCAGGGCCGCTGCCAAATTGATGATCCGGGAATTGTCCACGCACGATCCCAAATGCAACACCGGCGGGATGCCCAAAGCCTGGCACACCGCCTTGAGACCCGGCCCGGCCAGTTCCGCGGCCTCGGCCTGTTTGAAGCCGGCCTTGGCGTGGGCCACCGCGGCACAGCCGGTGTCCACCACCAGGATATCGTGCTCTATAAGCTTCCGGGTCAGAGTAGTGTGGCCGTAGTCATGCACCACCTTGGGATTGTTGCAGCCCACCACGCCCACGGCCCCGCGGATTTGCCCGGCCTTGACGGCGTCCAGCAGGGGCTGCCAGGTGCCCCCCAGGGCTTGCTCCATGGCCTCCACGGAAAAACCGCTCACCTGGGACATAGTGCCGCCGGGGATGGACACCCGCTCGGGCCGCCGCCGGGCAAAATTCTCCACCGCCTGGTTTACCAGTTCGCGGCCCAGCTCGGCGCCGTTTTCCGGGGAGAAGGGCAGGTGGGTAGCTCCGGGGAATTTGGCCTTGGCGGCGGTGCTGTAAAATTTGGTGTGATAGCAGGCGGCCAGATCACCCAAAGACGGCATGATGCACTGGTAATCCACCACCATAACCTCCACCGCGCCGGTGATCAGGGCCAGTTCCTGGACCAGGTGGTTGCCGGCCATGGGAATGCCCCGGCGCATCAGCACCTCGTTGCCGGTGCAGCACAGTCCCACGAGGTTGATGCCCCCGGCGCCCAATTCCTGGGCCCGGGCCAACAGTTTCGGGTCCTGGGCGGCCCGAACCACCATCTCGGAAACCAAAGGAGAGTGGCCGTGGAGGATAAGATTCACCTGATCTTCTTTCAGGACGCCTAGATTGACCTGGGAAGCCGCAGGTTTAGGGGTCCCGAAGAGGACGTCGGAGAGCTCGGTGGCGATCATGGAACCGCCCCAGCCATCCGCCAGGGCCACCCTGAGGGCCTGGAGCAGGAGGTTGACGGCATCGTTGTCCACCCCCATGTGGGTGCGGTGCATCATTTCCGCGATTTCCCAATCCACCCCTCGGGGCTCAATTCCCAGGGCGCGCCATTTCTCCAGGCGCACTTCGGGCAGCCGCCGGGTGAAGGTGAGAAAGCCCTTTTTAATGCCGTATTCTTCCATGATGGCCAGGGCCAACTCCTTGGCCTTGGCCAGGGTCGGCAGGTCCGCGTCTACCCCGAATTCCGCGGCCAGGCGATCCAGTTTGGCGGTATCGGCGATGCCGTAGCCCGGGGCCCGGCCTTCACCCACGGCCAACAGCGTCTCCACCAGGTCCCGGCCGTGATCGGAGTGGGCCGCGGCGCCCCCGGCCACCATGCGTCCCAGGTTTCGGGCCACCATGATGTGGGCATCGGCGCCACAGATGCCCCGCTGGGGACCATCGCCGAAGGGATCGATGCGGCAGGGGCCCATGACGCAGATGCGGCAGGAGAGCCCCAGGTCGCTGAAGCCGCACTGGGGCTCTTGGGCCGCGGCCCGGTCCCAGACGATCTCCAGGCCCTCGGTCCGGGCTTTGTCAACCATGGCCAGGGTGTCGGGATGGATGGAAACGCGATCTTGAGGTGTAGATGTATGGTTCATCTTGGTTCTCCTAATACCTGACTGGAATGGGTTTGGTTAGGCGGATTCTCCGCAGGGCCAAGAAAATGAACCCCAACAAAGGATAACCCATAAAGTCGATCAAACCGGAGGAAGACAGGCTTGCCGAACCTATGATAATGATGATGCTAAGAAAGTATAAAATAACCAGCGCTCGAGGATAACTGGTAAGCCTTTCCTGAAGCCACCCGGATTCCTTAAGAGAAACTCGCTCCCTCGGTTACGTTTTCTTGCTCCCTTATCAGGTTTGCCGGTTTCAAACCTCGTTTCCATAATATACAAGTTGAGACTGGAGGCAATAGGAACTAAGGGCAATACGTTATAAGTCTCTAAAAAGAAACAAGAATTTTGCCATAAAAAACCCGATCCGGTGGGATCGGGTTGCGCAGTAAAAAGGTTATTTTCAGTTAAGCTGTCAATCGGCTTCCACTTTGGGGCGGGGCAGCAGGCCCGCGGCTTCGATGATCTCCGGGGCCCGGTCTTCCCATTCGATAGCCATGAGATGGATGCCGGAGACGCCCTTCATCTCGAGGCACTCCTGGATCTGCTCCACCGCGATCTTGATGCCTTCCGCGGCCACCTTGTCCTTGGGCACGCCCTTGAGTCTGGTGATGTAGGAGTCGGGCACGTCCAGGCCGGGGACGAATTTTTTCATATAGTTGGCCATACCCACAGACTTGAGCGGCGTGATGCCGGCCATGATATAGGCCTTCTCGGTGAGGCCCATGTCGTTGGCCATTTCCATGAACTTCTGGAAGCGCTCCATATTATAAATGCACTGGGTCTGAATGAACTGGACCCCGGCATTGATCTTTTTGCCCATGCGCACCACCCGGAATTCCTGGGGGTCGGCAAAGGGGTTGGCCGCGGCCCCGATGAACATCTGGGGCCGGCCCTGGACCTCGGTGCCGCTGATCATTTTGCCCTCGTCCCGCATGCTCTTGACGGTGTGGGCCAGCATGACGGAATCCAGGTCATGGACGTTCTTGGCCTGGGGATGGTCGCCGAAAGACTGGTGGTCACCGGTGAGGCACAGCAGGTTCTTGATGCCTAAAGCCGCGGCGCCGAG
>JARRQO010000143.1:0-5846 GCA_037381685.1 Deltaproteobacteria bacterium | reverse complement strand
ACCTGGAGGAATTCCATGCCCAACGATAAGAAAGTCAAGGACCTCATGATCCCTCTGGAGGACTATCCCCACATCCCCTACTGGTTTACCCTGCGCCAAGCCATGGCCATCGTCCGGGAGGCGGCCATCAAGTTCGAAGGCACCTTCGAGCCCCGGGCCCTGCTGGTCTTCGACGAAAAATACCAGCTCATGGGAATCCTGACCCTGCGGGACATCATCAGGGGGCTGGAGCCCAACTTTCTCAAAGAAACCAGCCTGGTCAAGATGGACCCCAGCCTGACGGTCCTCATGGGCGACGCCTTCGGACCCCAAATGAAGGAACATTCCCAGAGGCCGGTGAGTGAGGTGATGAGTCCCATCCAGGTCACCGTGGACGGCAATGCCCCTATTCCCAAGGCCCTCTACCTCATGGTCAAAGAAAACGTCGGCATGATGCCGGTAATCCAGGATAACAAGGTCGCCGGCATGATTCGCATGAGCGATCTGTTTAACGAAATCGCCACAGTGGTGCTGGGCGAAGAGGCTCCCAACTGACGTCCGGGACCACCTAAAGGAGCGGTTTACCATGGCTAAGGAGACCCAAACCAAGATGGCTGAAAAAATCGACAAAATGCCGGTGGGTATCGGCCTGCCGGAGATGCCTGAAGAAATCCAACTGGCCCCCAAAAAGCGCGTTATCGATTATAAACGCCTCTTCTTTATCTCTCTCGGGCTGGCCCTGTTTTTGCTGTTTTACTTCGTGCCGAGTTTGCCCAATGCCGTGGACCCCGCGGGCAAGGTCTTCCCCCTCTCCTGGCAAGGGAAATTATCCATCGGCCTCTTCCTCATGGCCGGCATCTGGTGGGTCTTTGAAGTAATGCCCATCGGCGCCACCTCCATCGCCATCGGCGTCTTCCAGACCCTCTTTTTCATCCGCCCCGCCAAGCAGGCCCTGGGCGACTTTTTGGACCCCTCCGTCTGGTTTATCTTCGGGTCCGTGGTCATCGGCATGGCCTTCACCAGCGTGGGCCTGACCAAGCGCATGGCTTACAAGATGCTGGACATCGTCGGCGAACGCACCAGCATGATCATGCTGGGATCATTCATAGTGGTGGCCGCCATGACCCATCTCATGGCCCACACCGCGGTGGCCGCGGCCATCTTCCCTTTACTTATGGCCATCAACTCCCTTTACAGCGAATCCGAACAGCCCACCCGCTTCGGCAAAGGCCTGTTCATCGGCATGGCCTGGGTGGCCGGGGCCGGCTCCATCATCACCTACCTGGGCGCCGCCCGGGGCGTGGCCGCGGCCGGCATGTTCCGGGAGTTCACCGGCCAGGACGTCGGCTTTTTCGAACTCTCCAAGTACATGTTCCCCGTCGGCTGGCTCATGGTCTTTCTGCTCTATCTGTTGATCATGGTGATGTTCCGTCCCGAACGCACCCGCATCGACGGCCTGCGGGAAAAGGCCCGGGAACTATCCAAAGAACTGGGCGCCATGACCGGCAAGGAATACTTCGTCATCTGTATGGTGGCCCTGATCGTCGGGCTGTTTATGCTCAATTCTTTTCTGCCCAAACTGGGCTACAAGCCCTTCAGCCGGGCCGGCATCGTCTTGATCGCCACCCTGGCCTTTTTCATTACCCGGACCCTGACCATTGAGGACCTGGAGGCCATCCCCTGGAACATCATCCTGCTTTTCGGCGGCGCCATGTCCATCGGCTTCTGTCTCTGGCAAACCGGCGCGGCCCAATGGCTGGCGGTCCACTGGCTCACCATGTTTATCAAGGCCAACTGGCTGGTCTTTGTCCTGGGCATCGCCTTCTTTGTCTTGATGATGACCAACTTCATCATGAACGTGGCGGCCATCGCCATCTCGCTGCCGGTTTCCCTGGTCATCGCCAAGTACCTGGGAGTGGCCCCTCACGTTATCCTGTTCGCCTCCCTGGTGACCGCGGGCATGCCCTTTAACCTGCTGGTGGGTGCGGCCCCCAATGCCATTGCCTATGAAAGCAAGCAGTTCAACACGGGCGAATTTTTCACCTACGGCTGGGTCGGCAACGTCGTCCTCATGGCGGTGTTAGCCGCGTTTGTCTATTTCATCTGGCCCTTGATGGGGATGCCGGTGTTGGCGCCCAAGATTTAGCGCGCGCCGGTTTATATATAGGGGGAGGGTCGAAAACCTGAACCACGGCCCTCCCCTCCACTTTGCGCGGTTGCCCCGGGCCGGTTGTAACACCTTTATAGTCTTAAGCTAAGCCAGTTAAGCCAAAACCTTGGAGGTGGGAGAATTTATTGCAAGTCGCACCCAAAGGGTAATTTTGCTGTAGGGGCGGACCTAAGTGTCCGCCCTTGATTGAGCGCGCCCACGCCAGGGTTCCCTGGTAATTCTGCGTTTGGCGACTGCGATTCGGCATCAGGGTTCAGCCCGGCGCAGTCTTGCAAACCAACCCGACCCAGCAATTCCCGGCTCGCCGCCGTGAAAGAAGGTGCCAATGACTTTCAGACATGGGATCATTATCTTCCTCCTGACAGGCTTGCTGCTTCTCCCCGGCCTGCTTATCCCTTCCGCCCGCGCCGCTGCTGCCCCGCCCCCGGACCGCCTGGTTTTGGCCGGCTCGGTCATCAACCCCGAAGGCGGCGGCGTCAAGGAAGCCGACGTCGAAGTGCTCCTCAACGGCAAGCATCTGGCCCCGGAAGGCAAAAAAACCATCGTCACTGGCAGCCAGGGAAATTTTCTGGCCACCTTTCACCTGCCTGCGGGCTCCCTGGCCGGCGCCACCGTGGAGGTGCAGGTTCACAAGCCCAACTGGCGCACTCTCGAACCCAATACCGTCAGGATTCTGCCCCTGGGCCGGGACCAAAGCGGCCGCAATCTTTACCAGGCCCAGGTCCACCTGACCCTGCACCGCGCCGTTACCCCGGCCTTCTGGATCGCCACCATTGTCCTGCTTATGGTCTACGCCCTCATCGCCTTGGAGTTGATGCACCGCACCCTGGCGGCCTTTCTGGGCGCGGCCCTCATCATGTTCATTAGCTACGTCTTTGGAACCTTTGACTCCGGATACTTCATCATCTCCTTTGAAGACGCCATGCGGGCCATCGACCTCAACGTCATCTTTCTCCTCATGGGCATGATGATTATCGTCGGGGTCCTGAAAAAGACCGGCCTCTTCCAGTGGCTGGCCTACAAATCCTTTGCCCTGGCCCGGGGCAACATCTTTATCCTGGGCGGCATCCTCATGGTGGTCACCGCGGTGGCCTCCGCCTTCCTGGACAACGTCACCACCATGCTGTTGATGATCCCGGTTACCATCGAAATCGCCGTGGCCCTGAAGCTCAACCCCATTGCCCTGTTGATTCCCGAGGTCTTTGCCTCCAATGTCGGCGGCACCGCCACCCTCATCGGTGACCCGCCCAACATCCTCATCGGCTCTTATGCCAACCTCTCCTTCGGAGCCTTTGTCACCAACCTGACCCCCATTGTTATCGCCTCCCTGCTCTTCACCGTAGCCTTCTATATCTTTTGGTACCGGCGTTCCTACCGCAAGGCGGAAGTCAAGGATGTGGACCGGACCATTGCCTATTTAAAGGGAGAATACCGCATCACCAACAAGCGCCTGCTCCTCAAGTGCCTGGTGATGCTGGGCTTCACCATCCTCCTGTTCATCCTCCACGGCGTCTTCCACATGGAGCCCTCCATCGCCGCGCTCACCGGGGCCATGCTCCTTTTAGCCATCTCCCGGGTGGATATTGTGGAGATGCTGGAGCACGAAGTGGAGTGGCCCACCCTGGTCTTCTTCATGGCCCTGTTCATCGTGGTGGCCGTGGCCGAAGAGACCGGCCTGATTCAATTCGTCGCCGAATGGGTGGCGCGCCTGTCCCGGGGCAACCTGACCGTGGCCGTCCTGCTGGTGCTCTGGGTCTCGGCCCTGGCCTCAGCCGCCATCGACAACATTCCCTTCACCGCCACCATGCTCCCCATCGTGGCTTTTCTCAACCACAACATCCCCGGTGCCGAAAACGGGGTGCTCTGGTGGGCCCTGGCCCTGGGAGCCTGTCTGGGCGGCAACGGCACCATGATCGGGGCTTCGGCCAATGTGGTCACCGTGGGCCTGGCGGAAAAAGCCGGCCACCCCATTTCCTTTGTGGCTTACATGAAGGCCTGCCTGGCCCCCATGCTCATCACCGTGGCCTTGGCCATGGGCTACCTGCTGCTGGTCTATTAAGGAGTAATACCGAGTCGCAGTCGAAAAACACTGAATCGTAAGGGCAGCACCTGCGTGTGTGCCATCGGGCAAGGGCGGACACATAGGTCAGCCCCTACAAAAAATTGCCGTTTGACTGCGACTCGGTATAAGAACTATCGCCCTCCGTAGGGGCCGACCTGCGTGTTGGCCCTCCAGTTAGACAAACATACACGCCAGCCCTACTTCGAACTGGATCAAACTTGACCGGATCGGCTAAATCAGCTAAAATTTGGTAGAAATTTTCATTCGTTGCCTGCTTCAGGCAATTATTTCAAACTGCGGCCACCCAAAGCGATGGTGAATGCCTTAAAGCGCGCCTGGCAACGCCTCACTAAGGCTCCGCCGGGTAAGACCCAGGCGGAACTGGCCGACAGATACGCCCATTTTCAGGCCCTCCTCGCCGCCAACAACCAGGTCCTCAGCCTGATGGCGGACATGGAAGAAAAGCTCTCCGGCGACTACCTCTTTGATCTGCAATACCTCCGCGCCACCGTCAGCCGGCTCCTTGACCAAACCGGGGTCATCGTTGAGGCCCTAAACGGCCTGGCGCCGGGCCGCTACTCCGCTCTGGCCCAGGCCCTGGACCGGGTCAGGCATCAGGTGGAAGAGGTCCTCCACCGCCGCCGGGAGATTCCCGTCGCCCCCCTGGTCATCGACTTTGAGGACCTTGATGCCGGCCTGGCCGAGACCGTCGGGGGCAAAAACGCCAACCTGGGCGAAGTCCAAAACCACACCGACCTGCCGGTCCCCCCCGGCTTCGCCATCTCTACCTACGCTTACAAAATTTTTCTGGATCATAATCACCTGGCCGCCCGGCTCACGGAATTGCTGGGCCGCTGGCGCCTGGACGATCTGGACAGCCTGGCCCAGGTCAGCGAGGACCTGAAACAGATGATCCACGCGGCCCAGGTGCCCCCGGACCTGGAAGCGGCCATTGCCGCCGCCTACGACCGCTTGAGCGCCCGGCAGGGCCGCCGCCCCCAGGTAGCCATGCGCTCTTCCGCAGTGGGCGAAGACCTCTCCCTGACCTTTGCCGGCCAGTACGCCACCTATCTCAATGTGCCCCCCCACTCCCTGGTGGACCGTTACAAAGACATCGTAGCCAGCCTCTTCACTCCCCGGGCCCTGTTTTATTACAAAAACAAGGGCTTCAAGGAAGAGGAAATGGCCATGGGCGTGGTGGTGATGCCCATGGTGGAGGCCCGGGCCAGCGGGGTGCTCTTTACCCGCCAACCCCACGCCCCCGAAAATGCAGCCGTGTTCATCAACGCGGTCTGGGGCCTGGGCAAATACGCGGTGGGCGGGGTCATCAACCCGGATCATTATTTGGTGGCCTCTGACCCCCCCGGCCAAATCCTCCAGCAGACCATCCCCCCCAAGCAAGTCATGCTGGTCTGCCGGCCCGAAGGCGGCGCAGTCGAGGTCCCGGTGCCGCCGGAATCGGTCCAGGCCCCCTGTCTGGACCCCGGCCAAATCCAGCAGCTCGTGCGCTGGGCCGCAGTGCTGGAGGCCCATTTTGCCAGACCCCAGGACGTGGAGTGGGCCCTGGACGCGGACGGCCAGCTCTGGCTGCTCCAGAGCCGCCCCCTCCAGGTGCCGGCTCCCAAGGCCGCCGAG
>JARRQO010000142.1:0-7497 GCA_037381685.1 Deltaproteobacteria bacterium | reverse complement strand
GTTTGGCTATTAACCTGCCTAATTTCGCCTTACAGGGGTGGTCTCAGGTGCCCCAGTTTCTCCGTGAGTTTGGTGTTTTCCGAATAGTCCACGGGGCAGGCGATCACCGAGACCGTGTCGTCGGCTATGGCCTGCTTGAGCGCCGGCAACAGGTCGCCGGCAGCCTCAATCAGGTAACCTTGGGCCCCGAAGCTTTCGGCATATCTGACAAAATCGGGGTTGCCGAAATCCACCTGGGAGGCGCGCTTCAGCTCCATCTCCATCTTCCATTTAATGAGGCCGTAGCTGCCGTCCACCCACACCAGGATGACACAGGGAATCTTTTCCCGCAATGCGGTTTCGATTTCCTGGGAGTTCAGTAAGAAGCCGCCGTCGCCGGTCACGGCCAGCACCCGGCGGCGGGGGTAGGCCACTTTGACCCCCAGGGCTCCGGGCAGGGCAAACCCCATGGTGGCCAGACCGTTGGAGACCAGGCAGGTGTTGGGTTGATAGGTGGGATACAGGCGGGCCATCCACATTTTGACTGCGCCGCTGTCAACAAGCACGATATCCTCCCGGTGCAGGGCGGCGCGGATATCCGCCACCAAGCGCTGGGGTTTCACCGGAAAAGCGGCGTCGTTTTGGCCGCGCGCCAGTTCTTCTTGAAGCAGGGAGCGGATTCTCAGGTCGATGGCGGGCAAGCCGGGCTTGGGGGAGACTTGGGCGGCCAGGGCTACGAGGGCGGCGGAAATGTCCCCCACCACATCCACGGTCACATTGTAACAAGCATCCACCATGGCCGGGAAGCGATGCAGATGGATGATTTGCTTGTCTCCCTGGGGGTTGATCCAGGCCGGGGTGAATTCCTGGGGTTCATAGCCGACGCTGATTACCGCATCGGCCTGGTCGAATCCGAAATCCACGTAATCGTGCACCATGAAGCCCATGGCTCCGAGGGCGTGGGGGTGATCATCGGGGAACACGCCTTTGCCATGGAAGGTGGTGGCCACCGGAATCCGCAGCGCCTCTGAAAAGTGGATCAGGGCCTCCTGGGCCCGGTGGCGCGCCGCGCCGTGTCCGGCCAGAATGATGGGGGCTTGGGCGGACTGGAGCACCTGGGCCGCCAGAGCGATCTGATCCGGGGCCGGGGCATGGGCATGCACCGGGTGCGCGGCAAGGGGCCTGATCTCCGGGGCGACGGGGAGGGGGCCGATATCCTGGGGAATGGCGAGATAGGCGGCGCCGGGGCGCTCCGCCTGGGCGGTATGAAAAGCGTTGCGGACCATCTCGGGGGCGGCGGCCGGGGTGAGGAGCGTGTCGGCCCACTTGCTCACCGGTTTGAACAGGCTCACCAGATCCACCATTTGGTGGCTTTCTTTGTAGATCCGGCTTAAACCCACCTGCCCGCTGAGGGCTACCAGGGGGGCGCTGTCCGCCTGAGCGTCGGCGACCCCGAGCAAAAGATTGATGGCGCCGGGACCCAGGGTGGCGAGGCAGACCCCGGCCTTGCCGGTAACCCTGCCGTACATGTCCGCCATGAAGGCCGCCCCTTGCTCCGAACGCACCAGGATGAAGCGAATGGAGGTATCGTTTACGGCGTCCACCAGGTGGATGATCTCTTCCCCGGGAAGACCGAAGACGAACTCCACTCCTTCGTTTTCCAGGCAACGTGCCAGAAGCTGTGCTACATTCATGGTTGGCGATCCAGCGCCTCAGCTTGCGAATCCCGAGGCCTTTTAAGGCAAAAAAAGTGCGCCTCAACTTGTTTAAAAGTTAAGTCCAAAGACGGGCCTTAACAAGCCGGAGCAGGCCGGATGGGAAAAAATGGTTTTCAAGGAAAATCTCAAGGGGGCCGACATCTGGACCTTTGGGAAAAAGGCCATATATTATCAATATATCCAGCCATGCCGGTTTGGCAGACCTGAAGGGAGGACGTATTCGTGGCGGACATCCTGAGATTTGTGGATAACCTGGGACCGGCAAAAATCGTCCAGGTGTTTGAACCCTCCGTTGATCTGAAGGCCCTGTTGGTGTTGGACAACGTGGCCATGGGGCCGGCTATCGGAGGGATCCGCATGGCGCCCGATGTTTCCGTGGAAGAATGTTTCCGGCTGGCTCGGACCATGACCCTGAAAAACGCCATGGCCGGCTTGCCGCATGGGGGCGGCAAGGTGGTGGTCTTTGCCGATCCGAAGAGTCCCAAGCCCGAGAAGGAGCGCCTGATCCGGGCCCTGGCCTGCGCCTTGCGGGATGTGCGGGAATACATCATGGGCCCGGACATGGGCACGGACGAAGAGTGTATGGCCTGGATTAAAGACGAGAAGGCCCAAGTGGCCGGGCTGCCGGCCGAACTCGGCGGCATTCCGTTGGACGAGATCGGGGCCACGGCCTGGGGAGTCAAACACGCCATTGAAGTGGCCTTGCCGCACTGTGGATTTGGATTGGAGAAGGCCAGAGTGGCTATTCAGGGGTTTGGCGCGGTGGGCAAGCACACCGCCAGGTTTCTGGCTGCCCAAAAAGCCGTGGTGTTGGGTGTAGCGGACTCCCAGGGCTCAGTGTATGACCCGGAAGGCCTGGACGTGGATAAGCTTATCAGACTGAAAGCCGACGGCGGCAGCGTGATGGATTATCCTCTGGGGGAAAAATTCGACCGGGATGGGATTATCGACTTTGACTGTGATATCTGGATTCCCGCAGCCCGGCCGGATGTGGTGCACGAAGACAACGTCAGGCGCCTGAAGGCCAAGCTGGTGGTGGAGGGGGCCAATATTCCGCTCACCTATGAGGCGGAAAAGTACCTGCATGAAAAGGGGGTTCTGGTGATTCCGGATTTCATTGCCAACCCCGGCGGGGTGATCTGTACGGCTCTGGAATACCGGGGCGATATCGTCGTCGTGAGTGAGGTGTTAAAGGTGATCGAAGATAAGGTGCGCCGCAACACCCATGTGGTGGTGGAAGAATCCAGGACTAAAAAGCTCATGCCGCGGGATGCGGCCATGCTGCTGGCCGTGGCCCGGGTGGAAAAGGCCATGTCCTTCAAGCGCTGGTCGATTTATTAGGTGCAGTCCGGTGAGATCCTCGTGGCCGGGCCGCACCTGGGTTGGGAAAGATAAAGATTATCTTTGGTTAGATAAGCCTTTCTTTTTGAAGGTGTATTTAGGTAGCCTATTAGCCACTTATGTAATCCAGCTTAACTATCCGCCCTTTAAAATTTTCGATTCCTGATTAACAACCCGGGGTCTGGTGATTCAGAACTTTTGAGGATTGCACCTGAGGTTCGATATTGAGAAAGTGGGCCTTAACTCCGGTGGCCGGACCATATTGCAGGCTGCTGGACCGCAGCGCCTTGGAACCCGGTCAACAACCACACACTGCCAAAAAGACTAACAGCAGAAACAACAGGCTCAAACGCTTCATGGATTTCCCCTCCGGTTAAACTCAATTTAACAGAAATATAAGACCTCGTGGTCATTAAATCATCCCAGGCCGGCGAATTTATTATCTTCCCGAGCCGCTCCGGCCATGGTATTTTCTTGGAAAAAATCCCGGTTTGAAAAGTTCAAGGTTCAAAGACTTCTGTTAAGGTGCGCCAAGGGCCTTTAAGGAGTTGTTCTTAAATATTTCCAAAGGAACGGGCGAAAAGCACCTTAAGGATAAGGTGATCATGAATCTCTACCCGCGGGAAAGGCAGTCTACGAATCAGGCACCAGTAGCGCGGTTTGGGTCCAAAGGCCGGTATCTGGCAGGTTTTCTGCTGGCAGGGTTACTGCTGTTGAGGCCCGAAGCCGCCTGGGCCAGTAACGGCGGAGGCCACGGTTTGCTGTCGGCCATCGGCATCAGCATTCTGGCCGCCACGGTTCTGGGCTACCTGGCCTATCTGTTTAAACAGCCGTTGCTGCTGGCCTATATTGCCGCGGGCGTGGTCATCGGCCCCGAATTCGGGCTCGGCCTGGTCCACAGCAAAGAAGACATTCGGATCATCGCGGAGATCGGCTTGATTCTCCTGCTATTTATGATCGGGCTGGAGCTTAACCTCAAAAAGCTGAAAGAGGCGGGCAAGTCCCTCATCACAACGGGCATTTCGCAGTTCATCCTGTGCGCCGCCATGGGCCTGGGCTTTTTCATGCTGCTGGGCTTCACCATCGGCGCCCCCTATGAGTACAAAATCTTCGGCGTCAAGGTTAGGGGCGGGGAGTACGACCTGCTCTACCTGGCTGTGTGCACGGCCCTGAGCAGCACTACGATTGTGGTGAAGCTCTTATACGAAAAATTCGAACTGGACACCCTGGCCGGGCGGCTTACCCTGGGAGTCCTGATTTTCCAAGATATCTGGGCCATCGTATTGTTGAGCGTCCAATCTTCCCTGGCCAATCCCCAGGTCGTGGCCATCTTGCGAGACTTCGCCCAGGCCGGGCTGGTCATTTTGATCAGCATGGCCTTAAGCAAATACGCGCTGAGTTATTTGTTCCACAAAATTTCCCGAACCCCGGAACTGATCCTGGTGGCCTCCCTGGGCTGGTGTTTTTTGATTGCTGGGCTGGCCGATTCCTTCGGTCTGTCCATGGAAATGGGGGCGTTAATCGCCGGAGTGGCCATCTCGACTTTTCCTCACAACGTCGACATCATTGCCAAGATCATCAGCATTCGAGATTTTTTCATTACCCTGTTTTTTGTGGGCCTGGGCATGGAGATTCCCAACCCCCTGCTGAACCTGGGGATGCTGAAGGTGGCGGGGGCCGCGGCCCTTTTTCTGGTGGCCTCCCGGTTCCTATCGATTTTTCCCGTGCTTTATTTTCTGAAAAACGGCACCCGGGTGAGTCTTTTGACCTCCATCAATCTCTCCCAACTCAGCGAGTTTGCCCTGGTGATCGCGGTCATCGGCATGAAGGAGCACCATATCGTCCGGGACATTCAAACCATTATCATCTTTGTGTTTGTGATGACCTCCGTGGCCTCCACTTACACGATCAAGTATAACCAAAATATCCAGGGGGCATTGAATAAGGTTTTGGGATTTCTTGGCTTCCGGGATTTAGAGAGCCAAGCGGCCGAAGCAAAGGGGGTGTCCAAGGACATTGCCATTTTAGGCTTTTTTCGGGTTGCCAGCGCCTTTATCCAGGAGATTGAGAACGCGGCGGTGGAAATTAAAGACCGGATGGTGGTAGTGGATTTCAGCCCCACAGTATTTTACCGGCTGCCGCTCCACGGCGTCAAAGTGGTGTACGGCGATATCAGCAACACCGAGACCCTACATCATGCCGGTATCGCAGAGGCCAAGATCGTCCTTTCCACCATTCCCGATGAAATCCTGGTGGGCACGAAAAATCTCCGATTAATCAGCCAAATCAAGAAGATGGCTCCCCAGGCGAAGATGATCGTCACCGCAAAAAGCCCGTCCAGGGCCGTGGCCCTCTATCGGGCGGGGGCTGATTATGTTTACCTGCCCAACCAATTGGCGGCCCAGCATCTGGTGCCGGTGGTGGAACGCCTGCTGCTGGGAGAAGAAGTGGTGCTTAGAGATGAAGAAATGGAGCGGCTTGCTAGGCGGGACGAAGTGCTCTGGTGAGATCAGGTAATTTTTCAAAGTTCAAGGTTCAAGGTTCAAAGTTGAGACCTCTGGAAGGTCCCAAGTGGACAGCCGGGGGCGGCTGTCCTACACGAGGTTTGCGCAGAGGTCTCAGGTTCAAAGTTCAAGCGTGGATGGGGCGCAAGGCGGGGGGCGCGGCGCTTTATACCAAATTGCGCCCAGAGAAGTAAAAATAGCTTCGGGTTTGTAGGGGTACCTGCGAGTACTAATATCCTGACGGCGGACACATGGGTTCGCTACAGGCTTTGGAAAGCCCGTGCCACCAAGTTTTTTGCAGCCCAAAGAATTATGCGGGCTAAAAAGGTCGCTTCCGCCTAACTCACCGGATGGAAGTCGCGGTTTTCCGGCCCGCGGCCACCGTGGCGCTGGGAATCCACGGGCCGGTTTCCCCGTCACCGCCAGGGGCTAAGAGGAAGAAACTTGGGCAGACGCGAGATGGGGCTTATTGCACAATTACGATGCCGGCCAGGGTGCCTTTGGGCATATCTTCGGGCTGGGCCCCGCTGCCGATGGGATAAATGTCCCAGCCGGCGGTAGCCGCCATTTTATAAACATCAATGCCCACCGCTTCCATGGAGGGCCGGGATTTCAAGGAAACCCGGCATCTTTTGCCTTCCATGGCCAGGCAGTTTTCCTTTTGGCCGCAATAGGTATGGCGGCAGGACCCGGCGGCGAAGCCGAAGGCCAGGTAGTGGCCGTCATAAAAGGCCATGGACTCCAGTTCGTTGACAATCTTATAAATCAGTTGATAGGCCGCCACCCGCTCTTTGATGGTGGCCTTGTCCCGGACGATGACCTCAGGGGGCACGTCCATGATGAAAAAGACGGCCCACTGGTATTTTTGCAAAAGCTCCCGGAGTTCCTCGGGTTTCATGGTATTGGGGGGGCAGTGGGCGCTGACCCCGTAACCGAAACACCGGGGGATTTGACATTTGAGGGTGATGCGCTCGTCTACCGGGATGTCTTCAGCCTTGACGATCTTGGCATGGGTGGCTCCCAGCTCCAGGGCGCGGGCGCGGTAGCGCTCCAGGTCTTGGGGCAGGCGTGCCGCCTGCATATCCACCGTGATTTTTTCCACTTTTGGACTCATAGGGGTACCTTTTGGGCTGGCCTGCCTTACAGGCTCTGGACAAATCAACTTGGCTCTCAGATTCAGTTTCAACAGCCAGATTTATTATCGCGCACTGGCCTAGTTCTTCAAAGCTAGATCACGATGATGCGTCGGGATTGTCAACCCAGGCCGAGGCTTTCCGCCAAATTGACAAGGTTTTCGGCCTTTGATACAAAATTGCTGATTATTGCCTGCCTCTGATGGTCGGGGTATTAAGGCAATGGCTTGCCCAGGGCAGGGCCGGCGCGCCTCGGTGCTCTGGGTGACTTCTCTTAACCACGGTAAATATTCATGAAAATTGCTATTCTGACCAATGAGTATCCCCCGCATATCTATGGCGGGGCGGGGGTGCACGTAAGCTATTTGAGCCGGGAACTGGCCCGCCTGGAGGGCCGGCGGCATCCCATAAAGGTCCTGTGCTTCGGGGACCAGCGGGAGAGCCTGGATCATTTGCAGGTCACCGGAGTGGCCCCGGGGTTCGAATTTCCCTTTCAGGAATCCCGCCACCGGCGGCTTTTGGACACCCTGTACCGCAACCTCATCATGACCGGGTCCCTGGCCGACGTAGATCTGATCCACTGCCATACCTGGTACACTCACCTGGCCGGCTGTCTAACTAAGCAGCTTTTGGGGGTGCCCCTGGTGCTCACCACCCACTCCCTGGAACCCCACCGGCCCTGGAAAGCGGATCAGTTGGGCGCGGGCTACCAGGTCAGCACCTGGGTGGAGAAGACCGCCTTTCAGAACGCCGACGGCGTCATTGCGGTCTCCCGGGCCATGAAAGCCGACGTCCAGGACCTGTACGGGGTGGTGCCGGGGA
>JARRQO010000141.1:0-5958 GCA_037381685.1 Deltaproteobacteria bacterium | reverse complement strand
TAGGTCGTTCGGATCAATCTCTTTTATTCTTTGCTTCTCCTGAAAGTGTGAGCGCTGATATATCTCACCTTCCTGTTCAATTGGCAGCCCGTCCCAACGAAGCTGTTTTTCGGCGAATACTCTACGGCGGGTGTAAAGAGAAAGGAAGGCTGCAAATTCTTTTGCAATTTCATGAGGGAACATCCCACTTATATAGATGTTCTTCTCTCTTTTTTTCACTACACTCGGGGATTTGAAAGTCAAGCATAGCTTCTGTGGCATGGGCTCATCATAAGGGGTTGATGAGCAAAAAAGCTTAAATGGGAACTCTTCGAGGATAAATCTCGCAACTGTCGAATGTTCGCGGTCACCAAAGAATGGAGGAAAGATTTCGCCCCAACTATATAGCCGGTATTCTATTTCGACGCCTTCGCGCCCTTCCTTATTAGCATCAAGGACTTCAAGCAATCCCATTTTAGCTACCTTCCTGCCGATTATCATCCACTTTAAAAATATTTCTCCTTTTAATTAAGAATTTTTAGAAATTTTACCATAATGATTTCAAAAATTATACCTTAGCCCTCACTGATATCTTGCCAAAACCCGTAGTTATCATTATTTCCGAAAAATAAAAGATATGGCTTACATAGCTGAATTAATTTTACACAAAAGCCCCTAGGGCGGGAAATCGCCGCGTCTCCCGCCTTCAGCATCTGATTCAAAGACACGCTTGAATAAGGTAAAATATTAAACAAAAGTCGAGAGATTTACGGAGGCCAAATGAAATTCCGGGTAATCATCGAGCCGGATGAAGACGGCGTCTTTGTGGCCCATTGCCCCTCCTTGCCGGGGTGCATTTCTCAAGGGGCGACCCGCGAGGAAGCTCAGGCCAATATTAAAGAAGCGATTACCGGCTACTTGCAAAGCTTGAAAAAGCATGGGGAGCCGATCCCGCCGGCTATAACCGAGGAAATCGTGGAAGTCGCGATATGACCAAGCTGCCGGTGGTGTCCGGCCGCCAGTTAGTTAAAGCACTGGCCAAAGCGGGATACCTCTTTGATCATCAACACGGCAGCCATATCATTCTCCGGCACCAGTCCCCGCCTCATCGTCGTCTCACCATCCCGGACCATAAAGAAATCTCCAAGGGAACCCTGCGCCAGATTATTCGGGAAAGCGGTTTGTCTCTAAATGAATTCATTCAGCTTCTTTGAGCCCGTAGAGCGGGAAAGTGCAGCGCATCCCGCCTTTAGAACTTGATCCCTGTAGCCCTGTAGGGCGGGCACTGCCCGCCTAATTTTCGGTAGCACAGGCTTTCCAGCCTGTACAAAAACTGGCGGGCTGGGCTCTACATAACCATGCGAAATGATGTTTTAAATAGAAATTTTCCAAGAAATTTGGTAGGATGTCTCATAGGTGATAACAATGACCCGGCTTGAGCAATTGATCAAGGAACTCCCCCCCGAATTGCATCGGGAAGCCGAAGACTTCTTGGAATTTCTCTTGGCCAAACGATCTCGCAAGAGAAAAGCACCCTTAAAATTGGACTGGCGCGGCGGTTTGCGGGACTTACGGGACCGATATACTTCGGTGGAGCTTCAGCATAAGGCCCAGGAATGGTGGGGAGATTAGTGTATCTCCTGGACACCAATATCATTCTGGAACTTCTCCTCGATCAAGACCACGCAGACCAAGTCGCGGCGTTTCTCAACCAAGCCGCGCCGAATAGCCTTCATGTCTCTGAGTTTTCCCTTTATTCGATAGGCATTATTCTCTTAAGGCTAAAGCGCTATGATCTCTTTCTCCGCTCATTGAAGGACTTGTTCCTTTCGGAAGCCATCGGCCTACTGAGATTAGGATTGGATGATATCCAAAAAGTCATTGAAGTTGGGCAAACCTTTGGTCTGGATTTTGACGATTCCTATCAGTATGTTACCGCAGAAAAATTCAATCTAGAACTGTTGAGTTTTGATCGCGATTTTGACCGCACTCCACTTGGCCGCAAAACCCCGTGAAGATATTTTAAGCAAATTTAGGGCACGCCCTGCGCCCCAATAATGGCGGGCTTCGCCCGCAGAGCTGTGATATTTATTTACCATGCAAACCCTGGAAAATCGCCTGGAACAGGTGGCCGCCCTCCGGGCGGTCTTGGTAAAAAATAAAGACAATTTAATTCAGGCCGCGCTGCGCGACTGCGCCTTTACCTACCGGGAATCCGCCCTCGAAGTGGCTACGGTCCAAGACCGTCTGGCCGGTTTCCCGGATATGGCCGCGACCTTTGCCCCCCGCCGCCCCCTGGCGGGTCCCGACCAGGAGGTGGCCCTGATCCTGCCTTATAACGGCAGCGCCTGGCTCAACACCGCCATCGTCTCCATTTATCTGGTGGGCAACCGGGTGCGGGTCAAGTTTGCCTCCCGGGGTTCCCACATCGCCAGGCTCACCGAAACCCTCTATGCCCCGATTTTCGGAGGCGACATCGTCTTCGATTACTCTTCCGGCAAAGACTTCATGGACCGGGCCCTGAAGGACCCGGATATTCCGGCCATCTGCATGTTTGGCTCGGACAGCCACGCCCTGGCCAGCGCAGCCGGGGTGCGAGCCTATAAGAAAAAATTCGTCTTTGAGGGGCCCGGAAAAGACCCGTTCATCGTGCTGGCCGACGCCGACCTGGATGCCGCCGCGGCCGAACTGGCCTACGCCAAATACCTGTACGCCGGCCAGACCTGCACCGCGCCGGAGCGCATTTACGTGCATGAGCGGGTTTACGACGATTTTGTCAGCCGCTTTCTGGAATTGAGCCGGCAGGTGCGCGTCGGCGACCCCGCAGACCCGGCCACCGAAATGGGACCGGTGATCAGCCAGGAAGCCATCCGCGCCATCAAAGCCCAACTGGCCGACGCGGTAGCCAAAGGGGCCCGCGTCGCGCTGGGCGGGACGATCAACGGCGATCTGGTGCCGCCCACCGTGGTGCTGGATGCCACCCAGGATATGCTGGGCATGCAGGATGAGACCTTCGGACCCGTGGCCTTTCTGGCCCGATTCCGGACCCCGGAGGAAGTGATCGCCCTGGCCCGGGATAATCGTTATGGGCTCCGGGCTACCGTTTACGGCGGGGCCGAGGCCGAGGCCGTAAACCAGGCCCTCATCGGTCAGCCCTATTGCCACCCGGTGCCCCAGCTTAAATTCGGCCTCTTCGGCACCATTTCGGTGAACCAACCCCGGTCGGAGTCCTGGGTGGGAGCGTTTGTGTCCAAGCCGGTGGGCGGATATGGCTATTCCGGCTGGATTTGGGAAACCGCCGGCGACACCTTGAGGCTCAAACAAGGCCCCAAACTCCTGAGTATAGAGACTTCTCAGGAGCCTGTCTAGAGTCATGTGCCAGATGTACCTTGCAAAATTGTGGAAAATTTTTATAGGGACGGACCTATAAGAACGGCTCCATTGCCGCCCTATCCCTTGAAATTGCTACCAATTTACAAGAAAACCTGCTATCTTTAATTAACGCCTAACTCATAAGCAGCATGGAACCCTGAACATTCACGGCCTGGACCGGAGAAATGCGGGGTAGGGGTTTTTTCTTTTTGGGACGGCCCAGGTTTATTTTTTTCCATTAAAATGGAGAAAAAAGGGTGATAAGCTATGGATATCAGAAAAGAAATCATCAAAGCTCTGGATACGCTTTCTGAAGAATCCCTGGAGGGAGTCCTGGAGTACGTCAGGTTTATCC
This sequence comes from Deltaproteobacteria bacterium, assembly GCA_037381685.1. Taxonomy (GTDB): domain Bacteria; phylum Desulfobacterota; class Desulfobaccia; order Desulfobaccales; family 0-14-0-80-60-11; genus 0-14-0-80-60-11. Next base: position 2,252 of record JARRQO010000141.1, on the reverse strand, counting down.
AGGAACCGGAAGAAGTGGAGCCCACCGCAGAGGAAATTGCCATTATTGCCAGAGGCAAAGCTGAAATTGCCCGCGGTGATTTGGTTGATTGGAGAGAACTCAAGGAAGAGCTTGATAAAGATGTCTTATAAAGTCAAGCTCACCAAAACCGCACAAAAGATTTATCTAAAATTATCGCCGAAATTGCGAATCAGCTTAGACAAGTGCTTTGCCCAATTAGAATATGAACCCAGAATTGACCGGAATATCAAGAAACTAAAGGGCTATAAAAACGATTATCGTTATCGGGTTGGGGGTTGGCGTATTATATATGAAATTGACGAGGTCCAAAAATTAGTATCTGTCTATGATATCGGACCCCGAGGAGACGTTTATAAACATGGCCACTGATCACCCGGCCATTTCGCCTATTGCCGGCAGTCCCCGGGAACACTGCGGCGTTTTCGGCATTTACGGCCATCCCGAGGCCGCGCGCCTCACCTACTTCGGCCTTTATGCCCTCCAGCACCGCGGCCAGGAGTCCTGCGGCATCGTTACCGGCGACGGCGCCCGGGTCCACATGCACCGGGGCCTGGGACTGGTGCCCGAGGTCTTTAACCCCAACAACCTGGACCAACTCCCGGGGCACCTGGCCATCGGCCACGTGCGCTACTCCACCACGGGCTCCACTATGCTCATCAACGCCCAACCCTTCGTGGTGCAGCATGGGGGCCAAATGATCGCCATCGGCCACAACGGTACCCTCACCAATGCCCGGGATATTCGCAACCGCCTGGAAGCAGGCGGATCCATCTTCCAGTCCACCATGGACACCGAAGTTATCGTGCACCTCATGGCCCGCCACCCTGGCGCTGATTGCGTCGAATCCCTGATCAATGCCCTGGAGTATGTGAAGGGCTCCTATTCTTTGGTGCTGTCCACCACGGATAAGGTCATCACGGCCCGGGACCCCCACGGCTTTCGGCCCCTTTGCCTGGGACGGCTCAATGGCTCCTGGGTGGCGGCCTCCGAAACCTGCGCCCTGGACCTGGTCCAGGCCGATTATTGGCGGGATGTGGAACCGGGGGAAATCGTGGTTATGGACGCCAACGGCCTGCATTCCCACAAACCCTTTCCCCCGGTGCCGCCCCGTTTCTGCATCTTCGAATACGTCTATTTCGCCCGGCCGGACAGCTTAGTTTTCGGGCAAAGCGTCTACCTGGTGCGCAAGCGTCTGGGCGCCGCCCTGGCCCGAGAACACCCCCTTTCCGCCGATTTGGTGATGCCCTTTCCCGATTCCGGCACCTACGCCGCCCTGGGCTACAGCGCGGCCACCGGCATACCCTTTGAGATGGGGGTGATCCGCAACCATTACGTGGGCCGCACCTTCATCCAGCCCTCCCAGTCTATGCGGGATTTTTCCGTGCGCATCAAACTCAACCCCGTGCGGGGCATCCTCAAGGACAAACGGGTGGTAGTCATTGAAGACTCCATCATCCGGGGCACCACCACCCGCTCCCGGGTCAAATCCCTCCGGGAAGCCGGCGCCAAAGAAGTGAGCATGCTGGTGAGCTGCCCGCCCCACCGCTTCCCCTGCTACTACGGCATCGACTTTTCCTCTACCGGCGAACTCATCGCCTCCCAGCAGGAAATTGGCCAGATTCGCGACTTTTTGGGCCTCGACTACCTGGGCTATTTGAGCCTGGAGGGCCTGGTGGAGGCCACCCAGTTGAACCACAGCGACTTTTGCCTCTCCTGCTTTTCGGGCGATTACCCCGTGCCCCTGGAGGCTGACTTTTCCAAAACCTGCTTCGAAAGCGACATCTGCTCCCCGGACCACGAACAGCCCACTCTGCCCCCGGTGTGTGGGCGGCCTTAGCAGTTACCCCAGCCCGGTTTCTTCACCAAAGGTCCTGAAAAAAGAAAGGGTATTTGCTAAACTACTGTTGTCATTTAATAAACAACTCCTTGGCAAGGATACCCTGCGAAAACCGTCTGCCATAACCAGCTCGTCTTTGAAAGCTTTTCTCCAAGGAAATCATTGCCGATTTTGAGGGTGGCCGGATCACCTCCGATGCCGGGGGCTTTTGCCGCGGCCCTGGCCGGGATGCGCCATTGCCAGGAGATGGGGCTCAAGGTGGGGCTGCGCTTTAGGGTGAGCCGCCTCAATTACCAGGAAGTGCCGGCCATATTCGATCTGGTGGGGGAATATGACATTCCCCGCATCTGCTTTTACCACTTGGTCTATGCCGGCCGGGGCAGCAAGTTGGTGG
>JARRQO010000140.1:0-5962 GCA_037381685.1 Deltaproteobacteria bacterium | reverse complement strand
ATATAATATTGTGTTAGCGGATGATCACATATTGGTGCGCCAGGGCATTAAAAAGATCATCCAGGAAGACCAGGGAATGCGGGTGGTGGGTGAAGCGGCGGATGGTGTAGAACTCATGGAAATATTGGAGAAAATAACCCCTGACCTGGTAATCTTGGATATTTCTATGCCGCGTCTGAAAGGCTTGGCGGCGGCGAAGAAAATCAGGCAGCTGTATCCTACGGTCAAGGTGTTGATCCTGAGCATGCACCGGAACAAAGAATATCTGCGTCAGGCCATGGCGGCGGGCGTCCATGGCTATCTCCTTAAAGAAGATGCAGATGTGGCTCTTTTTGCTGCCATCGAGATAGTCCGCCAGGGCCAGGTCTTCATTTCACCCCTACTTGAGGAATAATTTACAGATTATTTATTGAATTATTTATTTTTAATGTAATTCAATAAATTATAAGGCGTGTAATAATAACAGTTAAAATAATAGTACTATTATGATATTTGTTTAAAATATTATTTATAGACACCCACTCCAACTTTCTCACCGGTTGCTTCCCCTGAGCGTTTCCGTTTATTTCGGCGCATGGTTTTGAATTCGCAGTCATTCGAGTTTTTTGTTCGTAATTCGGTGTAAATATGTTTAAATATTAAATTTATGCAAAATTTTTTCCGGAGCCGCGATCCAGGGGCCACATGAGTCCGGCAGGGCGGCCGCGGCCCAGGCCCGTTTCAAGTAGAGACCTATGTCAGAGCTTTTATCCGGACGACCTGGGGAGCGGCGGCTCTTTTTGGGGAATGAAGCCATTGTCCGGGGCGCGTTGGAGGCCGGGGTGGCCCTGGTCACCACCTACCCCGGCACACCCGCTTCGGAGATCGGCGACCGGTGTTACGATATTGCCCGGCAGACCGACTTGCAGTTTGAATTTTCCACCAATGAAAAGGTAGCCCTGGAGGTGGCGGCGGGCGCGGCGGCCTGTGGCTGGCGGGTGCTGTGCGCCATGAAGCACGTGGGCCTGAACGTGGCCGCCGACACCCTCATGACCCTGGCCTATGTGGGGGTCAAAGGCGGCATGGTGATCGTCAGCGCGGATGACCCATCGCTGTTTTCCAGCCAGAATGAGCAGGATAATCGCTACTACGCCAAGATGGCGGGATTGCCCATGCTCGAGCCCGCCACCCCTGAAGAAGCCAAGGAGATGACCCTGGCGGCCTTCGCCCTTTCGGAGGAGCTCAAGCTGCCGGTGCTGCTGCGCACCACCACCCGGGTGAATCACACCCGGGGCGCAGTGAGATTGGGAAAGCTGGCCCCGGCCCCAAAGCCCGGGCGGTTTAGCAAGGACCCCTTCCGCCAGGTCATGGTGCCGGCGGTGGCCCGCCAGGCCCATGCGCGCCTTTTGAAGGCGGAAGACCGGGCCCGGAATCTCGCTGCAGTCTCGCCTTTCAATGAAATCAGCGGGGCCGGGACCTGGGGCATTGTCACCAGCGGAGTGAGCAGCACCTATGTGGCCGATGCCCTGGCGGAGCTGGGGCTCACCGATAAAGTCAGGCTGCTCAAGCTGGGATTCACCCATCCCCTGCCCCAGGACTTGCTGACGGATTTTTTGGGGCCGCTGGATAAGGTGCTGGTGGTAGAGGAGTTGGAGCCTTATCTGGAAGAGGGCCTCCAGGCGGTGGCCCAGGCCCACGGGCTCATCGCAGTCATCCGGGGCAAAGGCCCGGAACTTTTCTCCCGGCTCTATGAATATCATCCGGCCCTGGTGCGGCAGATCATCGCCCGCTTTTTCCAGGTACCTTATGAGGCCCCGGCGGTGTTGGCCCCTGAGGTGATCTTAGAGCACCTTCTGCCGGACCGCCCCCCTAATCTCTGTCCGGGCTGCCCCCACCGGGCCACGTACTATGCCGTCAAGATCGCCCTCAAGGAACTGGGGGTGGAGGGGGTCTTTCCCACGGACATCGGCTGCTACACCCTGGGGTTCTTGCCGCCGTTGTCCATGGCAGACCTCTTCATCTGCATGGGCTCATCCATCAGCATTGCGGCGGGCATTTCCCGGGCCACGGGCCAGCAGGTAGTGGCCTTTATCGGGGATTCCACCTTTTTCCACGCGGGGCTGCCCGCCCTGACCAACGCGGTGCACAACCGTCACGATTTTTTTCTGGTCATTTTAGACAACGGCACTACGGCCATGACCGGTTCCCAGCCCCACCCCGGGGTGAGTCTGGCGCCGCCGGGCTACCCCGGGGTGCACGTGCCCCTTGACCGGGTGGTCAAGGCCCTGGGGGTGGACCAGCTCTGGGTGACCGATCCTTTTAAATATAAAGCAAGCCTGGCGGCCACCAAGGAGGCCCTGGGGGCTAAAGGGGTGCGGGTGCTCATTTCCCAGGCGCCGTGCCACCTTTACCAGCAGCGGCTTACCGGCAAAAAACGCCAGGCCCGCTTCCAGGTGGTGGAAAGCTGCGGGGAATGCCGCCACTGCCTGGAAAATTTCTGCTGCCCGGCCATGTACCTGGACTCGGCCCAGGCCGACCACGTGATGATCGACCCGGACCTGTGCTCCGGTTGTGCCTTCTGCGTCCAGTGGTGCGAGAACATCCAGCCGGTGAAGAAGTTAGCGGTGAGCAGCGAGCAGTAAGCGGCGGGGGGCGAGCCCTTTTCAAATAGCATTGGGTGTGTCTGAGGCAAGTAAATCATGGCCGCCACAGAAAAGCGAAAAGCGAAAACCGGGAACCTCCGTATCTACCTGACGGGTGTGGGGGGCCAGGGCACTCTGGTGGCCAGCCGGATGTTGGGCGAAGCCGCGCTGGCAGCGGGATTTAACCCCATGGTGAGTGAGACCCACGGCATGGCCCAGCGGGGCGGCGTCGTGGTCTCCACGGTGGTGCTGGGAGACCTGAAAAGTCCCTCGATTTCTCCGGCTGAAGCCGATATCGTCCTGGGATTTGAGGTCCTGGAGGCCTTCCGGGCCCTTAACCACTGCCATCCGGCCAGCCTGGTGATCGCCAATACCGCGGCGATTGTGCCCTACCCGGTGGCCATCGGCAAGGCGCAGTACCCCTCGGTGGACAAAATGTGCCGCCGCCTGGCGGAACACGTGGGGAAGCTGTTAGCTTTTGACGCGAGTGATTTGGCCCGGCAGGCCGGCAGCACCCTGGCGGTCAATATGGTCCTGTTGGGCGCCCTGGCCGCCACCGATTCCCTGCCCTTCCCGGCGGAGGTAATCCTGGCGGTGGTCCGCAGCCGGACCAAGGAAAAATTTCTGGCCTCGAACCTCCAGGCCTTTGATTTGGGGGCTGCCGCGGCCCGGGACTCCGGCAACTGGCAGCCGCGGGCTGGAGATTGAATTCCGGCGGGTTTTCTCTTGAGGGCCTCGCTTTTTCTCAGGGAGATTTAGAGGGATTGGCAGACTTGATCCAGATTGTAAAGTTATTAACTTATTTGTGTTATGAATGTGAAGAACGCGGAAGCATCTCCCCGACCGCGGCGGGTGGGCTACCGGCAGATACCCCATACGGCGGACCTGGCCTGGCGCTTGTGGGGGGAAAATCTTCCGGAGCTCTTTGAAAATGCGGGTCGCGCCTTGAGCGCGACGCTAACGGATATCCGGTCCCTGCGGCGCCGGAAGACCCGGCAAGTCAGCCTGGAATCCAGCGACCGGGAGGCCCTCCTGGTTGATTGGCTGAACCATCTGCTTTATCTTTTTGATATAGACGGCTTTTTGGGGCGGGAATTTAATGTGGTATCGTTGACCGGCGAGCGCCTAAAGGCCTGGGTAAAAGGTGAGATCTTTGACGCTTCCCGCCATCCGATGAAGACCGCGGTCAAGGCTGCGACTTTCCATAACCTGGAAATCGTGGCCGGCAAAGATGGCTGGCAGGCCACGGTGGTGCTGGACCTGTGATGGTAGGCGGACTTAGGTGTCCGCCCCGAGTGAGGGCGCACACGCAGGCGCCCCCCTACAACGGTCATTATGGTGAAGCTGCGGCAGATCGACGCCTATCGTTGGGAGATTCCCCGGGAAGGCAAAATGCGCACCCGGGGGCTGGTCTTCTGTTCCCAGGAGATGCTGCCCTCCATCCAGGAGGACCAGAGCCTGCAGCAGGTGGCCAACGTCGCCACCCTGCCGGGAATCGTGGGGGCCTCTCTGGCCATGCCCGACATCCATTGGGGCTACGGCTTCGCCATCGGCGGGGTAGCGGCCTTTGACCCGGCCGATGGCATCGTTTCTCCCGGGGGCGTGGGCTACGACATCAATTGCGGGGTGCGCCTGCTACGCACCCGGCTGGCGCGGGAGCAGGTGGAATGCTGCATCGAAGACCTGGTCAACACCCTGTTCAACCACATTCCCTCGGGGGTGGGCTCCCGGCGCAAGGATTTCAAACTTACCGCCTCCACCTTAAAAAAGGTGCTCAAAGACGGGGCGCGCTGGGCGGTTAAAGATGGATTTGGGGAGGCCGGAGACCTGGCCCACATCGAAGCCGGGGGCCGGATCGAGGGCGCTGACCCCGATCTGGTCTCTGAATTTGCCCTGAACCGCGGTAAGGACCAGTTGGGCACCCTGGGTTCCGGCAACCATTTTGTGGAAGTGGGCTATGTCGATGAAATTTTCGATGCCCCATTGGCGGCGCAGTTGGGGCTTTTTGAAGGCCAGGTGACCGCCATTGTGCACACCGGCTCCCGGGGGTTGGGACACCAGGTGTGCGAGGATTATATCAAGGTGATGCTCAAGGCCAGCGCCAAGTACGGGATCGAATTGCCGGACCGGCAGCTGTGCTGCGCGCCCCTCGCCTCGCCGGAGGGCAAAAATTACCTGGCGGCCATGGCGGGCGCGGCCAACTTCGCCTTTGCCAACCGCCAGATGATCACCCACTGGGTCCGGGAGAGCTTTGAGCAGGTGTTTCAGATGGGCCCCCGGGATTTGGGCCTGGATTTGGTCTACGATGTGGCCCATAATATCGCCAAGCTGGAGACCCACACAGTGGAGGGCGCGCGGCGGAAACTGTGCATTCACCGCAAGGGCGCGACCCGGGCCTTTCCGCCGCATCACCCGGAGGTGCCGGAAGCCTACCGGGAGACCGGCCAGCCGGTGCTGATCCCCGGGGACATGGGGCGGTATTCGTTTGTGCTGGTGGGGACCGAAAAGGCCCTGACGGAGACTTTTGGACGCACCTGCCACGGCGCGGGCCGCAGGTTGTCCCGCCATATGGCCAAAAAGGCGGCCAAAGGGCGGTCTATCGTCAAGGAGCTGGCCGAGCGCGGCATCATTGTCCGGGGCGCGGGCCGGGCCACCATTGATGAAGAGATTTCTGAGGCCTACAAAGACGTGGCCGGGGTGGTGGAGGTGGTCCCCGGGGCCGGGATTGCCCAGAAGGTGGCCAGATTGAAACCGTTGGGAGTAATTAAAGGATAGTTTTCGGTTTTTTGTGGGCCGTTTTCTGTTATAACAAAAGTACAAAGAATCGAGGGTGGTATCCAAGCAGAGCTTGGGAACGAGGAATATTTTTGTCTGGACTATTCAACATCGGAGTAAAGTCTACCAGGAAGTTAAGGAATAGTAGCTTTATTGGATTGATCGAAAGATAGTGTGAAAGGCGCCTGGTATTGGTTTGTGAAAGTAGGTGGGACCTTTAGCAGGAGCTTGGGAACGAGTGCAAGGATGGAGCCCAAGGGCAGCTTGGGCGGGAGATTAACATGGCTTGCAAAAGCTTTCCCAGGGAGGAGCTTTAGAGCAAGAAGAAAATAAATAACAAAAACCAAGAATGGCAATTAAGGCGCTTAAAACTGACACCTTATTATGTTTGATCGACTCTCCGACAAATTAAACGCGGTCTTCAAGAAGCTCAAAGGCCGGGGCAAGCTCAACGAGGCTGACGTCAATGCGGCCTTGCGCGAGGTGCGTCTGGCGCTGCTGGAAGCCGACGTCAATTACAAGGTCACCAAAGCGTTCATCGAGCGCATCAAGGGACGGGCCGTGGG
>JARRQO010000139.1:0-11889 GCA_037381685.1 Deltaproteobacteria bacterium | reverse complement strand
CCCATTATTACGGATAGTTAACTTGTGCCAGCTGATCAATGAGTTGGGGCAGGTCTTTAATCAAAATCTTCCAGAGAATATCCAAATCGACCTCATCATAACCATGAATCAGCCGATTACGGAGGCTGATGATTTGACTCCAGGGAACCTCCGGATATTCAGCCCGAGTGGGATTGGTAGTTCTACTTGCAGCCTCTCCGACAATTTCCAGGAGGCGGACCAAAGCCAGATTTAAAAGGCGGTCAGAATCCAGATCCTCACGTTTCTTATTCTTGATTAACTGGATTGCCTCGTTAGCGCTATCGAGCATATGCCGCAAGCGAATCAGGTCTTCAGGGGGCATATTGCACTACCGCTTCTTTGAGGACTTTATCGCGAAAATATTTGCTCAGGAATTGCGGAGTATTCAAGTCGACCTTCCGGCCCAGTATTTCGGAGAGTTCCTCTTCCATGGCGAAAAATGCCAGCCCCGGGACATGGTCAGGCTCAAATTCCACTAAGACATCGATGTCGCTATCATCCCGAAAATCCGGGCGCAAGATGGACCCGAAGACCGCTAACCTTCTAATGTGATGTTTCCGGCAAAACTCGGCGATCCTTTCTTTGGGAAAGAGAACCTGCACCTGAGAAAGAACCTCATTATTCATTAATATAAACTCCCTAATCCCTGACCTCAGGCACCTGAAACCTGCCCTTACGTCTCCACCCGATGACTCAGTGACTCCCGCAGGGTCTGCTGGTCGGCGTACTTGATTTCGCCGCCCATGGGCAGGCCATAGGCGATGCGGGTCACCTTGACCCCCAGGGGTTTCAGTTCCTGGGCCAGGTAGGTGGTGGTGGTTTCGCCTTCCAGCGACGGGTTAAGGCCCAGAATGACTTCCTGGATCCCTTCTTGTTTGACCCGGTCCAGCTGTTCCCTGAGGCGGATATCGTCAGGACCGATTCCTTCCAGGGGCGAGATCAGCCCCCCTAATACGTGATAAAGGCCCTGGTACCACCCCAGCTTTTCAATGGCCAGCAGGTCTCCGGGCTCCGCCACCACCAGGATCTGGCCCTGGCTCCGGCCCGGGTTGGCGCAGATGGGGCAAAGCTCCTGGTCCGCAAAGGCAAAACAGCGGCGGCAGAGCTGAATCTTTGCCTTCAACTCGCCCAAGGCGTTAGCCAACTCCAGCACCTCGGCCTCCGGGGCCCGGAGCAGGTGCATCGCTAGGCGGGAGGCGGTCTTTTCGCCGATGCCGGGCCATTTGCTCAAACCCGCAATCACCCGGCGCAAGGCCGCGGGGTAGGCATTTCCTGCCATGTATGTTCCTTTTAAGTAGGGGCGACCCGGCGGGTCGCCCCTACGAGGCGTTATTATCAGAACAATCCCGGGATGTTCATGCCCCCGGTGAGTTTGGACATTTCGGCGGCCATCATCTCCCGGGAGCGGTTCAGGGCTTCGTTCACCGCGGCCTGGATCAAATCCTGGAGCATTTCCACGTCATCGGCGACCACCACTTCGGGGTCGATGCGCAGCGACACCAATTCCTGGCGGCCGTTGACCACGGCCTCCACCATGCCGCCCCCGGCCTGGGCGCTCACGGTGCGGTTGCCCAATTCGGCCTGCATCTCCATCATCTTGGCTTGCAGCTTCTGGGCCTGCTTCATCATACCGGATAAATTCTTCATTCGGGTTTCTCCTTGCCCTTAGGGGTCTCTACCCACTCGCCCCCGAAAATCTCCAGGGCCTGTTGCTGGAGTTTTTTCATATCCAGGGATTTTTGGGGAGCCGGGGAAGTCTTTTTCGAAGTCTTGGGGGCCTCCACTTCAAATGCCACCGTGGTTTCGGCCCCGAAAAAGGCCTGGGCCAACTCCCGCACCCGGGCTTCATAGCGGGCTCCATTGTCATTCCAGGGGCGTTTCAGGGCGATCTTCAAGTCATGGTCGCTTATCCCCACCAGCCGGCATTGGGCCAGCTTGGCGTGTAAAGGGGCGTCTCCGCTTTTCCGGACATGGTCCAGGAAGGCCTGCCATTGCTCCGTCAGGGCGTCTGCCGGCAGGTTGGCCGGCGAGAACTTGGTTTCTGCGGCCTCCTGAACCTCCGGGGCAGAGTTGCGGACCGGCGCGGCGGACTTGGGTGGGGACTCTGGTGCGACCGGGCCGGTTTCCAGGCGCCGTTCCAAGGCCGAAAGCCGGTCCAGCCATTGGGCCAAGGGGACAAGCGGCTCCAAATGAATTAACCGGAGAAGTAGAACCTCTAACGCCAGCCGCGGATGGGGGGCGCGTTTCAATTCCTCCTCCCCCTGGAGCAGAACGCTCAAGAGGTTGTGCAGGTGGACTTCCTGGGTCCGGCTTGCCAAGCGGGTGAGTTCGTCCCACTCGGTGTCGGCCACCGCGGCCAGATGCCGGGCCTCGGGATGCAGGGCCGCCACCAGCAGATGCCGGGCATAAAGGCTTAAATCCTGGTAAAACCGGGTCAAATCCTGCCCCTGGGTATAAAGCTCTTCAATAAGATTGAGGAGGTCGGGCCCGTTGCGGTCGATGATGGCGGTCAAAGCCCCTAACAGCGCCCCCCGGTCGGTCACGCCCAGGATGCGGGCAATCTCCGGGGCGCCGACGCCGTCCCCGCCGAAGGTCACCACCTGGTCCAGAAAGCCCTGGGCGTCCCGCAGCCCGCCTTCCGCGGCCCGGGCCACCAGGGCCAGGCCCTCGGGGTCGATATGCCAGCCCTCCTGCTCGGCCAGCTTGGCCAGGTGGGCCTGGATCACCCCGGTGGGAATGCGCCGGAAATCATAGCGCTGGCAGCGGGACAGGATGGTCACCGGCACCTTGTGGGGCTCGGTGGTGGCCAGGACGAAAACCGCGTGGGCCGGGGGCTCTTCCAGGGTCTTCAACAGGGCGTTAAAGGCCGGGTTGGTCAGCATGTGGACTTCGTCGATGATATAGACTTTGTATTTGCCCTGGGCCGGCAGGTACTTGATCTTCTCCCGCAGATCCCGCACCTCGTCGATGCCACGGTTGGAGGCGCCGTCGATTTCCAGGACGTCCAAAGAGGAGCCGTTGGTGATTTCCCGGCACATCTGGCAGGTGTTGTCGGGGTGGGGCGTGGGGCCGGCTTCGCAGTTGAGGGCCTTGGCCAGGATGCGAGCCACCGAGGTCTTGCCTACGCCCCGGGGGCCGCTGAACAGGAAGGCGTGGGCCACCCGGCCCGCAGTCAGGGCGTTTTGCAGGGTGCGGGTGATGGGCTCCTGGCCCACCACTTCCTCAAAAGTTTGGGGACGCCATTTCCGGGCTAAGACCTGATAAGCCATAAAGGACGGTTTTCGGTTTTCAGTTTCCGGTTTTCGGTTGGCGCGGCAGAGTAAGGATGATCTTTAATCCCGAAAACTGAAAACGGCTTGAAGTGGCGGAGAGAGAGGGATTCGAACCCTCGGAGCGCGGTTTAGACGCTCACACGATTTCCAGTCGTGCCCCTTCGGCCGCTCGGGCATCTCTCCGGGTCGATTGGTAACACAGACTTTCAGCCTGTGCTTTGGCGGGCAAGGCCCGCCCTACATTCTATGCGGCCGCAGGCTAAAGCCGGCGGCTACATTATTTTACAATAAGTTCTTTTATTGCAACAACTTATATGGCGGAGGGGGTGGGATTCGAACCCACGTGGGAGTGATTGGCCCCCAAGTCGATTTCGAGTCGACCCCGTTACGGCCTCTTCGGTACCCCTCCTTGAAAGACGGTTTTCGGTTTTCAGTTTTCGGTTTTCGGTAGGGGCGGGGTTCCCCCGCCCCCAGCAGGGCGGCGAGACGCCGCCCCTACATTTCATCGGCGCGCTTTAAAAAACTCCTGGACCAGTTCCCGGCATTCCGCCTCCCGGACGCCGCCGGTTACTTCCAGGCGGTGGTTGAGGCGGGCATCTTCGGGCAGGCGAAAGAGCGACACGCAGGCGCCGCCCTTGGGGTCCGGGGCGCCATACACCAGGCGCCGCAAACGGGCGTGCAGCAACGCTCCCAGACACATGATACAAGGTTCAATGGTAACATAAAGGCATGACCCCAGCAACCGGTAATTCCCGAGCCGCTGCGCCCCTTGCCGCAAGGCCAAAATCTCGGCGTGGGCGGTGGGGTCGCAGGAACCGATGGGCCGGTTAAACGTCTGAGTTAGAATCTGACCCTCCTCCCCAACCAAGACCGCGCCCACCGGCACTTCCCCTGCTGCCAGGCCTTCCCGGGCTGCGTCCAGGGCCAGCCCCATGTAATAAGTATCTGACTTCATTTTATTATTATAAATAAGACCGTAGAAAATGGGGAGACACCGGGATGAAAAAAACGAGTCCGGCGGGATCAGCGACCCCCCGGAATTTGCATTGGGGGGGACTCAGCTATACCGCTTCATGAGCCGCTGCATCAACGTATAAGCCGTGACATTGATCAATAAAATGGAAATCACCAAAACCGCGGCGGTGCCGTAGGCGTTGGGCATGGAAATGCCTTCCCGGGCCAGGATGTAGAAGTGCACCGCCATGGTACGACCGGAATCGAAGATGGAAATCGGGGTGCGCAGGGCGGCCCCGGCGGTGAACAACAGGACCGCGGTCTCCCCCAAAGACCGCCCCACGCTGAGCATGATGCCGGTGGTGATCCCCGGCAGGGCGCTGGGCAGGACAATACGGGTGATGGTCTGCCACTGGCTCATCCCCAGGGAATAACAGGCGGTGCGGTAATCCCGGGGCACGGCCTTGATGGCCTCCTCACTGGTGCGAATGATGATGGGCAGCACCATGATGGCCAGGGACAGGGCGCCGGAGAGCACCGACCAGCCGAAACCCAGTTTCAGCACGAACAGCACGAAGCCGAAGAGCCCCAGGATGATGGAAGGCACCCCGGCCAGGCATTCGGCCCCGAAGCGGATGATCCGGGTGGCCCAGCCCTCTTGGGTATACTCCGTCAGGTAAATGGCGGTGCCCACCCCTAAAGGGGAGGCCATCAGGATGGCCAGCGCGGTGATGTAGGCGGTGGCCACGATGGTAGCAAAGATACCGCCGGCCCGCCCCATATCCGTGGGGTTCTGCAAAAGAAACCCGGGGGTGACCTGGGGCAGGCCTTTTACGGAAATATCCACGATAATAAAAACCAGGATCAACAGGGTGAAACCGGTAAAGGCCCAAAGCAGGGCTTTGACCAGGCGCTGAGTGAGGTGGGGATCGAGTCGCACGGGTTATACCATTTGGCCTTGCGAGGCTCCGGATTAATGCCCGGAGCGGAAACGTGATTTCAATTCATACCTCCCCTCACCCTCTCCCCCCGCTGGGGGGAGAGGGAATTAGAGGAAGAGACTTTTGGCAAACGCTAGAATATGCCGATGTCGCGTCCCAACTAGAGCTAACAATTGTTATGGGGCACTTGCACAGGCATCCTCCATGAGGGCGGACACACAGATCCGCCCCTACCCAAAAAAGCCAAATAATTCTGCAAGGAACGTCTGGGACATAACACTTATTTCTAGCCCTCTTTATTAATGAACTTTTGGAATTATCCGACAACATATTGAAATATTAAAGATAAAATAAACAGCCCCAAAAAGCCGGGGGTTTTTGCACAGGCAGCAAAGCCTGTGCCACCAAGTTTTTTGCAGCCCGGCGAATTATCCGGGCTAAAACTCATTCCCGAACGGCCATCATCTTAAACCGGGACCTGAAAACTGAAACCTGATACCTGCCTTTCTACCTCCGCCGGGTGATAAGGGTGGCGCTTAAGTTCAGGATCATAATAATGATAAACAGGACGATGCCGGTGGCGAACAGGGCCTCCCGGTGGCGGCCGGTGGCGTAGCCCAGCTCCAGGGCGATGTTGCTGGTCAAGGTGCGCACCGGGTCCAGTATGGAGGTAGGGATTTTAAGGGCGCATTACCCGCCACCATGATCACGGCCATGGTCTCACCGATGGCCCGGCCCATCCCTAAAATAATCGCGGTGATGATACCGGAGGAGGCCGCGGGCAGCACCACCCGGCTCACCGTCTGCCAGCGGGTGGCCCCCAGGGCCAGGGAGCCGTCCCGGTAGAGGTCCGGGACCGCGGTAAGGGCGTCGATGGAAATGCTGATGACCGTGGGAAGAATCATGATGCCCAGGATGATGGAGGCGGCCAAAAGCGACAATCCGGGGCCGCCCAAATAATTGCGGATGAGGGGCACCAGCCAGATAACCCCCAAAAAGCCGTAAACCACCGACGGAATCCCGGCCAGCAGCTCCAGGGTGGGCTTCAAAATCATCTTGAGTCGCTTGGGAGAAAACTCCGCCAACACAATGGCGCAGGACAGGCCCAGGGGCACCCCAAGGACCATGGCCCCCACCGTGACCAGGATGGAGGAGATGATCATGGCCAGGATGCCGAAATGGCCTTTGGTGGGAGCCCAGTGGCTGGACAGGATAAAGTTTTTCAGGCCGGTATAGAGGATGAGGGGAAAGCCTTCCAGAAAGATGAAGATAGTGATGAGGGCCAAAGAGCCGATGGAAGACAGGGCCAGAACCAAAAGGACCCGTTCGATGAATTTCTCCCGGTGCATTACTTAATCCCAACGAGGCCTTCGGACTCCAGGATCTTCTGGCCGTTGGACCCCAGGACGAATTTCTGGAAGGCGTTGCAGGTGCCGGCGGGCCGGGCCCGGGCCACCAGCAGAAACCGGCGCACCAGCTTATAAGTATGGTTTTTAATATTTTTCCGGGTGGGGAAGACCCCGTCAATGGCCAAGGCCTTAACCTGTTGGTTAACCAGCCCGGCAGAGATATAGCCCAGGGAATAAGGGTCGCCGGCGACAATCTCCCGCACCGAGCCGTTGGAATCCTGCACCAGCGCCGCGGGAGTGATTTCATGCTTCCCCATGACCAGGTGTTCGAAGGCCTCCCGGGTGCCGGAGCCTTCTTCCCGGGTGATCAGATCAATGGCGTGGGGCGGCAGTCCCAGGGCCCGCCAGTTTTTTGTGGTCCCGCTGAAAATCCGGCGAATCTCCGTGAGGGTGATGTTGGTCAGGGGATTGGAGGGGTGTACACTGGAGCCGCCCCCCTGAACATCGATGCGGGCCTGGGGATGGCGGTGCATATAAATCTCCGCCAATTTTTCCGCGAAAGGCTGGATCGAAGTAGAACCGGCGATACACACGGGCCGGCTGGCGGTTTTTGAGGTTGGCGAGCCCGAGTTGCAGCCTGACGCCGCCAGGAGAACCAGGATCACTCCCAGAATAACCGGGGTAAAATATGTTCCCGTTAACCACCAACTCCTGGGATTTCTGCTGGGGACAGGGCTTAGGCCCCGGGCCGCAAAGGCTGTTTCAGTTTGATCTGGCATGGCGCTTAAAAGTAAAGCGAACTTTGAAACCAACCCTGGGAATCTTCTGGCAGGATCATTCCTATTATTTCAAAGTTGTCAGGAATTTTAAAGCTAAAATCGGGAAAAGATCACGATCGCCTGCCAAGGCTTGTTTAGCTAGCTTCTGGTGAAACCGAGGTCACCCATAAATATCTCAAGAGACGGCCTTGCTCGGAAACGGCAAATAATCTTGGGCTGAGCCGCTGGCTTGCGCCTTTGAGACGGATGGTTAATTTGATGCTAAGGCAAAGCCTGGCCCCGAAATCTAAAACTACCTGGGGTATAAGCTGGAATAATCCATGAAACTCAAGTTCAATCTAACCAGTTTGCAGCAACGCCTTATCTTGCTGCTGGTCTTGCCGACGGCCCTGTTTCTCATCGGCGCAGGCATTGCGGGCTATGTTTCCATCAAAAAGAGCCTGTTGGATGAATGGCAAAAGGTGGCAATTTTGCGGCTGGCGCGGGCCGCCCACGAAATGGATATGCGTTTGAGTCAGTCCAAACATTGGCTGGCCCTGTTTGCCCAGGAGGCCGCAAAGCCGCACCAGAAGGAAGTGCTTGACTGGATACTGGAGCAGTTGGCCCGGGAAGCAAGCGTCAGGCAGGTCAAAGTGGTCTGGGGAAGCCCGAAAAATCTTGCATCCCGTCCGGCCACGACAGATAAATTCCAAGAAGTCAAGAAGGTTTCCCCACCTCGCTACTTTTATCCGCCGGGCTATGAGTCAGTGGGCTTAGAATCCGATCTTTTAAGTGAGCACGGAAAGCTGTTGGGAAAACTCGAAGTCCTCCTAAAACTTCCTTACCTGATGGAGAACATCGTGGCGTCGGGATGGATGCAGACCAATATGGCCTGTCTGCTCAATGACAACGGGCTTTATCTGGCTCACTCCAAGCTCACTATGAAGAATCGGCATTGCCTGGGGGAAACCCATGATCCCCTGGAAGTGGCCATGTTGAAGGAAATGCAGAAAAAACCTTACGGCACCCTGATAAGCCGGGGCTTTATGCCCGGGAAGGTAGTCGGGTTCTACAAGCTGCATCAGGCTCCCTGGGCCATTATGTTGCATGCCCGGGGCAGCCAAATCCTGGCCCCCATCATGCGCTTTCAATCCTTGTATCTTTTGAGCATCCTTTTGTGCCTCACCGTTATCCTGGGCATGATGCACCTGGCCATCAGGCCGCTCATCGCCTCGATTCAACAGATAGCCCATCGGGCCGCCCTGGTGGCCCGGGGCCGCTACGGAGAACCCATACCGGTGCACAGCCAGGATGAAATCGGCCAGTTGACCGCGAGTTTTAATGACATGGTGGAAGGCCTCAAGGAACGCGACCTTATCAGCAATACCTTCGGGCGTTACGTGGACCAGGAAGTCGCCCAAGAATTGTTGAGCCGGCCGGAGGCGGCCCGTTTGGGCGGCAAAAAACGGGAAGTGGTGATCCTGTTTTCGGACCTCCGGGATTTTACTCCCCTGGCGGAGACCTTGAGTCCCGAAGCTACCATCAAATTGGTGAACCACCATTTTTCCCAAATGATCGAAGTGCTCCAGCAGCATCGCGGCATCATTGTCGACTTTCTGGGGGACGCCATCCTGGCCTTTTTTGATCCCCTGGATGGCCCCGTGGCGCCCACCGTGCGGCGGGCCATACGTTGCGCCCTGCACATGGAAAAGGCCATAGCCCGACAGAACGGGACGGACTCCCAGTTTCCCCCCCTGCAAATGGGCATCGGCCTGCACGTGGGGGAAGTAGTGGTGGGCAATATCGGTTCCGAAACCCGGGCCAAGTACGGGATCGTGGGAGCCGCGGTCAATCTGACTAATCGCATTCAGGCCCAGGCCCAGGGCGGCGAAGTGGTGATTTCGGAAGCGACTTACCACCAGATTCCCGAGGAGCTGGTGATCAGGCGATCCTTCCGGGCCACGCTCAAGGGGATCCAGGAGCCCACCGATCTTTACGTGGTGGGGGACCTGATCGAACAAACCCGGAACTGAGCCGACTCCCTCCTGGCAGACCTGTGCGCCTAAAACAAGTAAATCTTATTTTTGTTTGAGAAATATTATTTTGTATTTATTTATTGACATTATTATGTGGAAAGATTATTTTGTAAAAAATGTAATATAGCCATATTTATTGCCTCTTGGTGACATGTCTGAAACGACAGGATTGGTCAGTTATAAGAGAAATAAAATATTATGGCCAGCCCCAATAACCTAAAACCATACCCACAATTGCTCTTCCTGGTTCCTCCCTTAATTGTATTTCTTTTCGGCAGCCTATTATTCGAATTAAGCGTTGATCCGGCTTACCATATCGTGGAGAAATTAACGGCAATGGCTAATATCGGAGGAACGCCCAATCTTGGCCATGTATTAATAGAAACCAAGGCCAGATATACCTGGCTAGCTTCTGCAATTTTAAGTATAGTTATACCGTTAATTTCAATAATTTTTAGTATTATAACTATAAAAGTCTATCTTAGAGGAGTGAAGTTGGCATGGACAGTCGTTTTAGGTGTGTTACTCTGCCTGGGAAATCTGTTTTTCTTAAAATATAGTGCCCAGACAGGGGCGGCAATATATAGTCTTATTTTTGGATTTACTTTTAAAATGCTGGTGCAATCAAAAATATATAGCCAGGTCTTTCTTCTGCATATCTATGCCATCATTTTCACTATAAATATCCTGGCAGCTGTTACACCGATATTTTTGCTGATGGCGGTATGCGCCACCCTGGCTTTACCCGCAATCACTTCTCATAACAACGAGCCTCTAGACCTGGTTTTAAGGATGCGCAGACTAAAGGAAGTGATTAATGTCGCCTCGGCGTTTCTCGTTTTCGGCATACTGGGTATGAACATGTGGCTCAATTGGTCGGCGAGCTTATTCAGTGATCCAGCCCTCAGTTCCAAGGTTTCCGGAGTGGCCTGGTCCATTTCCACCTACTGGGGAGTCACTTTCACTTTGATTCTCACTGTGACTTATGTGCCTGCCACCGCGTACCTGCAAAATAAGGCCAGGAAGCAGATTACCCGGGAAAAAACGGCCCTGGAAACCACCGAGATAGAGCAATGGCTTAATGAACATGGGTTTTCCTTCACGTTCAGCAATCAGTTGCTCCAGTGTATTTCCATTTTGGCGCCCTTTCTGGCGGCTCCCATAAGCAATGCCTTGAAATTAGTTTAACAGCGTCTGCCTTCCTCATCAGCCGGTCTGGTTGATTTTCATTGCATCCGGTTTCCGCCCGCCTTAACTTAGGATGAATATGCCGCAGGCCCATTAGAGGAGGAATTTAGCCATGCAATGGAGCAATCTGAGCGGCAAGGTCGCGGTGGTGACCGGGGCTTCGAGTGGGATCGGGGTAGCGGCCTCCCGGGCCCTGGCGGCCGAGGGAGTGCAGGTGGTCATGGCGGCCCGTTCCGCCGAGCGTCTCAAGGCACTGGCCCAGGAAATTGGCGGGTTGGCCCTGGCGGTACCCACGGATGTGGGTGACGAAGCTGCTGTGGAGCACCTCTTTTCCGAAGTACAGCAACGCTTTGGCGGCCTTGACCTCCTGTTTAATAATGCCGGAATCGGCTATGGCGGCGCTTTTGTTGAAGGCAAAACCGAAGAATGGCGGGCCACTATCGACGCCAATCTCTATGGGGTATTGTTCTGCACTCGCAAGGCCATCCCCCTGATGCGCGGCCGGCCGGGCGCGATGATCGCCACGGTCTCCAGCGTGGGCGGGCGCCATGGCATCGCCGGATTCGCCGTCTATAATGCCACCAAGTTTGCCGTGGTCGGGCTGCACGATGCCTTGCGCAAGGAGCTGGGGCCGGAGGGTATCCGGGTTTCGCTCATCGAGCCCGGCGCGGTTTACACCAATTGGGGTTATAACATCCCCAAAGAGGAGATGAAGGCCCGCCGCGACAAACTCGAAGCCCTCAACCCCGAAGACATTGCCCACGCCCTGGTCTACGCCTTCGCCCAGCCGGCCAATGTCAACCCCCAGGAGATTTTGATCATGCCGACCCGGCAAACCTATCCCTAGAAAACCAGAGCAAGTTATCCTTGCCCTGATAAAACCAATTGTCTCGAAGGCGGGTTTTGACCGCGCCGGCGCGGGCTCACCCAGTTATAGTAATTGCCAAAAGTCTTTTCCTACCCCCCTCACTCTAACCCCCTCCCGCGGGGGGGAGAGGGAAAATAAGGAAGAAATTTTTGGCAAACGCTATAAATATAGCAGGTAAATTTAAAGTCCAGCTTAACAACTAACCTTAAATGAAACTTGCCGAATCCAGCACGGTTGGCTTGCAGGGCAGGCCAAACCAGGAAGATTGATCCATAAAAAATGTTGAAGTGAACTGCTTATACCAATATAATTTAATAAGTGGCAACTTGTTTAGAGGAGGGTATACGGGGTGTATCAGCCGAAAGTTCCCAATAAGGTGAGATCCTGAAGCCGGACAAATGCGGAGTCTGGGCCAGGCTCTGGTTTTCATTACAGGCTGGAAAGAGGCGGGGAGATCACCTGGGATGGGAGTTTGAAAGCAGCATCGTGACAAGTCCAGGGT
>JARRQO010000138.1:0-6077 GCA_037381685.1 Deltaproteobacteria bacterium | reverse complement strand
GAGCATCAAAGAGCTGGTGGGCCGCACCGACGTTCTGGCGCATTTGGACTATTTTGACCGGCCGGTGGACGACGATCTGAGAAGACCGTAAACCCGCAGGGGCGGCCCGCCGGAGCGCCCCTACGATACATAAATTTTAAGAAATAGGGCGCCCATGGAGCGCCGCCGCTCCCAGGGCGTCAAGAGGAAACGTAGGGCGGGCGTCTCGCCCGCCGGAACCTGGAGGGCGGCCGCGGCCTCTACTGTTTGGCCTGCACGGCACCCCCTCTTAACCGAAAGATTACGCCATGTTCCTAAAGATGCTGTTGGTTGCGGTTGCAGCCACGCTTTGTTGCAGTTGCGCCAGCCAGGATAATCTCAAGGATAATGTTTATCGGGGCCTTTACAACGGCTTGACGGCGCAATATCCCGATAAAGATACTCAGGCGATGGGGGAGCGCTCGCACCAGAGTTTTCGGCAACCGGTAAGCTACGATCAATACCATACCGAGAGAAACAGGTTGCTGCATGAAACCGACCAGCGGCAGAAATAGGGCGGCCCGCGGCCGAACTTAAAACTATGAACCTTGAACTTTTGAACCAATATCGGTGAACGCCATGAAAAATGCTAATACTCTTACCCACCCGGGTCTCAAATTACTCAACACCCGCCGGGATTTCCCCAACCCCTACCCCGACGGCCGCATTCATAAGTCTGCTGACGAAGGCGGCTGCGGGGTCACCGGCTTTGCCGCCAACATCCCGGTGGCGGGCCGCCATATCTTCCAGCCCTCGGTGCAGATGCACAACCGGGGCAACGGCAAGGGCGGCGGTATCGCCGCGGTGGGCCTGGATGCCGACACCCTGGGGGTCTCCCAGGAAATCCTGGATGAGGATTACCTGATTCAGATCGCCTACCTGGATGCGGAGGCCCGCCACGAGGTTGAGGTCCGGTTCATTGACGAGGTCTTCAAGGTGGACCATGCCCGGCGCCAGCCCACCATTGACGACTGGCGGGATTTGCCGGGCCTGATGGTCAAACCCCCGGATGTCTGGCAGTACTTCGTGCGGGTCAAGCCTGAGGTATTGCAGCACTTCATCCAGCGGCACAAGCTCTATGATGTGCCCTGGCGCAAGGTGGAAGACGAGTTCGTGGCCCAGAATTGTTATAAGCTGAACGAGGCTTATTACGCTTCCCTGGGCGAGAAAAAGGCCTTTGTGCTGTCCCAGGGGCGCAACATCATGATCATCAAAATCGTGGGCTATGCCGAAGAGGCGGCGCTATACTACCAGTTGCTGGATTTCAAGGCCCACGTCTGGATCGCGCATCAGCGCTATCCCACCCGGGGCCGGGTGTGGCACCCCGGCGGCGCCCATCCCTTTGCGGCGCTCAACACCGCGTTGGTGCACAACGGGGACTTCGCCAACTACTTTTCGGTGAGCGAATATCTGAGCCAGCGCCACTTTTATCCCCAGTTTCTCACGGACACCGAGGTGGCGGTGCTGACCTTTGATTTGTGGCACCGGCTTTACGGCTACCCCATGGAGTACGTCATCGAGTCCATGGCTCCCACCACGGAGCGGGACTTCGACCTGTTGGACCCGGAACGCCAGAAGATTTACCGGCAGTTGCAGGCCACCAACATGCACGGCTCCCCGGACGGCCCCTGGTTCTTCATTATTGCGAGGAACGACCCCGACCAGAAGCGGTTCGAGCTCATCGGCATTACCGACACCTCCATGCTCCGGCCCCAGGTCTTTGCCCTGCATGACGGGGAGGTGCAGGTCGGCTTGGTCTGCTCCGAAAAGCAGGCCATTGACGCCACCCTGGAGAGCCTGGCCGCGGAGGATTCCCGGTTCTGTCCGGTGGCCGACCTGTATTGGAACGCCCGGGGCGGCAGCGCTACCGACGGCGGCTCTTTCATCTTCTCCCTGGAGGCGAATAATGGCAACCGGGTCCTTACCTGCCGGGACAAGTACGGGAAGCCCAAAGCCGTGCCCTGGCACCAGCGGCCCTGGGGCGGCACCCGGTTGGAAATCGCGATTGATGAAGAGTCGGAGGTAACCAAGCTGGTCAGGTCCCACCTGGAGGATGCCAGGGGCCACAAACTCTTCCGCTGGGTCAAGGGCCGCCTGCCGGCCCGGCCTTACGCCGATTTCCGGGAAACCCTGGCGGTGATCGCATCCCAGGCCCAAGCCGGCGACGCCCCCAAGGCCGCGGCCATCAACGCCCTGACCCTGCTGCTGGACCGGCGCTACGATCCGGGGGACAAAAAACTGAGCAGCTTGCAGCGCCTGATCATGGAAACCCTGACGACGATATTTCGGGAGACCCCGCGTCTGGGTGAGATTCATGACAGCCGCTACCGCTGGATCGATTTCGAGAGCCGGAAACGCTTGAGCGCCCCGCCCCGGGATGACGCGGTGCTGATTTTGAATGCCGCGGACTTTCCGCCGGAAGGCGACGGCTGCGATGCCCGCTTTCTGTGCCAGGCCTTTGAGTTGGGGTGGCGGCAGTTCCTCACCTACGGTTACAAGGGGCAGCGGTTCCTGGGCTGCGGGTTCGGACCCGACACTGAGGAGGTGCGCATCGACGCCTATGGGAGCACCGGCGACTACCTGGCCTCGGGGATCGATGGCCTGACCATCCAGGTCCACGGCAACGCCCAGGACCAGTTGGGGCAGATCATGAAGCGGGGCAAGCTGGTGGTTTATGGGGATGTGGGCCAGACCTTCATGTACGGCGCCAAGGGCGGGGAAGTCTACATTTTGGGCAACGCCGCGGGCCGGCCGTTTATCAACGCGGTGGGCCGCCCCCGGGCGGTGATCAACGGCACCGCCCTGGACTTTCTGGCCGAATCCTTCATGGCGGGCAACCCTCACACCGGGGGCGGCTTCATCATCGTCAACGGCCTGGAGTATGACGCCCGGGGTCGCCTGCGCTCGCAGCGCACCCCTTACCCCGGCAGCAACCTCTTTTCCCTGGCCTCGGGGGGCGCCATTTACATCCGGGACCCCTACCAGCAAGTGGTGGAAGAGCAGTTAAACGGCGGCGAGATCATGCCGCTGTCCGCCGCGGACTGGCAACTGATCCTGCCTTACCTCCAGGAAAATGAGCGTCTCTTTGGCATTTCCATCGACAATGACCTCCTCACCGTGGAAGGCCGCCTCAGGGAGCCGGACCAGGTGTACCGCAAGGTCCAGGCCGTCAAGCTGGCGATCCTCACCAAGGTGGAAGACGCCTGGGAATAACTGGGAATAAGTGGAAGGCAGACCGGAGAGAAGCGGACCCCTGAGAATGCCCTTCTAATATTA
Source organism: Deltaproteobacteria bacterium (assembly GCA_037381685.1). Taxonomy (GTDB): domain Bacteria; phylum Desulfobacterota; class Desulfobaccia; order Desulfobaccales; family 0-14-0-80-60-11; genus 0-14-0-80-60-11. Next base: position 2,783 of record JARRQO010000138.1, on the reverse strand, counting down.
AAGGCGCCCACACAGGTGCGCCCCTACAAGCTGATTTATTTCCGGGATGCGGCGGTAATTTTAAGGCTGGGGAGCTGGTAACCCAAGGTTTCAGGGTTAAGCGCCCCAGCCTTTAATTATTCCGGGTAAAATCAAAGCTAAGCAAGTTTTCCATCCGTAAGTTCGGGCCGAATAAAGGTGGTTTTTGAGCGGGGGTATAACCCGGACAAGCTTGAGCTGCGGCTCTCAAAGGCTAAAATTTCCATTAAGCCGCCGCGGCGCAGATACCGATGGTAATCAAGTTCGTGATTTTCCAGGAGGAATTTAAGGTAAGCGATATTTTTTTCGATGGCATCCCGGCTTAAATCCCGGTCCAGGCCCCACCAGACCCGGAAATGGTCCCGCATATAACGAACGACGTTCCCCAGTTCCGTAATCAAGCGGGATTGGGTGAATTCCCAAAAAGCCGGGGTTTTCTTCATCAGGTCCAGCTCGGAGTCAAATCCCGGAACCTTGCCCTCGGCGAACTCCAGATAAAGAAAGGGCAGGCGTTCCAGATAAGTGCGGTCCGCCATCTGCCCCAAAAGGTCGGCAGTGCCCAGCATCCAGCCCACCGTCTGGTGGAAGGCGGATTCAAACGGGAGCTGCTTAAGGTTCATGTCCAGGCCGGTGCAGTTTACGCAGCTTTGGCAGTAATGAAAATCCTGGGAGGAGAAACCCGCGGAGGCGAAATATGTTTCCATGAAGGCCACGCTGCGCTGGATATGGACCAGGGTGTACTTGCCTCCGGTGCCCTCGAGGTCATCGTCCGTTTGGATATAGCCGGTATCATGGAGCAGCGCGGCGATCAGCCCCAGGGTTACATCCCGCACCGGCAGGGCCAAACCGCTGAGAAAGGCTCCGTGCATCAGGCGGGCCATGGCCAACAGGCAACCAGTGGTGTGCTTTAAATCATGGTAACGGGTATTGCATTTTTGATAGCCGGGATAATTTCCGTTAAAAAGCCTGACCACGTCTCGAAATACCCGTTCTAAGACAGTAAAATCAAACCGGGTATCCAATACCAGAGCAATGCGGCATACTTCCCCAAACACAGCTTGAGGGTCGTCCATAGGGACCAGGTCTTCGAATTTGTCCGGAAGGTTTTGAGGTTTTATCAGGCTGTTCACGAAACCGCCCTCCCTGCAGCGTTCGCATATATTCCGAGATTATGCGCCCGCCACACTGTTGCCTGTTTTACAAAGTTAAGTTTCGGTTAATCTAAGGCTGCGTCGCGCCATCAGGGCTCAGCATACAAGAACCAACCGCCAACTCAATCAGGAAATTGCTAATTTTTGTTGTCCAAAACCCTATTTTCAATCTAAGGATTTTGCTAAGGTTTTCCTGGGCTTATCACTTTCTAAAAATTTACAGGCAGCGGTCAGGTGGGTCCAGGGGGTCATAAATTATCCCTTGACCGGGGAAGCAATTTTAGCTAATCTATTGAAAAACTTAACAAAAGGTGGGGTATGCTCTTTCCAGTATCCGGCGTGGAAGTCAACCCGCTGATTCCGCCGCTGATTGCCCTGCTGATCTCCACCTTCACGTCCATGGGGGGAGTGTCCGGGGCCTTTCTGTTGCTCCCTTTTCAGGTAAGTATCCTTAATTTTACCAGTCCTGCGGTTTCTCCCACCAACCTGGTCTTCAACATTGTGGCCATCCCTTCCGGGGTCTATCGGTTCATCCGGGAGGGCCGGATGAACTGGCCGGTGACCTGGGTGGTGATTGGAGGGACCTTGCCGGGCATCTTTGCGGGGGCGCTGATCCGAATTAACTGGATGCTCAACCCCAGAAATTTCAAGCTTTTCGTGGGCTGCGTGCTGCTTTATATCGGGCTGCGGCTGCTCTATGAGCAGACTTCCCGGGCCAAACGCAAAAAAGCCAAAATCATGGAATTCGAAGCTCAAGTCCAGGCGCGCCTAAAAAAGGTCCTGGCCGAGGCGGGGTATTCGGCGGGGCGGAGCCTGCCCGCGGCGGCCCGGGTCAAGACCGTGAGTTGGAGTATAAGGCGCGTCAGCTATGAATTTCTGGGGGAAATTTTCACTTTTAACGCCCCGGCCCTGTTTTCCCTGGCCCTGGGAGTGGGCCTCATCAGCGGCACTTACGGCATCGGCGGCGGGGCCCTCATCGCCCCCTTTTTGGCCGCGATCTTTGAACTGCCCATATACACGATCGCCGGGGCCACGCTCATGAGCACCTTCCTTACCTCGGTGGTCGGGGTGGCCTTTTACTCGATGATGGCGCCCTTCTACCCCAATATCGGCCCCGTGGCCCCGGATTGGGCTTTGGGGGCGCTGTTCGGGATCGGCGGGTTTTTCGGCATGTACTTCGGGGCCCGTCTTCAGAAGTTCTTTTCGGGCCAGGTCATTCGCGTGGGTTTGGGCGTGATCATTGCCTTTTTGGCGCTGCGTTATATTGGGGGATTTTTTATGCGGTGAGATATGCTGCTTGATACGAAGTTGCGTTCATAGAAGTAAAAATAGCTTCGTGTTTGTAGGGACATCTGCAAGTGCGACCACCCTGAGGACGGACACATAGGTCCGCCCCTACGAAAATAAAAATTACCTGCATGACCGCAACTTGGTATGAGAGCGCACACCCAGGTGCGTCCCTACAGAGGAGGGAGCCAGTATCTAAGCGCAGTTTTTCGCAGGCCAGAGGCCTGTGCCACTGGGATATTTTTAGAGCAGGGCGGAAGTATAGGGCGACCCACCGGGTCGCCCCTATGGTGGGGAGAAGGCGCAGGCTAAAACCTGGGGTTAGAT
>JARRQO010000137.1:18856-22241 GCA_037381685.1 Deltaproteobacteria bacterium | reverse complement strand
GCTGCTGTCCTATCTGGTGCTTATTATTATCGTGGGGGTTGGCGCCTGGTTTATCGACGGTTATGTCATGCACGACCTCAGTAAGAGCGCCATCCACATTGCTGATACGGCCGTTAGCCAGGTGACCGCGGCCAATGTGAGCCATTCCGAGCATATCCTGACGCAACTGGAGAGTATGTCGTCAGGGATAAGGCCGAAGACGTAGCCCGGGAATTAGCCTTTATCCTGGGAGGGCAGAAGACCTATAATTACGCCAGGCTGCGCCGTAACGCCTTTCTCCGCAAGATTGCTACCCAACGGATTTACACCCCTTACGGTCCCGCCGGTTACATGGATTTATATGATAAACACGGCTATATTCTGTTTCATCCGGATAAAAACGTCGAAGGCCGGAACCAATTGGATTGGGAAAAACAGTACCCGCAAGCCACTGAGATGATCAGGCGTTCTTTTTCACAAAACTATGTTAAAGGTTATTTCACTTTCTTCGATAAGCATAACAAGGAGCGGCGAAGGTTTTCGGTAAGGGTTCATGTGGCCGGTACTCCCTTTATTGTCGCGGCCATCGTCAACCTGGATGAATATTTTGCCCCATCGCAACGGCAGATGCAGGCCTCATCCCAGGTCGCTACGGAGCAGGCCAGGAAAAAGATTACCGAGCATTTTGCCCACCTCAACCGGGAAGTGATGTTGGCCGGCATCTTGGCCGGCCTGGCCCTGTGCCTGGTTGGCGGTTTTTCGGGGGTGTGGTTTGCTGCGGCCATCTCCCGGCCTATTTCCCGCCTCAGGGATGGGGTGCAACAGGTAGGGGAGGGCGACTTTGCCGTGGCCGTGCCGGTGCGCGGGGCCCGTGAGGTCGCGGAGTTGGCGGTTTCGTTCAACCATCTGGGCGAGCAGCTCACCGACTACATGGCCAAACGGGATTTCATCCGGGACACCTTCGGACGATATGTCACCCAGGAAGTGGTGTCCAAACTCCTGGCCTCCAAAGAGGCCCTGGAAATGGGAGGCGAGACCCGGGAAGTTTCCCTTATCATGTCGGACTTGCGGGGCTTTACTGCTATCATCGCGGATATGGAGCCGGAGCCGGTCATCACCTTTCTCAACCGTTATTTGAGCAAGATGATTGAAATCCTTTTAGATAATCAGGCCGTTATCGATGAAATCTTGGGAGACGGCATCCTGGCCTTTTTTGGCGCGCCTGACCCGCTGGAGGATTATCCGGTTCGGGCCGTAGCCTGCGCCTTACAGATGCAGGCGGCCATGGATGAGATTAACGCTGCGAACCAGGCCGATGGCCTGCCCCTGCTGTCTATGGGCATCGGCGTGAATACCGGTACCGTGGTGGTGGGCAACATCGGCTCCGAGCGGCGGACCAAGTACAGCGTTGTGGGCTCCGCAGTGAATTTTGCCTCCCGCATGGAGGCTTCCGCCCTGGCGGGACAGGTGCTCATCAGCGAGACGACCTACAATAGAGTAAAAGATCTGGTGGAAGTGAGGAATGTGCTGCAGGTGGAGATGAAAGGCCTGCCGGGCCGGGCCACCCTTTATGATGTCCAGGGCATCGCCGCCCCCTATAATATCCGTCTGCGAGACAAATCCGATTGGCTGGAAAAATTGCCGGCCGAGGTCATGGTTCAAATGCACCACCTTAAAGACAAAATCGTCACCGGCGCCACCGGCCAGGGCTGGGTTACCCATCTGTGTGATACTGCCGCCTTGGTGGTCTCAGAGGATAAGGTGGAAGAATGGGAGGATATCCGCCTGATATTCTTGGACGAAAAGCAGAAACCGGTCCCGGGCCATATCTATGGCAAGGTTACCAGTGCAAAGCCGCTGGCGGATGGGCGCTACCAGGTGCTTATCAGTTTTACCTCGGTGCCCCCGGAAATCTACCGGAAGTGGCGCCGGCAAAAGGGAACGGGGTGAACCGAAGAAGAGCCGCCAGGAAAGTCTCAGCCAGGCTCCGGTATCAGGGAAAAGGGCGGGTGCTCCTGCTAAAGAGCGCTTTGGTGTTCCTCCTGGGTTTTCTTCTAGTGGGGGCCGGAACTGCCTTCGGGGCCGAAAAAACCGGTCTCACCCAGATCTCGTTTATCCCCCAATGGATTCCCCAGGCCCAATTTGCCGGTTATTACGTAGCTTACGAGAAAGGCTTTTATCGGCGGCATCATCTGCAAGTCAAGATTTTGCGGGGCGGACCCCAAAGACCGGCATCACAATGGCTGGCCCAAGGCAGGTCAAATTTCGGCACCCTGTTTCTCACCGATGGCATTGAAAAGCGGGCCCGGGGGCTTAAGCTGATCAATATCGCTCAGATCGTGCAACGCTCCGCCCTCATGCTGGTGGCGAAAAAATCCAGCGGCATCACCAAGCCCCAAGATATCAACGGCAAACGGGTGGGCCTCTGGCGCCATGAGTTCCAGCTGCAGCCAAAAGCCTTCTTTCATAAATATCATCTGCAGGTGCGGGAAATCCCCCAGTCCGCCACGATGAATCTGTTTTTGCGGGGCGGCGTCGAAGTGGCTTCGGCCATGTGGTACAATGAATATCATCAACTTCTTAGCGCCGGTCTGGATCCCGATGAGTTAATCACGTTTTTACTGGCAGACTACGGCATGAACTTTCCCGAAGACGGCATTTATTGTCTGGAGGATATGGTCAAACGACATCCGCAAACCTGTCGCGCCTTTGTGGCCGCGTCCATCCAGGGCTGGAAGTATGCCTTCGCCCATCCGGATGAAGCTTTGGATATTGTTATGCAGTACGTCAACGCCGCCAAGGTGGCCACGGACCGGGTGCATCAAAAGTGGATGTTGGCGCGGATGCGGGATATTATCTTCCCGCCGGGCTGGAATCTGCCTCTGGGAACGCTTCGCCAAAAGTCATATGAGCAGGTCGCCACCGCGCTCAAGAAAGACGGGCTAATCCGCGCCATTCCGAAATTCTCCCAATTTTATTTTAATTGTGTTGCGCCTCATGAAGAATAGGGGACTGGCAACTCAGCTCATCATTTTGATCCTCGGCAGCACGGCCATTATTTTTGTGGCGGCGTTTGCCTATAATCTGGTGGCCTCAAAGCGAGCGGTCATGAAGGAGGTGGCCGCGAACGCCCGGCATCTCACTTTGGAGACGAATTACCGGATTGAAGCGGTCCTGAAGGGGGTGGCCAAGGTCCCCGACAACCTGGCGGTGGCGGTGGAAAATTATCCTTATAAGGAAGCCGACCTGCTCCGCCTGCTCAAAAGCACCGTGGCCAATAATAAAGGCATCTTCGGTATGGCGGTGGCTTTTGAACCTTATGTCTTCAATCCGAAAAAATATTACTTTTGCCCCTATTGCTACCGGGAAAAAGGCCAGGTAAAGGTCAGCTTTTTGGGAGGTGAAT
>JARRQO010000137.1:0-18829 GCA_037381685.1 Deltaproteobacteria bacterium | reverse complement strand
CTAAAGAATTGCAACATGCCGTGTGGAGTGAACCTTACTACGATGAAGGCGGCGGCAACATTATTATGTGCACCTATTCCGTGCCTTTTTATCGGACGGTGGGTGGGATTCGGAAATTACAGGGGGTGGTGACGGCGGACATTTCCCTGATGTGGCTCAAGGACCTGGTTTCGTCAGTTAAAATCTACCAAAGCGGCTATGCCTTTCTTATTTCTCAAAACGGGGTCTTCGTCACCCACCCGAAGGCCAAGTGGATTATGCGGGAAAGCATCTTCAGTCTGGCTGAGGCTAGGCATGATCCTTATCTCCTGGGGCGGGCCATGCTCCGGGGAAAATCCGGTTTCGTGCCCCTGACCGACTTCTATTCCGGGCAAAAATCCTGGCTCTTTTATGCCCCCTTGCCGTCTACGGGTTGGTCTTTGGGGGTGGTGATCCCGGAAGGGGAATTATTTGCCCAAGTTCATAGTCTAAGCCAGAAAATCTTTGGGATTTTGCTGTTGGGTCTGGGATTTCTAGCCGTGGTGATTATTGCCATTTCCAAGAACATCGTCCGGCCCCTGCGGAGGCTGGAGCACAATACCGCAGCCATTGCCCAGGGGGATTTCACCGCCACAGTGCCGGAAACGGGTCCCCGGGAAATCGTCCATCTGGCCCGATCCTTTAACGAGATGGGCCATCAACTCACGGACTACATCGAGAAAAGGGACTTTATTCGAGATACTTTTGGGCGCTACGTTACCCAGGAAGTGGTGAAACGGCTCCTGGAAGGCCAGAATGCCTTGGAGATGGGGGGCAAGACCCAGGAGTTGACCATGCTCATGTCAGATCTACGGGGGTTTACGGCCCTCACCGCTGACATGCCTCCGGAGCAGGTGATCAAATTTTTGAATCGTTATTTGGGCAAGATGATCGAAGTTCTCCTGGATAACCGGGCCGTTATTGATGAGATCATCGGAGACGGCATTCTGGCCTTTTTCGGAGCGCCGGAGCCCCTGGAAGATCATCCCCGGCGGGCCGTGGTCTGCGCCCTGGACATGCAGAGGGCCCTGGACGAGATTAACCGGCTGAATGCCGCTGACGGTCTGCCCCATCTGCAGATGGGCATCGCGGTGAACACTGCTAAAGTGCTGGTGGGCAACATCGGATCGGAAAAGCGGACCAAATATGGCGTGGTGGGTTCCGCCGTCAATTTTACCGGTCGCATGGAATCGTATTCCGTGGGAGGTCAGGTGCTCATCAGCGGCTCGACCTACGAGCAAGTGCGCGACCTGATCGAACGTGCCAGCCACCCTCTATGATGTCCGAGGTATTGGCGGACCGCAACCTATCCGGCTGAGGGACAGGAGGGACACCCTCATCGCCCCGAGCTCCCCCGTCAGGGTCGAGGTTTTCCTCATTAAAGAAAAAATTGTCCGGGGCGCCAGCGGCGCGGCCTGGATCACCCACTTGTGTGATACCTCGGCCCTGATCACTTTCGAAGGGGAGTTAAAGGAATGGGAGGACGTGCGGCTACACCTCCTTAATGAGCACCGCGAAGTGACCGGAAAAATGTACGGCAAGGTCACCGCGGTGCGTCCCTTGGACGACTCCCGCCAAGAAGCCGAAGTCCGGTTCACTTCGGTATCCCAGGACGCCTATAAAATCATCCGGCAGTTAGAGAATACCCCATAAAGAGACAAGGGGCTTCTTAAGATCCCCTGGTATTTCTCCTGTTAACGATTTTCCTACCAAACTCTCGGCAAATTCCCCTAAAAAATTACGCCGCCGCGCCGGGTTTAGTAATGCTGGGGGTTTAATCTACTAAAGACCGGAATGCCGGTTACCAAATATGAGCCGAGAAAGAGGAGATTAACCCATGAAAGCGAGTAAGATGTCCCTGGCGGTCCTGTTGGCCCTGGCGTTGTCCATGGGTCTGGCGGCGTCTTCCTGGGCCGGTCCAATGGGCGGTCCCATGGGCGGCGGTTGGGGCTGCAGGTTTATGAACCTGACCCCGGAACAGACCGGGAAGCTCTTTGACCTCAAGCAGAAGTTTATGAACGATACCGCTAAGCTGCGCAAACAGATGGCAGTCAATCGGGCTGAGTTGGCATCGCTGTGGAGAACTGAAAAACCTGATGAAAAAGCCATCATCGCCAAGCAAAAAGAGTTGAACACCCTTAGAGGCCAGATGCAGGAAAAGCGGGTGCCCTTCTTGCTGGCAGCCCGTAAGATCGCCCCGCAATTCGGACATGGTTTCCACCACGGCAGGGGCCACGGCATGGGCCGCTTCGGTGGGTTTCCCTGCCCCTATTACGGTCCGGGAGCCGGTGGCCCGGGCCCCGGCGGGCCGGTCAAATAACGATCATTATCCACCTTAACCCACCTTCTAAAAGTGAGGGCGCTTTCGTAGCCCCTCACTTTTTTCCATATTGTCCCTTTATTGTTACTGGAGCCGGTGTTACCGGGTACAGATTTTTGCCGGAACTGCACGTGAATCCTTGAAAATTTTCCGGTTCTGACTTAAAGTTAAAATATAGTAGATAAACATCTTACGAGAATTATCAGACTTATGGCGTTATTACCGATTTGCAAATTGCCCGATGCAGTACTGCGTCAACAAGCCAGGGAAATTACCGAGATCAATGGGCAATTACAGGGTCTCATAGATGCCATGGCAGAGACCATGTATGCCGCACCGGGTCTGGGACTGGCCGCCAACCAGGTAGGCGAACTGAAACGTCTCATTGTTTTTGATGTTTCCCATAAGGAGTGTAAGGCTCGCCAGCTCCAGGTGGTGCTCAATCCCTACGTCGTGGAGGCGGAAAGCGAGATCACTCATGAAGAGGGTTGCCTGTCAGTGCCGGACTTTACCGCGGAGGTCCGTCGTCATGGGAAGGTGCTGGTGAAAGGTCTGGACCGGGAAGGCAAGCCCATCGAGATCACCGGCGAAGGATTGCTGGCCGTAGTTTTGCAGCACGAAATCGATCATCTCAACGGGGTTCTGTTCATTGATCACATCAGCCGACTGAAGCGGGGGCTCTACTTAAGACGATTGAAAAAACAGGCGGCAGCCCGGTGAAATCAGGGCCATGGCGTCTGCTTTTCATGGGCACGCCCCAATTCGCCTTGCCATCTCTGGAGGCCATCCTGGCCGCGGGGGAAGAGGTGGCGGCTGTGGTGACCCAACCGGACCGGCCCCGGGGCCGGGGACAGGTGGTCACTCCCCCACCCGTAAAGGAACTGGCTCTGGCATGGCATCTGCCAGTCCTGCAACCGCATAGTCTCCAAGACCCTCAGTTGATCCAGGGTCTTAAGGCGCTAAAACCGGAACTCATAATTGTCGTGGCTTACGGCCGGATTCTCCCTCCCGAGATCTTGGCCCTGCCATCCATAGGGTCGCTCAATATACACGCTTCGCTTTTGCCGCGCTACCGGGGAGCGGCCCCTATCAATTGGGCCCTGATCAGGGGGGACGAAACGACCGGAGTGACTGTCCAGTGGCTGCGACCTGAACTGGATTCCGGACCGATTTTCTTGCAGGAGCAGGTCCCCATTAATGAGGAAGACAATTTCGGTACCTTATACGACCGGTTAGCTGAGGTGGGCGCAAATTTGCTGGTTAAATCCCTGGATTCGCTGCGCCGGGAAGAGGCCATCAAGCTCCCGCAAAGCCAGACTGAGGTTACTCTGGCCCCGCCAATCTCCCGGAAGATGTGCCGGCTCCATTGGGAACTGGCGGCCTCGGAGGTGGCGGGTTGGATTCGGGCCCTGGACCCGAAGCCCGGAGCCTACACCCACTGGCGAGGCCGGGATCTTAAGATTTTCGGAGCCCGGCTCAAAAAGACCGGTGGAAGTGTAGCGGCTCCGGGTACGGTTTTGCGGTTGACCCCTCAGGGTCTAGAAATTGCCTGCGGTCAGGGGAGCATCATGGTAAAGGAAGTGCAATTGGCGGGGCATAAGCGCCTTTTAGCCGCTGAATTCCTCCGGGGCCACCCCCTGATCGGACAGAGGCTGGAGTAGAAATACGCATGGATGAGCCGGTCAAAATTTTGAACGGCGGTAATTCCCTGCGGCCTCAAAAGCGAATCTTTTTGGGACTGCTGGTTCTCACCTGCTTTTTGTTTACCCTGCTTTTGGGAATCCTCTGGTATGTGCCTTACGTGGGGCTGACCACGATCAATCCCCATTTGCCTCTGATCCTGGGAGTACTTTTCGGCATTCTCCTCCTGTTGGTACTGGGCGTGCTGGTTATGCTGGCCCTCACGGTGCTCCTGGGAAGGGATCTGTTATTATCCCGCAAAATCAGAGGCTTGGTGATCAAGCTTCTGCTCCCGTTAATGACCTTGGTGGGGAAAATAGCCGGTGTCTCTAAGGAAAAGGTGCGGCGCTCATTCATCGAAATCAACAATCAGTTGGTCCTGGCGCAACAGCCGCGCACTACTGCGGATAAACTGCTGTTGCTTATGCCCCATTGTCTGCAATTCCACGAATGCCAGTTCCGGATCACGGGTAGTACGGTGCATTGCAAACGCTGCGGCAAATGTCCCATAAACGGGTTGGTGGGTCTGTCGGAAAAATACGGAGTGGGCTTGGCAGTGGCCACCGGCGGAACCCTGGCCCGGCGCATCGTGGTGGAACGCAAACCCCGCCTGATCATCGCGGTGGCCTGCGAGCGGGATCTCAGCAGCGGCATTCAGGACAGCTATCCCTTGCCGGTTTTCGGCGTCCTTAATCAGCGGCCTAATGGTCCCTGCTATGATACCCTGGTAGACCTGGATAAAGTGGAAGAGGCCCTGACCACCTTTCTGCTGCCTGAGCCTGCGGCGGGCACTGACAAGCCCCAGCCCCAGCCGGCGGGAGCCAGTCCTTCTAAAAGTCATCTGGGCTCAACCGGGTAAAGGGCAGTGCTCATCACCGGAATTAAGATTAAAACCGCTCAGGTCTTCCGGTGTTTGCCTTCAAGAAGGTCTTTGAACTCTGGAGGGATGTCTTTGCCTTCCACTAGGTTGGCGAGTAAGCGGCTGCCCACCACGGACGGCGCAAAGACGATCTCGGCCCGGGCCAGCCTCAGTCGCCGGATGGAACCCTGAGAACTGGCGACTGCCAGGACGCGCACGCTGGGGTTCAAATCCTTGGCTACCAGGGAGATGAAGGCGTTTTCGCCGTCGTCCTCCCGGGCGGCGATGACCAGAATAGCGCTGTCAATGCCCGCCTCCATGAGCACCAGGTCATCACCAGCGTTGCCATGTATCACCAGATCTTCAGAAAGATGTGCGGGGGTAGAGGATGAGGCGATAATTTGCATAAAAGGGATACCCCTGGCCTGGAGTTCCAAGGCGGTATTGGTGGCCAGGGCGCCTTCTCCTGCCAGGATGACGTGATTTTTCGGTTTCATTTTTCCTTCCCTGGGGTTGAAAAAGCGGTTTATTTCACCTGAAACGGCCGGTCCCAGGATCGAGGCGATTAAGGTGGCAAAGATGCTCAAGCCGACGATAAGCAAAGATACCACAAACAGACGGGTTTCTTGCGTCACCGGGACGATATCTCCGTAACCCACCGTAGACAACGTGATGATGGTGAAGTAAAAAGCCGAGGTCAGTTTGTGTATTGGAGGGCGGAATCCATTCCCCAACATATACGAGCCAAAGCTTCCGTAGGCCAGGATGGCCAGAATGCCCATAAGGGAAAAAATGTAATTGGCCGTGGCAGTCCGGCGGGTGAAGTAATGCCGGAGCATCAGTAGGGCCAGAAATATCAGGCAGGGAAAGATGAGGCCGACGCCCCGATATCCCTGGGCCAGATTGACTCCCACAGTGACGGCCGTCAGGAGCACGGCAAAGGCCCAGGCAGTGGCGTACCGTCCTATTAAGCCAATACCCACCAGGACCAGGCAGACTCCCAAAATGACTTGGGTGCTGCTCCCCAAAACCGATAGGGAGCGAGCCACCACCTTAAAAGGCTCGATCTGGCTGAAAGGCATCAGGTTGTATCTGAGGCCGGATTCAATATTCGTAGCGCCGCTAAGCACTAAAGCCAGCGCCAGAGGCCACTCAAGGCGCAACCTCATCAACCGGTTCAGAAACCGGTTCAGAACATGGCGTACCTTGGCTTTGGATGCCTGAATAGCTGATTTATCGCGGATGCCCATATTAAAGCCAGGAAGCTGCAGAGACCATGATCATAAACCCATCCATTCCGGCAACTACCTTGGTTCAGCCAGAAAATCTATCTAATTTTTCAATTTAAGATATTAAATCCGCAGTGCTGGCAGGATGCAAGGATAAAATTTATGTCTGATCCCCGGCCTTCATCGAATTCCCCCGGCGCACGGGCCCTGGCTCTGGATATTTTGGCGTCGTCCGCCCGTCACGGGCATTCCGTGGAGGAGTTGCTCGCCGCCACCCTAAAGCGTCATTCCCAATTACCGCGGCCGGAGCGGAGCTTACTGCTGGAATTGGTCCAGGGAGTAAAGCGCTGGGAGATACGGTTGGATTACCTGTTGTCCTGCCTAGCCGATTTGCCTTTGAAAAAACTTCACCCCCTGGTTTTGCAGTTGTTGCGCCTGGGAGCCTATCAGATCCTGAAGTTGGATCGGATTCCGGCCCGGGCCGTACTCCACGAAGCCGGAAAACTGGCCAAGGCTAAAAGATTGCCCCGGAGTCATGCGGGTTTTGTCAACGCCATATTGCGCCGGCTGGCCGCGGGCGAAGTCCCGGCGCTGCCGGACCCCGACTCAGACCCGGTGTTGGGCCTGAGCGTGCACCATTCTCACCCCGCCTGGCTGGTGGCGCGCTGGCTGGCGCGTTATGGACCTCAAACAACTGCGGCGCGCCTGGCCGCCAATAATCGGGTGCCGCCACTTTCCGTGCGGATCAACACCCTGAAGACCGATCCTGCCACTCTCATGGCCCGCTTGGTTCGGGAAGGAGTGGAGGCCCGGCGCAGTCGGTTTTCCCCGGCAGGACTCATCTTTGAGACCATTTTTGCCCCTCCCACGGAATTAGCCTCTTATCGCGCCGGACTCTGGCTTTTTCAGGATGAAGGGGCCCAATTGGTTTCTTATCTGTTGCCCCCAAGTCCGGGCCTGCGCCTGGCGGAAATCGGCGCCGGCCGGGGAGGCAAGACCACCCATCTGGCCGAAGCCATGCACAACTCCGGGATGTTGGTTGCGGTAGACCATCACCCCCCGGCAGGCCGCCATGCTTGCTCAGGCCGCAGAAGTCGTAAAACCCGGGGGACGCCTCCTGTATATCACTTGCACCACCGAACCCGAAGAAAACGAGACCCAAATCCAACACTTCCTTGCCAGACCTCCGGAATTTCATCTGGCCACCGACGCCAGTCTGCTGCCGCCCGCGGCCCGCGGTTTGGTCCAGCCCCCCGGCTTTTTCCGCACTTCCCAGGAGGAACATGATCTGGACGCCTTTTTTGCTGCAATGTTGACAGGTCATAAGCACTGTAATGATTGTTAAGCTAAAGATTGTCATGAAAACCACTGCCTGAATTAATGTCTTCTTCTACAATCAATAATGCTTATTACTTAGGTAATTTTACCTATAATAGTTTAGGCAAATAGGCCTATAGATAATTTTACTTATTAGTGCAAAATAATAGCTCAAAGCTAGAGCCGCATGGATGCTAAAGGCTCCAAAGCAATAAATGTCTCAGTTCAGGGAGGAACCGAGAATGCTTACGTTGGTTGATTCCGGTTGCCATAAACATGAGTTGCTGCAGTTAAACCTCCATGGTTTAACCACTTTAGTGATCATGGGGGTCGTCTCAATCCTCCCGCAAAAAGGCTATTACCATACCTATACTTGTGAGCACGGCAAGACCCACCACTTGAGTTTCCAGGTTAATGGCAAGTAGCAGCGCCTGACGTCTTCAAAAGTCTAAAAAGCGTTGTCACAGCAAAGCCCCTGCCCGCAAGAAACTTAGGTTTGATAATTCCTGGCAAACTTAGCTTTCTATCCGGCCCGCCTTCAGGTATATTTGTGGCATCACCCATAACCTGGGGAGGGCTATGGCAGTTCGGTTGGAAATCGGTTGGCGCCCAGATCTTCCCGACGCGGAAGGTGACGCACTCCGGCGTCAGGCGCAAGAATACTTCGGTCTTGACCTTGCGAATGTCAGGGTTTTGCGGGTCCTTATGCTGGATATGGATCTCTCCCAGACGAACCTGGAGGCGATCCGCACCGCCATCTTCACCCATCCCACCACCCAAATATCCGGTTTTCACCCGCTGGCCCAAGATTTTCACTGGGCCATCTGGGTTGGGTTCAAGCCCGGAGTTCGGGATACAGCCGGAGCCGTGGCTCTGGAAGCCATTGCTGCCTACCTGGGGCAGCCTTTGGCTCCCGGATCTACAGTATATACCTCCAAGCTCTTCCTGTTAACCGGCGAAGACCTCACCGAAAGACACGCAGCCCAGATTGCCCGGGAACTCCTGGCCAACGACATGATCCAGGAATTTCGGATATTTTCTCGCCAGACCTGGGATACCGACCACGGGGTGGGGATTATCCTGCCCCGAGTGGTGTTGGCCCACACTCCAGCGGTACAGGCCTTTGAGATCGACTCGCCGGAGGTCCTCAAGCAATTGAGCCGTCAGCGCCACCTGGCCCTGCGCGATGCCGACCTGCCGGTTATTCTGGACTATTTTGGACGCCCAGAAGTCCGGGCCCGGAGGAAGGAGGTGGGACTTGGCGCTCCCACCGACGTAGAGCTGGAATATCTGGCTCAGGCAAGAAGCGACCACTGCAATCACAACACCTTTAGAGGAAGGTTCCATTATCGGGACGCCCAGACCGGGGAAACCTTCATCCTGGATAACCCTTTCAAAGTTTGCATCTCTGCCCCTACCAAAGAAATTGCCCAAAGTAAACCCTGGGTGGTGTCGGTGCTGTGGGACAACGCCGGGGTAGGGCAATTTGACGATGGATTTTCCTATGTGATCAAAGGTGAAACCCACAACTCCCCTTCCAACCTGGAGGCCTACGGCGGTTCCCTCACTGGCATCGTGGGGGTTTACCGGGACCCCATGGGGACTGGCAAAGGAGCCCGCCTCATTGGGGGTCTATACGGGTTTTGTGTCGGCCCCCGGGATTACGCCGGGCCGCTGCAACCCAGGCTGCATCCCCGGCGTCTTCTGGATGGCGTCATCGCTGGGGTCAAACATGGCGGCAACAAGAGTGGAGTGCCCACGGTGAACGGCAGCCTTTACTTCGATGCCGCATATCTGGGCAAGTGCCTGGTCTTTGTGGGCGCAATGGGGCTTTTGCCCCGGGAAATCCAGGGTGAGCCCGGCGCCGAAAAAGCGGCCCATCCCGGCGACCTGATCATCACCTGCGGCGGCCGGGTGGGCATGGACGGGATTCATGGGGTGACCGCCTCCTCCGAAGTCTCCTCCCCCGGCACCCCCGCAGGCCATGTCCAGATCGGCGATCCCTACACCCAGAAGAACATGCACGATTTCCTCCTAGAGGCCCGGGACCAAGGCCTTATCACCTTTATCACCGATTGCGGCGGCGGCGGACTGTCTTCCGCGGTGGGGGAATCGGCCCAAATGGCCGGCGGCGGTGAGGTCTGGCTGGATGCCGTGCCCCTCAAATACCAGGGCTTGGACCCCTGGGAAATTTGGGTGTCCGAATCCCAGGAGCGCATGGTGGTGGCCGTCAAGCCGGAGCATGAAGCCCGGTTTAAGGACCTGGCCCGGAAACACGTGGTAGAGGCCACCGTTATCGGTCGTTATACCGACTCCGGTGTTTTGGAGGTGAAGTCCCAGGACCGGACTTGCGCTTATATGGACCTGTCGTTTTTGAAGGGTGAATTTCCACCCTGGGAATTCGAGGCCGAGTTCTGCTCCCGGGAGTGGATCATCCGCCAATACGATCACGAGGTCCAGGGGGCCGGCGTGATCAAACCTCTGGTGGGAGAGTTGACGCCTGTGCCCGGCGATGCTGCGCTTTTACGTCCCCGGCCGGAGTCGCACCGGGGGCTGGCCTTGAGCCTGGCCTTGTGCCCCGCTTTCTCGCAAATCGACACCTATCATATGGTTGCCGTCACCATTGACGAAGCTGTGCGGCGGCTGTTGGCAGTGGGTGGAACTCTGGATCACCTTGGCGGGGTGGACAACTTCTGTTGGCCCAGCGTGGAATATGATCCCCACAAAAATCCCGATGGCCGCTACAAGGCGGCGCAACTGGTGCGGGCTTGCCTGGCCCTCAAAGATTTGTGCCTGGCCTACGGCGTCCCGCTGTTGTCGGGCAAGGACAGCATGTATGTGGATGGCCTACTGCCCGGGACCTACGGCGAAATGCACCGGGTGAGCGGCCTGCCCACCCTGTTTTTTACCGCGGTGAGTGTCCTGCCGGACCTGCGGCGGGCCCTGACCCCGGAATGGAAGCGGCCCGGGGATTTCATTTACCTGGTGGGCGATACCGGGGCCGAGTTGGGCGGCTCGGAATTCTACGAGATGCTGGGTTATGTGGGTTTGAGCGTCCCGCAAGTGCGCCCCGAAGAATTCCTGGCTTATTACCGTCTGCTGGAAGAAGCCGGCCGGTCAGAACTTTTGGCCTCGGCTCACGGCCTTTATCGGGGCGGCCTGGGAGTGCATCTGGTTCTGGCCAGTCTGGCTGCGTCAATGGGCCTGGAGATCGATCTGGGTCGGTTAGCTCCAGAGTTGCCGGCTTACTTAAGCCTCTATTCCGAATCAGCCGGAAGATTTCTGGTGAGCGTTGACCCGGCCCAGCAGGGCCGCCTGGAGGAACTTTTTGCCGGCCAGCCGCTTACCTTGATCGGCCAGGTGCGGTCCGATCCGGTCTTCAAAATCAGCCGGCAGGGCCAGTGTTTGCTGGAAACTGATTTAGAGACTTTGAAGACGGCCTGGATGCGCCGTTTCGGCCCGTTGATATGAGGGAAGCCGGTTTTCTGGTATAATTTAATGAATCATATTGCTATGTTGAGGATCGGGATATGCATGCGGAAATGTTAGTCTTGCGGTTTCCCCATAAGGTGGTGGATCAGCCCATCATTTACCGCCTGGTCAAGGATTATGACCTGGAATTTAATCTGCTCAAGGCCACCATCTATCCCCGGAAAGAAGGGGTAATAGTCATGGAGCTCAGGGGGCACCCGAAGAATTTTCGCCGGGGCCTCAAATATCTGAAAGATTCAGGGGTCAAGGTCCAGAGGGTGGCCCGTCAGGTGCGGCGCAACGAAGAGAGTTGCTACCAGTGCGGCGCCTGCACCGCAGTCTGTCCCACGGGGGCCCTTTTTGTCAAGCGCCCGGAGATGGAAGTCCTCTTTGACCCCGAAAAATGCAGCGCCTGTGAATTGTGTTGCCCGGTTTGTCCGGCCCGGGCCATGGAGGTCCGGCTCGACCGCAGCGCCCTGTAATGCGAATTTTCAGTTTCCCATAAGAAAAAAGGCATGAAATTTATAACTAAGTTTTAGGATTCGAAAGGGAAATGGTATAAAAGCAACCTACTGTGCTCCCCTTTTACATCAGCGTCTATTCCGCGGTCGTCTCCTGCATCTACTTCCTGCTTCCCCTCTATTTAAAAGGAAACCTCCACTTTTCCGGGGCTCAAATCGGGCTCCTCTATGCGGTCCTTAGCCTGAACGCCATTCTGGTTTCCTTCCCCGACGGGGTCATTGGCGACCGGTATCCCGCCCGGATTCTCACCCGGGTGGGTCTGGCCGCCACTTCCGCAAGCCTCTGGGGGCTGGCCCAGGTAAGGGGTTTCTGGCCCTTCCTGGCGGTTTTTCTGGGCTTCGGCCTGAGCATCCAACTTTTCCTGCTCTCCCTGGACACCCTGCTGTTCAAGGAAAACCAGGCGGATGTGCCCCGGCGCCTGGGACATTACAATGCCATGCGCATGGGTGGGATGCTGGTGGGGGTGTTGTTGGGAGGCGCGTCCTATTACTGGCTGGATTTCACTGTAACCTTGACCCTGTTCAGCGCCGCGGTGTTGCTTTTAATCATACCCACGGTGCGTCTGCCTTTAACCCGGGGGGTGCGCACCGCCCTGTTCGACTATGGCCGGGATTTTCTGGCCGCCCCGGTGCTTTTTTTCGTCACCTGGCTCTTTCTCTTCACCCTGCATTGGGGGGCCGAGGTCACCAGCCTCTCCCTGTTCCTGGAGCACAACCTGGGCCTGTCGCCCTTGGGAGTGGGGGCCTACATGGCCGGCGAATTTGGGGTGGTCGGCCTGACCGCCTATCTCTACGGGCGGTTCTGGGCCCGCCGCTTAAAGCCCCTTACCTTTTTGGCCCTGGCCCTGGTGTTTTCTGGCACCGGCCATATTCTTATGACGTATCCCGATCTGCCCTGGTCCTTCGCCTGGCGGGCGGTACACGGGTTCGGGGACGGCCTCATCCTTATGGAGACCTATACCACCATCACCCGGCTCTTTCACGTAGACCGCATCGGCGGCAACGCCAGTCTGATTTCGCTCACCACCACCATGGGGGTCTTTGCGGGCTCGCTGATCTTTGGCCCCGTGGGCGCGGCCTACGGCTACCAGGTGCCGCTGATCGCCTCCGGGGCCATCAGCCTGGCTCTATTGCCCTTAGCCTATGTGGGGTTGCGGGAGTGAGCGATAGCACAGACTTTCCGGCCTGTGCGGCCGGGGTAAAGTACGGGCTAACCTATTTGCAATAGTCTCCTCTGCAAAATCTGCTTGGACGCTGGCGCCTATTTGTCCTTCTTCAGTTGATTCGCCACGGCCTGGGTAGCCCGCTTTACCGCCTCGGGGTCGCCCAAATAATGGCTCTTGATGGGCGTCAGATCATCATTTAATTCGTAGACCAGCGGGATGCCAGTGGGGATGTTGAGGGACACGATATCCTGGTCGGAGATGTTGTCCAGGTACTTCACCAGGGCTCGCAGACTGTTGCCGTGAGCCGAGATGAGCACCCTTTGCCCGGCTGTGATGGCCGGGGCGATGACCTCATGCCAATGGGGCAGGAAGCGGGCCACTACGTCTTTAAGGCATTCGGTCAGGGGAACTTCCTCGGCAGGCATCTTGGCATAGCGCGGGTCCTTGCCCGGGTAACGTGGGTCGTCTTCGGTTAAGGCCGGGGGCGGGGTATCATAGCTGCGGCGCCAGATTTGCACCTGCTCCATGCCGAATTTTTCCACGGTCTCGGTCTTGTTAAGCCCCTGGAGCGCGCCATAGTGACGTTCATTTAAGCGCCAGCTGTGGTAAACGGGAATCCACATCAGGTCCATCCCCTCCAGCGCGATCCATAGGGTCTTGATGGCCCGTTTGAGCACCGAAGTGTAGGCCACATCAAAGACGAAACCTTCCTGTTGGAGTACCCGGCCGGCCTCGATGGCTTCGTCCACGCCTTTGTCGCTCAGACCCACATCGATCCAGCCGGTAAAACGGTTTTCCTTATTCCAGATGCTTTCGCCGTGTCTGAGGAGCACGAGTTTTTTCATCACTTTTTCTCCAAGCGCTTCGGATTAATAATCTTTAATAATCCCCCGTAACCGCCCTGAAGTCAAGCCGTTTGATAAACTTCATAATATTCCCACAATAGGATAATTGGTCTGATATCAAGTCGCGGTCGAAAAACCTAGAATCGTAGAGGCACAGCTGCGTGTGCGCCCTCGGTCAAGGGCGGACACATAGGTCCGCCCCTACAAAAAAATTGCCGTTTGGCTGCGATGTGGTATGAGGCGGTTTAATCCCAAAGGAAAATGTTAACTGGTCTTAGCGGGCGAGTGACCGTAAGGGGTAGGCTTAAACTTCCTTATCGCCTTGATCGGATGCGCCTGATCAGCGCGGAGGTGGAGTATCCAGGCAAGAAGGGCAGGGCCAACACTTTGCCCCCCAGCGCTTCCACCGCTTCCCGGCCCACGATTTGGTCAAGCCGGTAGTCGCCGCCCTTCACCAGGATATCGGGTTGCAGCAAGGTGATCAGCTTAAGGGGGGTGTCTTCCTCAAACAACACTACCCGGTCCACACAGGCCAGCGCGGCCAGGACCCGAGCCCGGTCGGTTTCCGGGGTACAGGGGCGGCCGGGGCCTTTCTGCAACCGGGCGGCGGACGCGTCGGTGTTGACCCCCACGATCAAAGCGTCCCCCTGGGAGCGGGCCTCTTCCAGGTAAGCCACGTGCCCCGGATGCAACAGGTCAAAGCAACCGTTGGTGAAGACCACTTGCTTTCTCCGAGCCTGGAGGTCTTTGACCCACCGGGCCGCGGCGTGGCGATCTACGATCTTCAGGCTGGTATTGCACGGGGTCATTGGCTAAATGAGTGCTTTAAATTTTCCCTTGTTTATAGGGGAGGGCTAAAACCTACCTCTGATCTGGGCTGTTAAGTATCGGGCACAAGACGCCATTATTCATCATCCAGGTTTTACCCTTGCCACGGTAAGGACCTCCACCCGGCGGGCCCCGGCCCGAAGCAAGACCTTGGCGCACTCCCTGACCGTAGCGCCGGTGGTATAGACATCATCCAGGAGTAGGACGTTTTTGCCTTTGACCAGTGCCGGCTCAGGCACCGCAAAGGCGCCTTTGACGTTGTCCCGGCGCTCTTTGGGTTTAAGTTCAACCTGGGGCACCGTGTCTTTCACCCGCACCACTGCGTCCCGGCTCACAGGGACCTGAGGAAAAGCCTTGGCCAGGAGCAGGGCTTGGTTGAAACCCCGCTGTTTCAGGCGTCTGGGATGCAGAGGTACAGGGATAATCAGACCCGCATCCGCCACCAACTCCAGACAGAGCAGGTGCTGCAGCCAATGCTGCATCACCGGGAGATTGGCCATCTGGCGGTTGAATTTGAACCGCTTAATGGCCTGAGCGGCAGGACCATCATATACCGCCGCGGCCCGGGCCCTGGCAAAGGGGGGCGGGTCCTTCTGGCAATCGCCGCAGACGCGGTCAGCCCCGTCCCGGGAAGGAAAGACCTTACCGCAGCAGGTGCATAAAGGGCTTTCCACCCACTCAATCTGCCCCTCGCACTCGGGGCAGACCGCCACCTTCGCCTCTTCCCCGACTGCCGCACCGCAGAAGAGGCATAAACGAGGCAGGAAGAACTCCAGGATTGAACAAGCGGAATGCTTGAGCCAACCCCACGGAGACCTTTCAACCAGATTCATCGGAATTTAGTGTTAATTGGATTTGAGGAATTGTCAATGACTTAAATGCTTGCCACAATTCCATCGAAAAATGCTGAGAGGGTTCTCCCAATTTCTTTTTCTCTGCCTTTTTTTCTTTTAGATCTCTGCCAGACGGCGGGCCAGGGCTTCGGCGTCGGTGAACAGGGTCTGGACGGCGGTTTCCCGGAGGCCCGCGCCCTTGGCGATGCCTTCGGCCTGCTGCCGGGTGATGAGGTCGCCGGGGCCGTGGGAGTCCGTATTGACCAACAAAGAAGCCCCTACCTCCAAGGCTGTCCGGGCCACGTGGCCATTGGCCAAACAGTGGCCTTTGCGCGCGGATAGTTCCAAAAAAATGCCCCGCTCCCGGGCCAGGGCGGCTTCCTTTTGGGTGATCAGACCGGGGTGGGCCAGGATGTCGATGTCGGCCTCAATGGCGGCCCGGTTGGTCCCGGGAGCCACCGGCTCAGCCAGGCTCTCGCCGTGGACCACAATGAGCGGCACCCCGAGGGCCCGGGCCTGGGCGGCTATAGGGGCAATAAGGACTGGGGGCAGGTGGGTGAACTCCAGACCGGGGATGAGCACCGGGTAGTCTCCCCGATTGAGGCTCAGGGCCGCGGTTCTCAGCCGGGTGAAAACTACTTCGAAGTTGGAGGCATCCACGTGATCGGTGATGGCAAGATAGCGGTAGCCTTTGACCTGGGCCCGCCGCCACAGCTCCGACGGCAGCAGTTCGCCGTCACTATACAGGGAATGTGTATGCAGATCGATCATAACAAACAGCTTTCGGTTTTCAGGTCCCCGTTTCCGGCCAGAAAAATAATGGCCGACATCTAAAAATGTTTGTTTATAACATTTTTGGGGGAATAAGCCAGTAGTTAATGATTCCTTAAGGAGGTGAGGTTTTGCACAAGGAAGGCGGATTTTTAGCTCGTTTTTCTGAAAACCCAAAGCCCAAAACTGAAAAACGTCTTTTACATCTTATACTTGCCGAAATCCTCCGGGTCCAGGCTTTCCAGTACTTCAGTCCATTTCTTGGCGTCTTCAGTGGTGATCGCCTCTTTGGCGCTCAAATCCACCCGCCGGGCCTTTTGAATTACCACTTCAGCCACGAAAATGGGGGCCTTGGCGCGCAAGGCAATGGCAATGGCGTCGCTGGGCCGGGCGTCGATGCTGATTTCCTGCCCGTCCCGGATCAGATAGATGAGGGCAAAGTAGGTATTATCCCGCAGGTCGCAGACCTCCACTTTGGTAACCGTGGTTTCCATGAGTTCCATAATATTTCTTAGCAGATCATGGGTCATGGGGCGCGAGAACTTAATGTTCTCCAATTCGCTGGCAATGGCGGTGGCCTCCAACAATCCGATCCAGATGGGCACGGCTTTGTCCGAATCCACATCTTTCAGGATCATGATGGGACTGTTGGTAAACGGGTCGATGGTCAAGCCGGAAACCGTCATTTCTCTTAACATGTTACCTCCCTTGAGAATGCCCTCAGATCCTCCTTCTTAGGTTTACGCAGTGGACGCAGACTGCACCGCCGGCCTTTTAAAGAATGGGGATGCGCCTCAGTTATGGTCACCCGGGTCAGACATCCAAGCAGCTCCCGGGAACCGGCAAAATTAACGAGCTGATTGGTGCGGAGCCGCCCGCACAGTTCCTCGGGAGACCGCTTGCTCCGGCCTTCCACCAGCACCTCCAATTCCTGGCCTATCAGGCGGGTATGGGACTTAAAAGTGAGCTCATTCTGCAAGCCCTGCAGGCGAGTCAGGCGCTCGGTTTTGATATCTTCCGGCACTTGGTCGGGAAAACTCGCGGCCCGGGTCTGGGGGCGGGGGGAATATTTGAATGAAAAAGCCTGGTCAAACGCGGCTTCCCGCATCAGGTCCAGGGTTTGCTGAAAGTCCGCTTCGGTCTCGCCGGGAAATCCCACCATGAGATCAGTGGTGAGCGCCAGGCCCGGGCAGCCTTGCCGCAACGCCACAACTTTTGCCAGGTAGCTTTCCCGAGTGTAACCCCGGTTCATCTTTTTCAGGATGCGATTGGCCCCGGATTGCACCGGTAGATGGAGATGTTCACACAGGGCCGACAGCTGGCCGAAGGCGCTGATCAACTCGGGGGAAAGATCCCGGGGATGTGAGGTGGCGAACCGCAGGCGGTGCAGCCCGGGCAGCAGGTCAAGATGGCGCAGCAACTGGGCAAACGTCACGGGCTCAGGCAGACCCCGGCCATATGAATTGACGTTTTGGCCCAGCAGGGTGACTTCTTTACCTCCCGCGGCGACAAAGGCTGCGACCTCGTCCACAATGGCCTCGGGGTCGCGGCTTTTCTCCCGGCCTCGCACGTAAGGGACTACACCAAAAGTGCAAAAATTATTGCAGCCTCGCATGATGGTCACCATGGCCCGTGCTTTTCCCGGTGTCCAGTCGCGCTGCGGTAAATCTGGCATGTCATGCTTGAGGGTTACGTCTACCACACGCTCGCCCGTGGAAGCCCGGCGCACCAGTTCTGGCAGCCGGTAAATGCCCTGGGTTCCGAACACCAGGTTGAGATGGGGGGCAAAGGCCAGGAGCCGTTCACCTTCCTGTTGGGCCACACAGCCGCCTACGCCTAAGATGAGCTGAGGCCGCCGGCGCTTCAGAGATTTTAGGCTTCCCAGGAGGCTTCTAACCTTTTCTTCGGATTTGCGGCGAATAGCGCAGGTATTGATCAGGTAAAGATCGGCGTCTTCGGCATGGGAGGTCAAGGCGTAATCCCGGCCCAAAATCTGGGCCATCAGCTCAGAGTCGGCCACGTTCATCTGGCACCCGAAGGTCCGGATATAGAGTTTCTTCTGCGCCTCAACCATGTATTCTATTTATTAGAAACTCTCCCCCTTGTCAACCTCACCCTTTCTGGCGCTGGACAGCTTTGAGGCATTAGAGTACAATGCGCCAGGCAAGAGGCCAGACACCTTATTTTATTACTCTCAAAAAGCGCTTTAATCGGTAAACCATGGTGCCCTCCGATAGCTTCGCCTTACCTCGGCATTTCTGCCAGGTTGTCCTCAGGGGAAACAGGATTCAGGGAATGACCGGAGATACTCTGTGATTCCCGTGCGCGGAACGCCGGCCAAACAGCGGTGGCCCTGGGTCACCGTGGGGCTGATTGCCGTTAATCTGGCAATCTTTCTCTATCAACTCCATATCGGTCCCCAGGCGGCCACGGATCTATACTACCAGAAGGGCGCGGTGGCCTCCAAGCTAAGCCAGCTTAAGATCTTGAGCTTTCGGCATTCCATCGGTCTGTTGCCCACCATGTTCAGCTCCCTTTTCCTCCACGCCGGTTGGGTCCATCTCATCGGCAACATGTGGTTCCTGTGGGTCTTCGGGGAAGCCCTGGAGGATGACTTGGGTCCCGCCCGGTTTTTGGGCTTCTATCTGTTTTGCGGCTTCTTCGCCTGTTTATTTCACGTGCTGGCGGCCTCCGATCTGTCGGCGCCCCTCATCGGGGCTAGCGGCGCCATTGCCGGGGTCTTGGGCGGATACCTGATTCGGCTGCCCAAGTCGCCCATCCGCACCATTGTGTTTTGGAGGCTGCGCCCGGAGACGGTGGAAATTCCGGCGTTTTTCTGGCTAGGGCTGTGGTTGGCGCTGCAATTTTACGGGCTGCGCACCGGCGGCGCGGTAGCCTGGATAGCCCACCTGGGGGGCTTCTTTATGGGGCTGCTTACGGTCAACCTGTTCACCCCGATGAGTCCGGCTCC
>JARRQO010000136.1:0-6222 GCA_037381685.1 Deltaproteobacteria bacterium | reverse complement strand
AAAGGCTGGCAAGGATATCCATGTGGCCTCCTGGAGATATGTGGTTTACCTCCACTCCAGCCCTCCGCCATAGGGGTAGGGAGAAGTAGAAGGTAATTCTTTATGACCTGATTGATATGTGGAAATGATAAAGCAGGGAAGGCGAAATGGGAAGGTGCTTTTTTACCGTATTATCTTTTGGCCTACCAGAAACCTCTCTTCTAGCAAGCCGCAGTCGAAAAACGCCTATGGGGCGCCCCTACGGGTGGGTCTTCAATTAAGGGCGGACACCCAGGTCCACCCCTACAGGAAAATTGCCCTTGGTTTCCAGAAATCTGCCGCAAAAGTTCAGAGGCATTTTTCAGGCAGGGACGCACCGGCGCGGCGCCGTTAATCAAGGGCAGACCAAAGGCCCACCGGGGAAAACGGCATTACCCCAAGAAAATGCGGGCATCCAACGCCGCGGCCCCCTGGCCTTCTTCGAACACCACAAAGGGATTGATGTCCAATTCTTTCAGTTCCGGAAATTCCAGGGCCATTTGGGAGAGGCGCTCCAGGGATTCCACGATGGCCGCCAAATCCGCGGGGGGTTCGCCCCGGAAGCTGGTCAGGGTGCGGAAGCCCTTGAGCCCCTGGATCATTTTCAGGGCCCAATCTTCGGAGATGGGGGCCAACTGGAAGTTAACATCCCGGAATACTTCTACAAAAGTGCCCCCCAGGCCGAACATTAAAAGCGGCCCGAAATGGGGGTCCCGGCTCATGCCCAGGATGGTTTCCCGCCCTTTGGGCGTCATTTTCTGGACCAAAGTGCCATAGATGGCGGCCTTGGGGCGGGACCGGGCCAGGGAAGCCAGGATTTCTTCATGGGCCCGCCGGACCTCAGCCTCGCTGGCCAAATTAAGCTTCACCCCGCCCACATCGAACTTGTGGATCACATCCGGGGAAATGATTTTCAAGGCCACCGGGTAGCCCATAGCCGCAGCGGCGTCAACGGCCTGGTCGGCATCCTGAGCCCAGAAAAAGGGGACCCCAGGAAAGCCGTAGGCCTGAAAGATTTCGTGGGCTTCGGGTTCCAGGACGAATTTGCGGCCGGCGTCTTTGACGCGCTGGAGCACCGCCTTCACCTTGGCGCGGTCCACGTCCTCGAAGGTCTTCACTTCATAGCGGTCTCGACCAATATTGGTGGCATACCGGGCCATGGCCCCCATGCCCCGGGCCGCCTCTTCCGGAAAATGGTAATGGGGCAGCCGGGCCTTGGACCAGATGGCCAGGGTCTCTTCGATTTCCCCCAGAGCCATCTGGCAAACCAGGGTGGGTTTCTTAAAGGCCGGGGCCACCTCCGCCACAGTGGAGGCGATGGCCGCCAGGTCGGTCATGAGCTGAGGGGTGGAGATGACGATAGCCCCGTTAACATTGGCGTCTCCCAGAACTCCCTCCAGGGCGATGCGGTAGCGGTCTTCCCGGGCGTCCCCCAGGACATCCACGGGGTTGTGGACGTTGGCCGCGGGAGGCAGTTCAGACTTGAGCCGGGCCACGGTGCCCTCCTGGAGTTCGGCAATCTCCAGCCCATAACGCTCCGCCGCGTCGGTGGTCATAATGCCCAGGCCGCCGGCATTGGTGACAATGGCCACCCGGTTGCCCGGGGGGAGCGGCTGGGTGGAAAAGGCCAGGGCATAGTCGAACAACTCCTCCAGGGATTCCACCCGGAGGACGCCGCACTGGGCGAAGAGGGCATCATAGGCTTCATCGGAGCCGGCCAGGGCCCCGGTGTGGGACGAAGCGGCCCGGGCCCCGGCTGCGGTGCGGCCGGACTTGATGACCAGGATGGGTTTTTTGTTGCCGGTTTCGCCGGTGATCTCCCGGGCCAGTTGGAAAAACCTCTTGGGATCGATGAGATCTTCCAGGTAAAAGGCGATGACCTCGGTCAAGGGGTCATCTTTCAGGTAAGCCAGGAAGTCGTTTTCGTTGAGGTCGGCCTTATTGCCCACGGACACGAATTTGGACAGGCCGATCTCCTCGCCCTGGGCGTATTCCAGAGCCGCCACCCCCACCGCGCCACTCTGGGAGATCAAGGCAATGTTGCCGGGCCGGGGCATCAACCGGGCAAAAGAGCCGTTCAGGGAAACCTGGGGGTCGGTGCTGATGATACCCAGGCAGTTGGGGCCCAGGAGGCGGATGCCGTTGTCTTGGGCGGCCTTGAGGACTTCCTGCTCTACCTGCACCCCGGCGCCGCCCAGCTCCTTGAAGCCCGCGGTGATGACGATAGCGGCTTTAATGCCTTTCTGGCCGCATTCCTCCATGACTCCGGTGACCGAGTCCCGGGGCACGATGATGATACTCAGGTCCACATTATCCGGAATGTCCAGCACGGAGGGGAAGGCCTTGACGCTCATGACGCTGGGAGACCTGGGATTGACCGGGTAAACGACCCCGGTATAGCCGTGTTTGAAAACATTGGCAAAGACTGCTTGGCCCACGCTGCCGGCCCGGTTGGTGGCGCCGATGACCGCCACGGAGCGCGGCCCAAAGAGCATTCTGAGATGTTGCGGGTCTGGTGCCATCGTTTTACCTTTCGATTTGGAAAAGTTCAAAGTTGATGTAGAGTTCGGAGCGCACCCGATAATAAAAGGCCCCCCATTTTCCCTGGTTTTAAGAGAGCCGAAGGCTCAGGAGTGATTGCTAGCATCGGGGTCTGTGGCCTGGCCGGGCGGTTCTTCGGGAGCTTGGCCCTCCAATAAGGCCTGAATTTCCTGGGTAACGCGGCGGGCCGCCTCCGGGATGGCCGCGGCCACGGCCGGGGTTAAGTCGTCGCCCAGGGCAAAATTTTTGCCTTCAATGCCGTAAATGATCAGAACCGGGGGCAGGTTCTGAAAAACCTTCCCCAGAGCCAGGGCTTCGGAGAGCCCCCAGCCGTGGGTGGTTGGCGAATGGGACACAGGCAAAGTCGCCCCGATTTCATGGGCGTCGAAACGATAAATTTCCCCCACAGGACCGCCGGAGACGATGGCGTCCACCACGATGACCCTGGCCTTATTTTCCCAGGCCTCGGAGATGGCGTGGCCGTTGCCGGGGCTCTCGGCAATTTCCACCTGGGGGAGGTTTTCTTGCCGGAGGCGGCGGGTCACTAAGAGTCCGGCGGCATCGTCCCCCCGCCAGGCATTGCCCACGCCGATAACCTTGATGGAATTTGGGGGAAAAGTATTCATGGGAACAGTCCGCCGCGGTCAGCCTGCAAGGGCTAGCCCCGGGCTCGCCCATGCCTACAAGAAAATTTTATTTTCAGAAGAGAATGTACTACATCCCTGCGGGTTTAACCCAGGCCTAAATGTCTTTGCCACCGATCAGAGGCGTTCTAAGTTAACCTTCAAGAAATGAGTGGCGCAGGAGATACAGGGGTCATAGTTGCGCACCATCTGTTCGCATTGCCAGGTAAGCTGGTCCTCGGGCAGATCGAGGCGCGCAGACACGAAGCGGTAGAGATCGTCTTCAATGATCCCCTGATTCTGAGAGGTGGGCGGCACGATCCTGGCCTCCTGGATGACGCCGGCATCATCTATCCGGTAGCGGTGGTAGAGCAGGCCCCGGGGGGCCTCGGTGGCGGCGCAGCCCACTATGGCCCGGGGCTCCACCTTCGCCGCGGGGGCCTCCGGTTTTTCATAAGCCTCGATGATGGCCAGGGCCTCCTCCACGGCATAGAGGATTTCCACGGCCCGGACGATGATGCTCTGAAACGGGTTTTTGCACACAGGTCCCAGGCCAGCCGCCTTGGCCGTCTCCTGGGCCAGGGGAGTGAGCCGATCAAAGTTCAGGTTGTAGCGGGCCAGGGGACCGGCAAAATAAAGGCCTCCCGCCTTGAGGGTGGAGTGCAAGGCGTGGGTGTAGGGCACGTGCTCTTCCATGAAATGCTGCTCGTAGTCCTTGACGTCGATATCCAGGCCTTTACTGGACACCACCCGACCCTCATTGAAGGGATATTCCGACTCATGGCGCAGGGAGACAAATTCATAGTCCTGCTCAAAGTCCGGGAAGGTAAAACCGCCCACCCAGCGCACCGCCTGCACCGCCGCGTCCCGAGCCCATTTGAGTTTTTCCGCCAGAGAGGCCAGGTCCTGCTTGCGGGGCGCCTTATAGAAGCCGCCCACTCTGGTGTTGATGGGATGGATTTCCCGGCCGCCCAGGATGGAAACGAGGTCGTTGCCCACTTTTTTCAGTTGCAGGCCCATTTTCACCGTGTCCGGGTGGTCCTGGGCCAGTTGGATGGCGTCCTGGTAGCCCAGAAAGTCCGGGGCGTGGAGCATGAAGACGTGGAGGCCGTGGGACTCGATCCACTCGCCGCAGTACAACAGCCGCCGCAGGGCCCGGACGGGAGGCGAAACCGTCACCCCCAGGGCGCGCTCCATAGCGTGCACTGCGCTCATCTGGTAGGCCACCGGGCAGATACCGCAGATGCGGCAGGTGATGTCCGGGGCTTCGGTGAAGTTGCGTCCCTTTAAGAAGGCCTCAAAGAACCGGGGGGGCTCGAAAATCTTGAGCTGCACCCGGGTGACGGCGTCGTCTTTGATCTGGATGTTCAGGGCGCCTTCACCCTCCACCCGAGCCAGATATTTGACCTTGATATGCTTACTTGTCATGGGCTTCGCTCTCCTGGCGAAAGGCCGGGGCGTTGGCGTAAAAGGCCCGGAAGGCCCGCACCAGATTGGCTTCGCTCATGCCCAACCTTTGGCTGAACCAGGCGGCCAGGGCCGCGGTGTTGGGGGTTTCCTTGGGGCCGTAGCAGCCGTAACAGCCGCGCTGGTAGGTGGGACACAGGGCGCCGCAGCCGGCATGGGTCACCGGTCCCAGACAGGGGGTGCCCATGACCAGGACGCAGATATTGCCCCGGTTCTTGCAGTCGATACAAACGCTGTGCTCCCGGATTACCGGAGGCCGGCCCTGGAGGAAATGGCTGATGACTTCCAGCAGCTGCACCTTGTTGATGGGGCAGCCGTTGAGGCCGAAATCCACCTTAACGTGGGCCGAAAGGGGGGTGGATTCCTTCAGGGTCTTGATGGCCTGCGGGTGGGCGTACACGGTTTTGACGTAGTCGCCCACGTCGGTGAAATTCCGCAAGGCCTGGATGCCGCCGGAGTTGGCGCAGGTGCCGATGGCCACCAGGTATTTGGAAGCCCGGCGCACGTGCTTGATCAGCTCCGCGTCATGGGGGGTGGTGATGGAGCCGTCCACCAGGGTCAGATCATAGGGGCCTTTGACCATGGCCCGGGAGGCCTCCACAAAATAGGCGATCTCGATTTCCCCGGCGACCGCGAGCAGTTCGTCTTCGCAATCCAGGAGAGATAATTGACAGCCGTCGCAGGAAGCGAATTTCCACACGGACAGCTTGGGCTTGCGTTTCGGGGTCATGTCACACCTCCCGCCGTTCGAACCAGTCTTTGACGCGGTCATAGCGGAACACCGGCCCGTCCTTGCAGACAAAGAAAGGCCCCCACTGGCAGTGGCCGCACAAACCGATGCCGCATTTCATGTTGCGCTCCATGGACAGGTAAATCTGCTCCGGCGTGAGTCCGTGGTTCATCAGCTCCATCAGGGTGAAGCGCATCATTACCCCGGGGCCGCAAACCAGGGCCGCGGTATTGGGAGGGTCGAACCGGGCCCGGCCGATGATTTTGGTCACCACCCCGACGTTGCCGCGCCAATCGTTTTCGGCCGTATCGACGGTGACATGCACCCGCAAGTCGAAGCGGCCGCGCCAGCGCTCCAGTTCTTTGAAGTAGAGCAGGTCCTTGGGGGTGCGGGCGCCGTAAATTACCTCGACGGCGCCGTATTCGCCCCGGTGGTTGAGAATCTCATAGAGGGCGGGGCGCAAGGGCGCCAATCCCAGGCCGCCGGCGATGATCAAAACGTCGCTGCCCGACAGCCTGGCCACCGGCCAGGGCACGCCGAAGGGCCCCCGCACCCCCAGCACCCCACCTTTTTTCAGGCGGCAAATGGAGTGGGTGACGTTGCCCACGTCCCGGATGGTGTGGATAAGGGTGGCGGGCCGGGCCGGGTCGCCGCTGATGGAAATGGGCACTTCTCCGGCGCCGAAGGCATAGAGCATGTTGAATTGCCCGGGAGCAAAACTGAAATTGGCCGGTTCTCCGGGCCGGGTTAAATCCAGGGTGTAGGTGTCGGGGGTTTCCCGCCTCACTTTCTGGAGCATAAAGGGGGCCGGGGCCATGGGATCAGGCAGGTTTTTATTCATAT
>JARRQO010000135.1:0-6315 GCA_037381685.1 Deltaproteobacteria bacterium | reverse complement strand
ACCGAGCCGGGCATCACCGGCACCCAGGTTTGAGGTTGCCGGCGGTTTCAGCAATAGACGGCCATTCCAGGGCAGTGGCGGTGGGCTTAGGCTGCTTCCGCTGACAGTTCTCAGCAGAGCATCCCCGACAATAGCCCGACTTTTTCCAGAGGGAACGATAAAGCAGGTAAAGCGCGCCCCCGATAAGAGCTCCGGTCAAAACAATATCGAGTAACTGCATACTAACCTTTCAATCCCAGAAGCCCGCCGCCTTGATAGACGATCAGGGTTATCAGATAGGCCAGTAAGGTGAGGGCTCCCAGTTGAAACAGGGCCCAACCGGTAGAGCCGGTCTCTCGCCGGGTCACCGCAATTGTGGCTATACACGGGGCGCTAATCAGGCAAAACAGCATGATCGCGAAGCCCTGCAAGGGGGTGTATTGCTCTTGCAACCGGTCCCGCAAGGCCTTGGAGCCTTCCTCCACCTTACCCACCGCATTGACAATGCCCAACTGCGCCACGAACACTTCTTTGGCGGCGAAGGCTCCCAGCAGCGCGGTGCCGATCTTCCAATCGAAGCCCAGGGGTTTTAGAAGCGGCTCCAGAGCATGGCCCATGCGGCCGGCCAGGGTGTAGGAGAGGTCTTCGGCCTCCTGGGACTGCTTGATCTCGGTCAATTTATCTTTATAAGGAGCTTGCAGGTCTTCCTGGAATTTGACGGCCGCAGCATAAACTTTGGGGTTCAGCTTTTCCGCCTCGGCCAACCTGGCATCCCGGACCTTTTTCAGGGCCGCATAGGCGGGAGTCCCTTTTTTCAGACCATCCTGCTCCACGGCCTCGTCGAACTTCTGGTGAGCTTTGGCCGCCATCTCCCTGATCTTCAAAAAGGCCGCTAAAGTGGCGCCCTGCGCCCCCGCCTGCAGCTGTTGCAGGCGATGGTCGTACTTTGCCTGGGCTTGGGTATAGCCGGCTTCATATTCATAATAGTTCTGCTGTTCCGCCTGCTTGGCCAGTTTGGCCTGAATCGCCTGGACGAGGAGCACGGAGGCCCCGGGGAGACCCAGGTCCTGGTTGAGGTTTCTCACCTTTGCCAGGTAGTTTTTCTCGGCTTGCGCGGTCATGGCCTGGTAGTCCTGCGCGTAGTTCGCCTTCTTGGGGTAACTGGTCAGGACCCACAGGATCACGGACAGCCCCAGAATGATGGTGCCGGCCTTCTTCAGGTACAATCTTCCCCGTTCCCACATGTGGATAACCACGCCTTTCAGGGTGGGCAGATGATAGGGCGGCAGTTCCATGACCAAGGGGACGGATGCACTCTTAAACAGGGTGCTGCGCAAAATCCGGGCGGCGCCGATGGCCAGGGCAATGCCGATGAGATAAATGAGCCACAGCATCCAGCCCTGCATCCCTACCGGGAAGAAGACCGGAATAATGAGGGCGTAAATCGGCAGCCGGGCGCCGCAGCTCATGAGCGGCGTCACCATGATGGTGGTGAGGCGATCCGCCCGGTTTTCCAGAGTGCGGGTGGCCATGATGGCCGGCACCGAGCAGCCGAAGCCCAGCAACATGGGGATGAAACTTTTGCCGTGCAAACCGATCTTGTGCATCAGGCGATCCATCAAAAATGCCGCCCGGGCCATGTAGCCTGAATCTTCCAGGATGGCAATGGCGAGAAATAACAGCAAGATGTTGGGCAGGAATACCACCACTGCGCCCACCCCGCCGATGATGCCGTCCACCAACAGCGACTTGAGGATGCTCTCCGAGCCTTTGGGCCACCAATGGGAGACGGTGGCCGACGCCCACCCGAAGGCTGATTCGATCCACCCCATGGGCGGCTCTCCCAGGGTAAAGGTGAGGTGAAAGGCCAGATACATGAGGCCCAAGAAGAGGGGCAGTCCCAGTCCCCGGTTCAGCAGAATGGTGTCGACGCGATCGGACAATTGCTGCCGGGTCTCCACGGAGCTGCGCACCGCCTCCTGGCAGATTCCGGAAATAAAGCCGTAGCGAGCCTCGGCGATCAAAATCTCCGGGGAACTCCCCGCCAGGGCCTCAAGCTTCCTGGCGCTTCTGGACAGCGCCGCCGACACCTCCGGCGAGAGGCTCTGCTGGCGGATATCCTCATCTTTTTCCAGCAGCTTCACGGCCAGCCAACGGGGGAGGTATTTCGCCGCCAAGGGTTGTTCCCGCCTTTCCATCAGCTCCTGGAGAGCGGCAAGCTCGGGTTCCAGATCCCGGCCGTAGTCTACCTTAAGAGGAGCCGGACGATGGCCGTTGGAGGCCACGGAAACTACGGCAGCCAACAGTTCCTGGAGGCCCTGGCCTTTATGTCCGATGGTGGCGACCGCCGGAACGCCCAGGGCCTGCGAGAGAACCTCCCGGTCTATTTCAATGCCCCGGGCCCTGGTTATATCGCTCATGTTGAGAGTCAGGACCATGGGCACCCCAAGTTCCCGCAACTGGGTGGTGAGATATAGATTCCGCTCCAGATTCGAGGCATCCGCGATATTCACCACCACATCCGGCTTCTCCTCCAGGATATAATTCCGGGCCACGATCTCATCGATGGAGTAAGCCGTCAGGCTATAGGTTCCCGGCAAATCCACCACCTGGATTTCCACTCCGTTGTAAGTGCAGACACCTTCCTTCTTCTCTACGGTGACGCCCGGGTAATTCCCCACATGTTGCCTGGCGCCGGTCAGGTGGTTAAAGATGCTGGACTTTCCCGAGTTGGGATTGCCCGCCAGGGCTACAGTGATCTTTGCCATCCCTTCTCCCTTTTGTTTGCCTTATTTTACAATGTTGGATTAAACAAACTTGATAATCACAAAAAATTAGGCCACATACATTTTTTGGGCCATGCCCCATCCCAGCGCCATCCGGCTGGCGCCGATCCGAACCAGAATGGGCCCGGAGGCCGCGGGAGGCTTATGGATAACCTCCACCTCGATGCCCGGGATGAATCCCATGGCCAGGAGGCGACCCCGGAATCCACAGCCCGCCTCCACCGCGATCAGGTGGACCCTTTGCCCGACTTGCGCCACAGTCAGAGGCATCCCTGGCGCTGGCTCCGCCTGAGGCCCCCTCAGCCTTTCACGACTCATCACCCAAGACCTCAATGCAATTCCACGGTGATGCTTTTGGCTTCTTCCAGGCGTAGAGACAGGTGATATCCCTTGACCTTGATGTCGATGGGGTCGCCCAGGGGCGCCACCCGCTCCACTTCCACCAGGGCGCCGGGGGTGATGCCCATTCACGCGCTCCTTTTGCCCAGCTCCCCTGTAGTTTTAACGGCAAGGATTTTGCCTTTCTGCCCGGGTTTCATCTCCCTCAGGGGCAACGTCATCTTTGCTCCTCCCTGTGCCTGTTTTTGTTTCACATCCTCCAGGCACATACTGATGCAACGCTCGCATTTCTGCTGCGCCAGAGCGTCGTCGCAAAAATGCTGGAAACCGCGAATCCATTTCTTGCCGGCCCGGGGGCAAATTTCCAGAAACTCGCTGAAGAGGATCAGCCGGTCCACGATGGTGCGGGGCATGGCATGCTCCATCCGGCAAGCGACTTCATCCGCCAGGGGCTCGTCGATGGTCAGAACCTGGACAAAGAAATCCCGCAGGGCTTCATGCCGGCGGACCACATCCTGGGCAATTCTGGCGCCCTGGGGGGTCAGGGTGACCACGTCATAGGGGGCATAGTTGATCAGCTTATGCTCGGCCAAATTGCGCAGCGCCGCGGTCACCGACGACTTGTGCACCTTCAGACGGCTGGCGATATCCTTGACCCGGGCCACCTGACTCTCCAGCACGATGTGAAAGATCGCCTCCAGGTAATCTTCCATGCTTGCACTCAGGGATAGGTCATCCATGCGCTCTGCCTCTTAATGTTTTGATTGTCAAACATTGTATAATCCGCAAAACATTTGTCAAGCTTTTTTTATGGGGCCTCGGGCCAGGGCGGACACCTAGGTCCATTTCTCCGAATCATTGGCGGACTATCTTGAGGACTAAGGGTGTACAGGCGTAGAGATGGCCCGGGACTTAGAGAGGTCTTGCAGCCGGATTCCACAAGACAACCGCGATCATCTGGAATTGCGAACCAACCTGTATCTCCGGGACCAGGTCTTGGAGGTCTTAGCGAAACCCGGTGCCGGGCTGGTCCTCTTGCACTGGACGTGGCTGCCTCCCTGCTTAAGGCCACATTAAACTCAGCACTTATCCAAACTGTCTTTTCCGCATAAGGCAAACCCAGCATCTGGGCGGATTTGCGCGGTTAGATCCAAAATAGCCGGAAACGAGGGACAGGATTTCAAAGCAGGGCTCGACAGCGTTAACAATATCTCCGGCGGTCCGTTGTGGTGGACCTGGGCTCTGACGTTGTGCATCAGCGTTCCCAATCAGGCTCAGCCACAGGCCATCTTTTTGTAAATGGGCAGCCACATTTTCAGCAAAGCTAGTCCGTTCTGCATCCGAGTTCAAGGCATGAAAACAGCCTCGATCAAAGGCAAGGCCGAATGGCGCCCCGGAGATTTTGTTGGTAAGAAAGTCGAGAGCCATAAAGGTACATTTGACATGTGCTTTTAAAGCTTTCTTTAGGGCCTGCTCTATTGCCACTTGGGAAATATCAACCCCTGTCACCTGAAAGCCATTTCGAGAAAGCCATATGGAGTTATCTCCGGTTCCACACCCGATATCTAAGGCTTTACACGGTCTTAGGGCCATTGTGGTCACAGTTTGAATAAGATTCACATCAGGTTTGCCAATATCCCAGGGAGTATTGCCGGATTCGTATCTTTTCTTGAAACGCTCTTCTGCCGTCATGTTAATTGCACCTCATACAGATATATAACCTGAAATTATGCGGAACCCTTAGCCAAGATAGCAAGGAAACCGGTTTCGGAGACTTCCCACCCCGATTTTTTCCCTCACGTTGCTTCCGTTTTGATAAGTCATGAGGTCACGAATCCTGGATAATGTAACGGCTTTCCCGGAAATCCGTCTCAGGCCGAAAACTTTCGTTTGCAGACCATATCACCAAATTAAGATCACCATCACAGACATCAACCTGTCCAGATCCGATAAGCCTTTACTTTGATTAAACCACACACTATCTGAATCTGCAGGAAGCTCTGGTTACTGCGAAAATTTTTCCTTGTCCGGCGGGTCTTTTCTAGGTGATACTTCAACTCAAAAAATAGAAGGAAAAACCGATGCAAACACCTGATTCATCCATAATGAAGGCCATTCATGAAAGGCGCAGCGTCCGACAATTTACGGATGCACCAGTTTCCCGAGATTTGATCATGACTGCCATGGAAGCAGCTTCATGGGCTCCTTCAGGGCTCAACAACCAACCCTGGCGTTTTGTGATTATCTGGGACAAGTCATGGCAAGAGGCTCTGGCCGACCTCACAAGATACTCAAATACCCTTAAATCAGCGGCCGTCCTCATTGCCGTGTTTCTGGATAAAGAAGCGTCATACGATTATACCAAAGATTGCCAGGCTGTCGGGGCTTGTTTGCAAAACCTGCTCCTGGCGCTCCACTCAATGGACCTCGGGGCAGTCTGGATCGGTGAAATTCTAAAGAACCAGGCGCGGATCATCGAGCTTTTGAAACTATCGGCGCGGCTCGAGTTAATGGCTGTTGTGGCCGTGGGGCATCCTGCAGGCCGGAGCCAGAAGTCAACCAGGCGTCCGCTAGAGGAGCTGATTTTGTTGGAACACTAGGCCTGTGTCGGCGGATGATGCGGCCTGCAGCGACCCGATAAATCCTTTCCCGGCCATTCTGTCGACGAGGCGGAGGGTCTGCGAACCGAACGGGGCTTACGGCTCGTGGAAGACGCCGGCAGCCCCAAGCAAAGAGGTGGAAAGGCGGCTTATTAGCGGCTACCGGGAATGCCGCTGAAGATAATCTTGCACCTCTTGTTGAGATATTTCCGGCGAAGCGAATTTTATCCGCGGATAAAGGACGCTACAGTCTGCAAAGGAAAGATGTTCAGTAAGGCGATAAGCGGTAATCTCGTTATTTAAATGCGGCTCCGGGTCCTTCCCGGGGGCCATTTCGGTTTTCTGGAGCAATTTAATATAAATCAGGCTGCGGGCGGCTAAAAGTTCCTCTAATTCTGCGCTTATGCTTCGCTGGAAGATATGCGACAGAGTCAGGAGATCGCCCGGGCCCAGGGGCCGAGGCAGTCTCAATTGGGGGCGAACCTGCGAAGCCATTAAGAATAACGGCCTGAGGCGCGCTTGGCCGGATAACCGTCTTCTTAAGGTTTTGACCAGATATAGATGAATATAGCCTGCCTCCACATAGATCCGGGAGAAGCGATCTATCAAGG
>JARRQO010000134.1:0-6315 GCA_037381685.1 Deltaproteobacteria bacterium | reverse complement strand
ATATGACTGACAGCTTAAATCTCGGTCATTACAGTTAACCGCACAACGGATTTTGATTAACCCCCTCATATCCCGGGGCCGGGGGCCCCAGGGTGGAGAGGATTTCATCGGCTTCCGGGGTCCACCACCAGGTGGCGGCGGCGCCCTCGGGGGTGATCTCCAATTCGATTTCAACGGGCCTTGATTCTGGCATCTCTCTTCACCTCCGTCCGGAAGTATTCCGGTTTGTTTTTACGGTTGGACACCACGCCCAGGGCTTTCTCGAAGTGGCCCATGGCCTCATCGCAGCTCTTGCCCTGGAAGCCCTTGCCTTCCATGCTGACCTGCCCGTCAGACAGAAAGTCGATGATGATCTCGCTCATAGGTCGTCCTCTTCATTTTCTTGACCGCCGCCAGGTTGTGGAACAGTAGTTTTACTTTCGGGTGGTCCGTGGCAATTGGGCCCCCGTTCTCCTGGATGATCTCCCGGAGCCGCCACTCGATCTGAAACTCCAGATTGTCCAGTTAAGTCATTGCCTTCAACTCCGCAGTACAAGCCGCACCCGGCCGTCGTCCATTTTTTGCTCGCTGACCCGATAGCCGCGCTTTTTGGCTTCCACCCGGGCTTTCTCCACGCCGTAGGCTTGCTTGAGCTTGCCCAGCCAGGCGTCGTTGTAGCCGTTTTTCCGCTGGTCGAACTCGGAAACCCAGACGCGAAATTTGCCGTCCGCCTGGCGCTCAAACCCCAAGTCGTTGGCCGCGGGCCCCACGTGCTGCCGCCGGATGATAAGGTGGGCCTTCTGGGCCCGCACGTCGCCCTGGTAGCCGTAAAGGGCCTGCGCTTCTTTGTGCACCTCCACTTGCCCTCGAACCCCAAACGAGTGAGGGCCGCCACCAGGCAGCCCTCATCGGCCAACTCGATCTGAACTTCGCTATAGTGGCTCATGACCCGCCTCCTAATTGTTGATGGCCGAATCCTTTTTGATCCCGCCAAGAAACTTGATTTCGGTGTGAAAACCCACGTCAAAGATTTGGGCCAGGCACTTGCCCATATCTCCCTGGTGGAGGGCTTGCGCCCTCTTTTCCAGGATTAACACCTTCCACTTGGGAAGAACCATTTCCAGATTTAAACAGACCGTCTGGCTGGTTTCTTCGTTGATTTCCAACATCATCATAAATGCACCCTCCTCTTGCCCTTGACTTCCTCTACCGCCGCCTTGCTGGCCGGGATGGTCCGCCCCTTGGCCCACTCATTCAAGGCATCGATTTGGGCTTTTTGTGACCTGGATAATGGGATGACGTTATGAGCTGCCGCCATGAGGTCGCCGCCGTTATAAGCCGCTTCCACTGCCACTTGCCTGATCTCGGAGCCGGAGTAACCTTCCAGATCGGGGAGGTCTTTAAAATCCTCGACGTCTCGCCTCAGATACTGCCGGAGATAAAGACCAAGGATTTTTTTCTGTTCCGGCTTTGAGGGCAACCCTACAAAGAAAATGGCATCAAACCGGCCTGCCCTTACCAAAGCGCCGTTGGAAATTTGGGCCAGAGAGGTGAAGTCGTTGCAGGTGGCCACCACAAAGACATCTTTAAGTTTCTCAATTTCGGTAAGGACGATGCCGATCACCCTGGTGGTGGTTTCATGGGCATCGTTGCGGCCGCCTATCGCCTTTTCGATTTCATCCAGAACCAGCACACAGGGGGCCATGGCCTGCACGGTCTGGAAAAAAACCTTGGCGTTGCGTTCCGACTGGCCGACCAACTCCCCGAAGATCTCGCCCAGGTTGCCGGTGATGCAGGGCCAACCTACCTCGTTAGCCAGTGCCCGGGCCACGTGGGTTTTCCCGCAACCGGGATGACCCACCTGGATGATCCCCTTGAAAGGGAGATCGTGGCGCCGGTTTCTGAAGCGGTTAAGCAGCCAGCCTTTGAGGTTGTCGTTGCCCACCAGGGTAGCAAAGGTTTCCTCGTAGAAACTGTATTCCAGCCCGGCGGCTTGCTTGACCATCTGGGCCTTGAGTTCGGTGATGGTGGGAGGGTCGAAGGCTTTCTTTCTGACCAAGGCCAGGGCCAGGGCGTTTTCTGCCTCCTCCCAGGTGAGCCCCTGGGCCGCATCCAGGACCGCCGCCTCGTCCTCCGGCTCGATCCCGGTGCTCTCCACCAGGCCGCCCAGGATGGTTTTCAGCTCTTCCCGGGTGGGCCGTGGGAAGTCCAGGACCACCACCTCACGCTCCAATTCTTGAGGAAGCCCGGCGTCCGGTGAGATGATGACCAGGGTGATGCCCTTGGCCTTGAATATCGGCAGGTTATTTTGGACCGCCTGGATCACGGCCGGCTCGTTGAGCCAAAAATGGAAATTTCTCAGGAACCACACCGCTTTCTTCATCCCTCTCGCTGCCACGTTGGCCAGATCATAGGGGTCGCATTCCTGCCAGGATGCCCCGTTGCCCAATTCTCGGAAACCCCGCACCACATCCCACTGGTAGGGCTTCCGGCCGTTGCTTTGCTGGGTAGCGCAGTTAATGAACCGCTCCGGCTCATGCGTCCTGACCAGCAGGGCCGGGTAGCCGGCTTTCAGGTAGTCGGTAAGCATCGCTTATCTCCTCTATTCCAGCGCCAGAAGTCTTTCCAGCCGCTGGAAAACTTTCTCGGATTCGATCCAGATAGTGAAGCCGTTCCCTGCCGTATCGGAGCCGGTGAGGTAGCCGACTCCTCCTCGGCCATCCCGTTCATCGCAGCCACAAGGGCAGGGACGACAGACCTGCAGGAGCCGGTCTTTTTCGCCTTGCCAGACAATTTCTCTCTGCGCCTTCATCGCCGTGCCTCCAAAAAAGATGGTTTCATAAATATTTAGGTGCTGGCTTCATGTGGGTCCCGTCATAATAAGTCACCCCATTGGGCACCCCAGTCGCCAGGCAAGCCTTGTGGTCGCAGCAAATTGCCCACCACGGCCCCCGACAAACCCGGCACCGCCAATGGCTGCAGCACCCGTAAGCCCTGCCGGTCCAGTTCTCGCAAATATCCTGGTCAGTGCAGTTTTGGCAGGAGTAAAGCCGGGGGACATCAATATTTACCACCAGGGCCGTCATGTTTTGGCATGTTTGCATCCCTTCATCCTCCAGACTTGATTTTGAGCAAGGCGCTCAATGAGGGGCACAAACAGCTGCTTGCACCCCCGATCAGAGCCTTGCATGGGTATTAAGGGCACCCGCCCAGGGTTCGTTATCGGTCAACCCAAAACCCATCAAAGGTCCACAGTTTCACGTCGCCCTTCCCGGTCACTATTTCCGTGCGCTTTCGCTCGCCTGCCGCCGCTCCCCTTCCTTCCGGCCCTCCCGTCACGCGCACCACGGGCCAGCTGGCTTTGCCTCAGTTCGCTTTGGCTGACTACCGGTTTCGCCCTCGTTCCCGGTTCTTAGCTTCGCCCTGGATAAGGGGCCAGGACCCCAGGATTCGTCTCAGTCAATCCAAAAAACCTGCAAGCTGTTAGGTTCATCGCCAAGTCGCTTGGTTCCTGGTCACTTTCGGTGGTGCCGCCTACCCGCCTTCTTGGAGCCGGGGGAGCCTCGCCGCCGCTGGGGCTGGTTGCGCTCACTTGCAATTTAGCTTTCCCGTGGGATTGCCAGGCTTGCTATCGCCTTTCTGATTGGCCGGGTCTGGTACAGGTGAAAGGGTTTTTTTGCTGGCCGTCCATGCCCCGTGGCCACCCGGGCCGGTTTTGGTTTGGCTGTTGAGCCGATTTTTTAAGCTATAAACGCCTCCTTTTTTGTGGGATGGTTTGATTGTCAATAAAGAACATTGCACTCAATATGCCTAAGTGCTCGATATTACTCGCTATTAACTATTTTTTTGGTGGCGATAGCTTAGTATTATTGATAAGTTACGCAAATCATTGTTTTTTATTATTACCGGTACCACTTGCCCACTCAAGTAATATAAAAAATTATACCCGCCACAACTATCTAATAACACTACGCATTTCTACAGCTTTTTTCGTAATGCGTAGTTAAAGATACATGGTACAATTTGCTTGACTTAAAATAGTGCCAAAATACAATTATTTATACTGTGCAACAATCGAACGATCCACCATCGTTACTTGAAAAAAAGGCAAAACTACACCGCTATCCCAACGTTATTGGGATTTATAAGATTTTTATTTGTGGGGAGTCAGTAACGCTACTTAATTAAGGAATATGGCTCCAAGTTTTTCTATAAATTATGTTATGGACAGTATTTTGGGATACCGAGAACAGTTCTCCGATGTGTTCCTGGGAGAACCCGTCGGAATATAGTTCACGGATCCTGACAACCTGTTTCGGGGTTAGTTTAGACAGGCCATTCTTTTCTCCTAAGGTGGCAGTCCCGTGGTTGTGCCGGTCCCCCCAATTCGACTTTTTCGTATCCCACCTCAGATTACAAAGACAATTATTCGTTCGATCCCCATCATCATGACATGCCTCCATTTCTGGGGGGCAGGGACCTATAAAGGCTAAGAGCACAAGCCGGTGAGTCGAGATATTAAATAGTCTGCCCTCCATAGAAAGAGCGACCTTGAAATAGCCCTTGTTTATTCGTTGCTTAAGGATGCGCTGGGGTGAACTTTTTAGTTCCCAACTTGCCGCTTTATAGCCACCTGGAGAACGCCCCTTAAAAGACCGCACTTGTCCCCGGTCACTGACCTCGTAGCCGGGGAACCCAGGAATCTCTTTCCAAATTTCTTCGGATGAATTATGCTGCGAATCAGCCACGGCTTGGACCTCCCTTAGGTGGGGCTGTGGTTAGAGCCGGTTTGGTGTTGCCGCACCTTTTCCGGCTCGTTTTTTCCCCCCTCCTTTTTGCTTAGGTTATCAGATGGTTACTACACAACATGGACATCAATTGAAAACTCTTTATAGATCAATCCTTCTGAGCTGGGTTGCTGGCATAGCATTTCACAGAGCCAGGTGTCATGGGAGACCTGGCGCTTTTTGGAGATAGCGTCTTCGATGCTGTAAAAGCCGTCAGACTGCCTAGCCTTACCCTGGCAGTCTTCCCAGAGGTCGCAATCCTGGCAAAGTCGCCACAGTGGGCACTTCTCCAGAACATCAAAAATGCACCACTTATAAACCTTGTAGCCACTCTGGGCCGCATCGGTGATGATCCGGTTCATCAAGCCGTATGCCCGATGCATAGTCGAGTAAATCTGGACGCTGGCCTTGATACCCCGCTTAGTCTGTGGCACCAGGAGCGCCGCCTCGTAAATATTGGGGTCCATTTCATCCACTTCATCCAGCTTGATCTTCTGGGGGTGAGCACCCCGGACGCTCTTGGATGAGGCCGTCAGGATCTGGATGTTGCTCTGGTTGTTCAAGACCGTTCGTTGGGCCAGCATCTCACCGCGCAGCACATGCTGAAAATCTTCATTGACAATGCCCCAACCGTCCCCCTCCCCGGTCAGGTGCTCGTACATCCGTTTGCTTTGCTCCTGGGAGCCACCCAGGATCTTCGTGGCGCAGCCGCTTTTAAAAACCGTATCCAGCCAGGTGGCCAAGGCCCCCAGGAGGGTCTTGCCGCCGCCACGATT
Organism: Deltaproteobacteria bacterium; assembly: GCA_037381685.1. GTDB lineage: Bacteria > Desulfobacterota > Desulfobaccia > Desulfobaccales > 0-14-0-80-60-11 > 0-14-0-80-60-11. Next base: position 773 of record JARRQO010000134.1, on the reverse strand, counting down.
GGCCCAGCACACCGAGTCCTGGACCGTCTCAAAGAAGCTGTCACATATATACTGCGCCGGCGGGGTGTGATCCATGCAGACGGAGGCCCGAGGGATGTGAAGGGGTTTGCCGGACTTGTCGATGAAGAAGGCCTCAATGAAGCTCAAGAGCTCTTCTTCATCCGCAAACCCTTCCTTCTGGTAGCGTTCGATGAGGCGGCGGTCGTCGGTGGTAGTCATAGGGCTGTTTTAGGGTCGCCCCCCTCATCCTCCTGTGCCGTGGCCTTTGCCTTGGCCTTGGCCCGGAGCAGCAAATATTCCTTCCGGATCTCCGGATCGCTGAAGTCGATGCCCTCCTCCACGGTTTCAGGCATTTTGAAGACGAAGCCGCTCTCTTGCAGGATTTTCTTGATTTCCCGAAGAGCATCCAGGGCAACCCTGGCCCAGCCGACCGCAATGGCGCTCCCTGGGCCCGATCTAACCATGTTCTCCAGAGCCTTTTGGTAGAGCTCTTTGAGGCCGGTGATGGTTTCGCCAAGATGCATCTCTCCATCGATATTGCGGGCCAACCATTTATAAAGTTGACGTGAGCGTGCCAATAGCCGGGTGACTTGCCGAAGCCCGCTTGGTCCCTCATCAAAGCCGAGATAAAGGGCGATGTTTCGCCGGGACATATTGGCGCGAGCCAGAGAGGCAGCAAGTAATGCCTTTTCATCAAGTTCATCTCGCTTGCTCATTGGGCCCCCCTACTCCCCCCTCATTTGGACACTTATCTGTCCTAATTTGGTTCCTCC
>JARRQO010000133.1:0-6329 GCA_037381685.1 Deltaproteobacteria bacterium | reverse complement strand
GCAAAGCCCAAAAAGTGGACCTTGTTGCTTGCATGCGCAAGCTCCTGACCATCTTAAACGCTATGGTCAGAAAACTACAACTTTGGTGCCCTCTCGCACCTCTATCCCCTTGACAGGAAAGACAGTCGCTACGGGCTACGGGCTACGGGATGAGCAGAGAATAACGAACAGGAGACTGGCTTAGATTTTAGCCGGATATTGCGCCATTTCAAATCCTGGCTGCGATTATGGTTTCAAAATAGGTATTTTTGCCTATTGCTTACGAATTCAGTGATTCTTACATAAATACTAAGGTTGGGTTCTACATCTGGAATGCGGTATTCGTGATTAGATGAATTTGATAATTTTAATAAATTTTAGTTGGCGGTTTAGACCTAAAGGAGGTCACATGTGATCATTTTTCCCGGGCGCATCATACCACGGTGCTGGCTTGAAGATATCCTAACCTGCCGAATCCGGGGAAGATCAGCTTGCAAATTATCTTGACAATTAACAGTTATCATAAGGGGGATGGAATTAAAATTTAAGGTTGATCGCTACCCCTTAATATATCCAGCACATTTATGGTCTAAAAATTCACGGGGTGTGATCCTCAAGCAAATCCGAATCTAAAGGGTTGTGCGTTTCAAAAAGGATGAGAACCATGGATACTGCTTTTGTCATCGGCTTCGGCCTTGTTCTCACTGGTAGTTTATTTACCATAGTCTGTTGCATAGTAAGCATGGTGGCCCCTTGCCAAAAGGGAGAGGTATTGTTTGACTTTTTATCCTGGCCGCATCATAAGAGTCGAACCAGAAAGAGGGTATATTAGAAACTTATCAGCATGGCCAAAATCTCCCAGATCCCGACCAGATCAACGCCTGCCAACCGGACAAATTTGTTGGCTTTCCCGCCAGGGATTATGATCCCAAGTACCTTGCATGGTCCCCCACAAATGGGCACGCCAGGTTAGCGAATCATATCCGCAACTCCTGGAAATTTTTGATAAGTTTTGCAGGTGGCAAGTTATTCTCTAGATGACCCAGCTTTTGTAAAACCAGATTCTAATGGTCGAGAGAAGCGATATTTACTTTCGTTTTTAGCACCTTATTTTTAAAAAATAGGCAGTGGTTGTCGCATGATCACTATTCAGGGGTGTTCAACCATTGAAAAAAAGAGCGAAGGTGACCATCATTGGGTGTGGCGTTATCGGCCTTTCTTGTGGCATTACCTGCTTTGAGCAAGGCTTTGAGGCGGAAATAATCGCTCGGGATTTGCCTCCCCATACTGATTCCAACAAAGCTGGCGCAGTCTGGCTGCCGTTCAAGGCTGCTCCCCAGGACTTGGTGGCCAAGTGGAGCGCCATGGCCTACCGAGTTTTTTCAAGATACGCACAAGACCCGGCCAGCGGAGTAAAACTGGTCACTCTGTTTGACTTGTATGGTCAACCTGTTGCCGAAAACCCTTGGTGGGCCGTGAGCTTACCCCCTAACAGCCTCCGGAAGGCTGAGCCTGGAGAACTCCCGCCAGGCTATGTTGATGGCTATGCCCTTCGGGCTCCCCTCATCGAAACAGATAAGTATCTGAATTTTCTTATGGACCGCTTCCGGTCTCATGGGGGGGTGATTAAGCAACAGGAAATTAATTCCCTGGACGGCTTGGATCGTCCGGTAGTGATAAATTGTACCGGATTGGGAGCGCGGCAATTGGCCCAAGACCCAGAGGTCTTTCCCATCTCAGGTCATATGGCCATGGTGAAGGAAAAGCGCCCTATCCGGTGCTTTTTCGACGAACATGGGAAAAATGCCCTGGCCTATGTGTTTCCTCGCCCGGATGTGTGCAAATTAGGGGGTACTGCCGTGGACAATGACTGGAATGAGACCCCTGTTACAAGCACGATTCAGTCGATCATCGCCCGATGCCAGGATATGGAACCGGCTCTTTCTGATGCTGAGTTAATCGGTGCCTACGTGGGCCATAGGCCCGGGCGGCGCGAAATTCGTTTTGAAAAAGAAATAACAGGTTCAGGTCACTTTATCTTCCATAATTATGGACATGGGGGCTCGGGTTACACTGTCAGTTGGGGATGCGCCCTTGAATTAGTAGAACATCTTTGCTCAGAATTTTTCTAATTAAAAGGATAAATGGCTTGGCTGCTCGGATAATTTTCCAACCTGGCCACTGCCTGATTTTGCCTTTTCAATAATTAGTTGATTACTGTTATCCTCACTGTCTTAGCGTCGAGCCAGTAGGCTTCCCGTATCCAAACCTTATCGTAACTTTTGGGTGTCGGGACCGGGAAATCCGGCCCCGGCAAGCGGATATTCTTAGGGCATGTTTTTAACAGCCGCTTTCTGTATGGCGAAGGCGGGAGCCGATGTTATCCTCTCCGGCGCCTTGCTCCTCAGGCCTTGGGGCTGAGATGCTCCAGCACCCGGGCGATAGCGCTGACGTCCTCATCGCCCCAGCCCTGGGCCACCCCGGTGCGATAAAGGTGCAGCAGCATCTGCCCCGCGGGCACCGGCGCCCCCAGCTCAAAGGCCGTATCCACCACGAACTTGGCGTCCTTGGTCATGTGTTTTAAAGGAAAAGCCGTGGGATAGGTCTGATTTTGCAGGTTAGGGGCCTTCATCTGAAACAGGGCGCAATTCAGGGGGCCGGAGTAGACCGTATCCAGCATGGCCTCCACAGACAGTCCCCCCACCCGGCCGAAGTTGAGGACTTCGGCAAAGCCCTCCATCATCATCCCCAGGAGCAAATTGATAAACATCTTCATCATGGAGCCCTGCCCCGCGGGCCCGCAGTAAACCACCTTTTTGCCCATGGCCAACAGCAGCGGTTCCAGTTCGGCCACCTGGTCCCGGGGGCCGCCGGCCAAAATGAGTAGGGTGCCGTCTTCCGCGGGCTTTTTGGTGCCGGACACCGGCGCGTCGATAAAAGTAACGCCGCTGGGTTCCAGTTCCCGGGCCAGCTCTCGGGTGTAGCGGGGCGACACCGAACTCATATTGATAAAAACCTTCCCATGATTGAAGGCGCCGCCGGCCCCGTCCGGCCCCCAGAGGAGATCCCCCAGCGCTTCCGGCCCGGTGACCATCGCAATGATTACTTCCGCGGCTTGGGCCAGGGCCTTGGGCGTCGAGGCCAGCCCGGCCCCCTGGTTCACCAGAGGATCGGCCTTCTCGGGCGTGCGGTTATACACCATGACGGGGTAGCCCGCCTTGAGCAGATTGGCGGCCATGGGCGTGCCCATGATCCCTAAACCCATGAATCCTATCTTGGCTTTCATCATTTATCCTCCTGGATTTTGGGTGTCAAGTTGCCGGAAGATCACCCGCCGGGGCCTCCAGGCCCACTCCGGCGCTTCCGACACAGGAACGCGGCCTCCCGGGTGAGCAAATCCTCCCTTGAATACCCCTTTTGCTTTAACTGCATCTCTAACGAGGCAGTCAAGATCTCTTTCCCCTCGGTGACGAGTTCTTCTCCCACCACGTTTAGCCGCTCCCCGAAGATCCGGCGATAGTCTGCCAACTTCAGCCGGTTCAAAGAGTCATCGGCGGGATAGCGATTCTCCCGGAGATGGTCCCAGGGCGGCACTTTTTTGGAGTCCCCGGCCCGAGGATTGGTCCACTCCTTGTGGTGCCCGCCCGACAGACTGGGAAACAGGTGAATGTTAATCCAGGCAAATCCGTCCGGCTTCAGAACCCGGTTAACCTCCGCAACGGCCCCGGGCACATCCGCGATATGCTCGAACACCCGGGTGGAAAAAATGACATCAAAAACATCATCGGGAAAATCCAGACAAGCGGCGTCCATCACGCGGACGTCTACGCCGTTTAGGGGGAGGGCCTTGCCGTACCGCCGGGAAAGCTGGGAAAAGAAAGATGCGTCAAAGAAAACATGCCTGACCAGAGATTTGGCCGCCCGTTCCAGACCATTGACCCGGACAATCCGCCAAAAGGCCTTCGGCCCCAAGACAAAAGTGGCTATTTCGGTATCAATACCGGTTACTTCGATATCATCGGCCGTGAACAACATGGTTTGGACCGCGCGCTGGCCACACCCGATTTCCAGAACCTTCAACCGGCTCAGATCGCGGCCGGCATACTGCCAGATCAATGCACCCAATTTCCGGTGCAGGGCAAGCTGCCCGGTGACATTATCCAGATTGCTTCGGCGATATTCCTGGAAGATCTCCAAGGCGGACCGCAGTCGGTGGGACCATGGCAAGCGCAGGCGGGGCATGGGACTCCCTCTGAGTAGGCATAATATTTTTATCATATGTCTTTTCAGGAGGCAAACGCCCTTGCCAGACCGAAACGAATAGTTACATATTATGCCAAACCCAACCCGCTGAACGGCCGATGATGGCCCGGCAGAGGAGAATAATCCTGCCCCTAAGTTCCCTGAAAGGAGATCACCTTATGACCAAACTCAGTCCCCAGGATGCCGCCCCGGAGTTTCGCTTGCCCGATCAAGACGGCCGCATGGTCGGTCTGGCGGATTTTCGCGGTAAAAAACTCCTGGTTTACTTTTACCCCAAGGCCGACACCCCGGGATGCACCCGCCAGGCGTGCAGCATCCGGGACGCTCGAGAGGCCTTGGCCGACCTGGGCCTGGCCGTGGTGGGCATCAGCCCCGATCCGCCGGCCAGACAGAAAAAATTTGACGACAAATACAGCCTGGCCTTTCCGCTCCTGGCTGATCCGGACCACCGGGTAGCCGCAGCCTACGGCGCCTGGGGGGAAAAAACCAGTTACGGTAAGAAGTCTAAGGGGATTATCCGCTCGTCGTTTTTGATTGACGCCTCCGGCAAGATCGTGCAGGCCTGGTACGGGGTGAAGCCGGAAGATACCGTCCCTAAGGCCCAAAAGGCCCTGGCGAACTGATAAAAAGGGGGGGAAGGTATAAAACTTCCTCTTTCAGAATCCCGGTCTCTGGAAGAATATCTGGCGGAGCGGGAGAGCTAAGACATAAAGGGGGGATGCGCGGCGCTTTCCCGCCTTACGGGCTACGGGCTAACCCGGAAGGCCAGGACCTGGTCTCCGGGTTTTTTTCGTGGGGGCGAAAAGGGGAAAGGGCGAAAGGGGTTGGAATCGGGAAAGAATTTGACAGCAGGGTGGGGTTAAATTATGTACATACAATTTCAGCTTGACAAATAATTTAATTGTACATACACTCTCATTGTGGAATTTGAATGGGACCCAGGCAAAGCGGAGGAAAATCTTAGGGAGCATGGAGTTGATTTTGCCGATACGTGGGGAGTCTTTGAAGATGAAAACGCAATAACGATAGAAGATTTTGGTGCCGAAGGCGAGCAAAGGTTTAAGACCCTGGGCCTGGATGTTTTGAGAAGGCTCTTGGTAGTGGTTTATACTTATCGAGGCGAAAAAATCAGATTAATATCGGCCTGGAAGGCCAGTAGAAAACAGGAAAAACAATATGCTCAAAGAAGAAGATGATTTCAGCAAGGGGAAACGAGGCGCGGTTATTCCTCCGGACCCGCGGAAGACGCGGATTACCATCCGCATTGATACTAAAATTTTGAATTGGTTTCGGCAGACGGTGAATGAGGCCGGGGGCGGCAATTATCAGACCATGATCAATGAGGCCTTGAAGCGCTATATCGAGAGTGAGGCTAAGAAGACCATTCATTATCCCGGCGGCCCCCACGTTAAACTGGATGAGCAGTATCAAGGCGAATATGAGGCCGAGGGGATGGAGTTTGAAGGCAGGGGTTATGATCTCAGGAACAAGATCAGAGACCTGGGTTTCAGCGAAGAAAAAGCGGCCTAGCCGCTGAAGGATCAAGACCATGAGCACGAAAAAGGTTAAATACAACAAACAAGGCATTGATCAACTTCCCAACGACAAGCCGGTGCTCTATCGGATTGAGACTGCGGCTGGGAATCCGAATTATATCGGGATTGCCCAAAGGGGTTATGTGAGGGAAAGGCTCGCCGGACATTTGGGTAAAGTCCCAGGGGCCACGGTAAGAATCGAGCAGTTTAATGATATCAATGAGGCCAAAAAGAAAGAAATCAATGTGATCCGGAGGGCCCAGGCAAAATATAATAAGCAAGGGAAGTAAAGCTCTCACAGGTCGGCCTGAGAAATGCAGACGAGTCAGAAAGCCTGGTCCGTTCTCGGGCTTTTTTATGCAAAAGCCTGAGTGCAGTGGAAAAGGCGAAAGGGGTTGGAATCGGGAAAGAATTTGACAGGGTAAGGAGCTTGTCTTAACATGACGGAAGAAGAATGGAGGGCAATGAAATGATCGCAGAAGAAGCCCAGGCGGAAGTCTTTTGGCTGGCCTTCAAGGGCCTGCCGAAGAAAGAGCGGCAGCGCGTGGTAGA
>JARRQO010000132.1:0-6345 GCA_037381685.1 Deltaproteobacteria bacterium | reverse complement strand
ATCTCGAGGGTCTGCCTCCGGGAGCCCGGCTGGTGGCCTGGGCCGACGACCCCCACCTGGCCCCACTTCTTAAAGGCTACCCCCACGAAATCCTTACTTATAGCCTCAAGCAGCCAACGGCTGATTTTTATGCCACCGAGCTGTCGCCCCAGGGGTTGGGATACCGCTTCCGCCTGTGGCGCCAGGGGCAAGCTCTGGGCGCCATCACCCTGCCCCTGGCCGGGTCCCACTATGTCCTCAACGCCATGGCTGCCTGCGGCGTGGGGCACCTGTTGGGTCTGGACTTCCAGGCCTGGCGGCAAGGGCTTGGCAATCTGGGCCAGATTCATCGCCGCTGTCAGGTCAAGGGCGAAGTCCGGGGCGTCCTGGTGCTGGATGACTACGGCCACCACCCCACGGAGATTCGTTCCACCTTAACCGGCCTGGCCCAGGCCTTTCCCCAGCGGCGGCTGGTGGTGGCTTTCCAGCCCCACCGCTACAGCCGCACCCAGGCCCTGCTGCCGGAATTTTTCCCTGTTTTCAGCCAGGCCGGCATGGTCTTTATCACCGAAATTTACAGCGCCGGGGAAAAATGCACCAACGGCGTCTCCGGTCGCTCCGTCTATGAGGGCGTCCGTCGCACCGGCCACCCCGGAGTTTATTTTATTGAAAAAAATACCAAAAAGGCCGATTATATCTTCCAACATCTCACCCCCGGCGACATGCTCCTGACCCTGGGAGCCGGGGATATTTGGAAAACCGGCGAAGAACTATTGGCCCGCCTGAAAAACCAGGCGGTAGACTGAAAACAGGTCTGGCATGAAAAAAACCACCGCGCGCCATAACTCCCGTCTCGTCCCCCAGCGCCCGGTGCGTAAGAAGTCCTTTCTGTCCCGGGGGCGTTCCCAAAACAGTTATCGGCGCAACCGGAAACAGGGGTCCTCCGGCCGCACTCGGCTCAAAGGCCTGGCCTGGATTCTGGCCTTTTTGACCCTGGCAGGTCTCTCGCTGGGTCTGTTGGTGGGCTACCATCAACTCTTGACCTGCTCCGTGTTTTGCATTAAAGATATCAATCATATCGAGATTGACGGGAACAAGCGGCTCAGCCGCAGCGTGGTGCTGCAGCAGGCCAGGGTGACCCCGGGCGCCAGTCTCCTGGCTATCCGTCCGGGCCAGGTGGAGCATTCTTTAATGGCCCATCCCTGGATCGCCAGGGCTGAAGTTTCCAGGAAATGGCCCAACAGCCTGCATATCCTGATTCAGGAACGTGAGCCCGTGGCCCTGGTCCAGATCGGCGCAGAACTGCGCTATGTGGATCGGCAAGGGATGCTTTTTAAACCCCTGACTCCCGGAGATCCCCATAACTTTCCAGTTATTACCGGCTTGGGGCCGGACCAGTTCCGGCATCCGGACGAGGCCTTGCCCAAAGTAGTGGCCCAGGTCTTTCATTTATTGGATATGCTGAAAAAAACCCTGCCTCCCCTTAATCTGGGAAATATCTCCGAGGTGCATGTGGACCCGGAACGGGGATTTACTCTCTACGCCAATGGTCTTGGGGCCCCCCTGGACCTTGGCCTGGACAACCATGCGAAAAAATTGCATAAATTTGCCAAACTGTGGCCTGTATTAGTGCAGAAGGGATTATTGGCCAGAGTTGGCCGTATCAACCTCAGTTATCCCCGCCGGGCGCTGGTCACCTTGAAGGGGACGGAAAATACTCAAAATCAATAGGATAGAACTGTGCCTCAAGAGTTGATCGTCGGATTGGACATCGGCACCACCAAGATTTGCGCCGTGGTGGGGGAAGTGCGGGACCAACAGCTGGATATTGTGGGGCTGGGGTCCGCGCCTACCGCCGGCGGGCTGCGCAAAGGGGTTGTGGTCAATATTGAAAACACTGTGCGGGCCATCCGCCACGCCGTGGAAGAAGCCGAAACCATGGCCGGCTGCGAAATCCGCTCGGTTTACGCCGGGGTCGGGGGTGGCCAAACCAAAGTCATCAATAGCCAGGGCATCATTGCCATCAAGGACCGGGAAGTAACCCCTGCGGACATGGACCGGGTCATCGAGACCGCCCGCACCATCGCCATCCCTTCCGACCGGGAAGTCATCCACACTTTGATCCAGGACTTCTTGATAGACGGCCAGGACGGCATCAAAGATCCCATCGGCATTCACGGCGTGCGTCTCGAATGTAAGGTTCACATCGTCACCGGGGCCGTCACCACCCTCAATAATATCCTTAAATGCGCCAACCGGGCCGGCCTGGAGGTGAATGGCATCGCCCTCCAGAGTCTGGCTGCGGGAGAGGCGGTCCTCACCGACGAGGAAAAAGAGCTGGGAGTAGCGCTGATCGATTTCGGCGGCGGCACCACGGACCTGGCCATTTTTGCTGAAAACGCCCTGCGTCACAACTTCGTCTTGCCGGTGGGGGGCAATAATCTCACCAATGACATTGCCGTGGGGTTGCCTACCTCGCTGCACCACGCCGAAGAACTGAAGAAACATTTTGGCGCTTGCCTCAATGCCTTGCCCGATGCCAATGAACTTTTGGAGGTCCCGGGCCTCACCGGCCGGGAAACCCAAACCATGCCCCGCAACCGCCTGGCTGAAATTATCCACCTGCGGGTGGCGGAAATCCTGAATCTTTTGGGCAAAGAGATTCAGCGGGCCCGGTTCATCCATCCCCTCCATTCCGGCGCGGTGCTCGTGGGCGGCACGGCTCTGGTTGACGGCCTGGCCGAGTTGGCCGGGGAATCCTTCAATATGCACACCCGCATCGGTTATCCCATGGGCGTCAGCGGCCTCATCGATGTCATTCATGACCCGTGCTACGCCACCGGCGTCGGCTTAGTCCTCTATGGGTTCCGGTCCCAACAAAAGGCGCAGCGGGCTCCCGACCGCTGGTCCGGCGGCAACCGTTGGGCAGCTTCGCGCTCCTCAGGCGGCGTCTGGTCCAAAGTCAAAAAATGGTTCCGGGAAGTGGTATGATTTATGGAAACGTGCTATCATGATTTTAAGGGGGGTACCATATGAAGATCCAATTAGTCCCCAACGAATTATCAGCTAAAATCAAGGTCTTAGGAGTCGGTGGCGCCGGCGGTAACGCCATCAATGATATGATTGCCTCCCAGATGGTGGGGGTGGATTTTATCGCCGCCAACACGGACAGTCAGGCGTTAGAGAAAAGCATGGCCCCGGTTAAAATCCAGTTGGGTCCCAATGTCACCCGGGGGTTGGGGGCCGGCGGTGATCCCGAGGTGGGCAAAGATGCCACCCTCGAGGAAGCCGAGCACATCAAGCAGGTCCTCCAGGGGGCTGACATGGTCTTCATTGCCGCCGGCATGGGCGGCGGCACCGGTACCGGCGGCGCCCCGGTGGTGGCCGAACTTAGCCGGGACCTGGGGGCTTTGACCGTCGCCGTGGTGAGCAAGCCCTTCGAATTCGAAGGCAAGATGAAGCGCCGCCTGGCAGAAAACGGCATTGAGGAGCTCCGCAGGGTAGTGGACACCATCATCACTATCCCCAACGACCGCCTCTTCTCCTTAAGTTCCAAGAACTCCCGGATCAAGGACGTCTTTGGCATGGCCAATGAAGTCCTGGGCTTTGCCGTGCGCGGCATTTCCGATCTCATTATGGTACCTGGGTTCATCAACGTCGATTTCGCCGACGTGCGCACGGTCATGAAAGAACGCGGCATGGCCCTTATGGGCACCGGAATTGCCGACGGCGGCAACCGGGCCTCCGACGCCGCCCATAAAGCCATCTCCAGCCCCCTCCTGGAAGACATTTCCATCCGCGGCGCCCGGGGCATCCTCATCAATATCACCTCCGCTCCCGACATCTCCATGGAAGAATTGAAAGAAATTTGCGGCATCGTCCAGGAAGAGGCTCACGAAGAGGCCATCATTAAATGGGGCCTGGTCTGGGACGAGTCCCTGGTGGAAGAGATTCGGGTCACGGTCATCGCCACCGGCATCGGCAAGCGAGCCGAAGCCGAACGGGCCGCCTGGTCTCAGGCTTCGGGCCAGCCCGAGGATCTGGAAATCCCCACGATCTTGCGCACCCCCGAACAACCCCCCGCCCGGCCCCAGGAAGCCGCCAAAGATGGCGCCAAGAAACAACAACCTTTGGGCGTAGTGGCCGCCAAGAAATTCATCGTCCACCCCGACCTGCAGTACGAGGAAAACGAACTGGATACCCCGCCGTTTCTGCGCAAGGCGGATTAAATACAGGTTTTAGGTTCTGGGTTTTTGGTTTTAGGTGGGGGCGTGAGTTATCACGCCCCGTCTTTATTCAGGTGAGGCGGACTCCGACTCGTTCCCAAGCTCCAGCTTGGGAACGCAAATTTTTTAGCCAAGCTCTTGCTTGGGTAGGGGAAAATTCTTTTTAACCATGTATCGATAAACCCGGTGCCACAGACGTTCCGTTTGCGCCAAAAACACCATGCTTTTGGAGGTTATTTATTTGTTATTTTAATATCTTGTCATATAATTCCAAAAAATTCATGATCGTTAAGGATTAATAAAGTATATAAGGCGAGCCCCGCCCGCCATATCCTCACCTCGTTAACTCAACTCTTATGTCCGCTAAAATTAAAGCCCGCTTAAAGCAACTCCTTTCCCAGGAACAGGGCGCCACTGTGCGCGAATGGGGCGCCCGCTTTCCCATCGCCCTGGTCTATCCGCAAATCTATCCTGTGGCCATGGGAAATTTAGGCTTCCAGGCCATCTATCACTTGCTCAACGCCCAACCGGGTCTGATCTGTGAGCGGGCCTTTCTGCCCACCCCGGAGGAGTTCGAAGAGCACCGCCGCAGCCGCACCCCCATCCTCACCCTGGAGTCCCAGCGGCCCTTAAAAGATTTCGCCGCGGTAGCCTTCTCCGTCTCCTTTGAGGCTGACTATCCCTATATCCTGCAACTCCTGGCGGCCTCCGGCATCCCTCTGAAGGCCGCGGCGCGCGGTCTTAACGACCCCCTGGTCCTGGCCGGCGGAGTGGCCACCTTCCTCAACCCCGAGCCCCTGGCCCCTTTTGTGGACGCCTTTTTCTTGGGTGAAGGCGAAGCCGGCGCGGTGCCCTTTTTCGAATTTCTGGCCGCCGCAGTCCCGGCCCCGGATCGGTTTGCCCTGCTTAAAGACCTGGCTGGCGCCATTACCGGGGCCTACGTGCCCGCGGGTTATACTCCCCGCTATCACCCCGACGGCACCCTGGCGGCCTTTGAGGCTGCGCCGGGCTTCCCGGAACGGGTTGCGGCCCCCCACCTGCCGGAGTTGGCCCCCTATCCCACCCACAGCCACCTCCTGGCCCCGCAGAGCGAATGGGGCGAGATGTTTCTCGTGGAGACCGGCCGGGGCTGCTCCCGGGGCTGTCGCTTCTGCGCCGCGGGCTATATCTACCGGCCACCCCGGGAACGTCCCCAGGAGGAACTCTGGACCCAGACAGCCCAGGCCGTTATGGCCAAACGCAAGATCGGCTTGGTGGGCGCGGCGGTCAGTGACCATCCTGCCATCAAGGACCTCTGCCGCAAAATTCTGGCCGAAGGTGGAACCCTGGGCATCAGTTCGCTGCGGGCCGACTCCGCCGACGCCGAGCTCTTTAGCCTCCTCGCCGCTGCTGGCGTGCGCAGCGTGGCCCTGGCCCCGGAGGCCGGCAGCGACCGCCTGCGCCGGGTCTTAAATAAGGGCCTCACCGCGGACGACCTGGATCGCGCCGCGGTGGCCCTAAGCGACGCCGGCATCCCGCAACTGCGCCTCTATTTCATGGTGGGCCTCCCCACCGAGACCCTGGACGACATAGCCGGCATCCCCCGCCTGGTGCGGCATCTGGAACACGTGGTCACCAAATCCAGCCTGGGCAAAAAGCGCCTGGGCCTCATCACTTTGAGCCTGTCGTCCTTCGTGCCCAAGCCCTTCACCCCGTTCCAGTGGGTGCCCGCCCAAGAAGTCTCCGAATTAAAAAAACGCCTGAAATTGATCAGCCGGGAATTTCATGGCGTCAAATCCGTCCGGGTGCACACCGACCTGCCCAAATGGGCCTACGTCCAGGCCCTTTTAGCCCGGGGCGACCGCCGGGTGGCCGATATTCTCCTCGCGGCCCATAGCCGGGGCTGGAACCGAACCTTCAAAGAAAGCCCGGTCAATCCCGACTTCTTTACCCTCAGAGAGCGCCGGCCCGATGAACTCTTCCCCTGGGACTTCATCGATCACGGCCTGAAAAAGACTTACCTCTGGGAAGAATACCAGCGCGCCCTTAAAGGCCGGGAAACCCCGCCTTGCCGCCCGCAAATCTGCAGCCGCTGCGGCATCTGCGCCGGGGAGACCGCAACGCAGGAGGTCTAAAAAGGACCCCATGAAATTCTTCACCT